>JADGOL010000047.1 GCA_017882995.1 Acidimicrobiales bacterium | reverse complement strand
TCACAGCCCGCGTGATCACCTCGACAGGGGCCGATCTGGCCGCCGCGGTGTGCGGGGCCATCGGTGCCCTGTCAGGCCCCCTGCACGGGGGTGCCCCCGGTCGCGCCCTCGTCATGCTCGACGAGATCGGTTCCGCCGAGCGGGCCGACGGTTGGCTCCGTGCCGCGGTCGAGCGCGGCGACCGCGTCATGGGGTTCGGTCATCGTGTCTACAAGACCGACGATCCCCGCTCGCTGTTCCTGCGCGACGTGGCCCGCTCTCTCGGGGGGCCGCTGGTGGAGCTCGCCGCCCAGGTCGAGCGCACTGCGGTCGACGTCCTGGCCGAGATGAAGCCGGGGCGCCGGCTGTTCACCAACGTCGAGTTCTACGCCGGCGTCGTGATGTACACCTGCGGGCTCCCCCGGGAGATGTTCACGCCGACCTTCGCGGCGGGTCGGGTCATCGGGTGGTCGGCGCATGTCATCGAACAGGCCGCCCACAACCGCCTCATCCGTCCGTCGGCCCGCTATACGGGCCCACCGCCTCCGGTTCCGGTCCCAGATCCCTGACCCACGTCGCCACGGACGGGCGCGCCGGTGAGCACGGGCCCATCGGCGTCGGCGACAGCGGCGCCGGACTCGGCGGTGCCGGCCCCAGGATCGAGGTCGGGGTCGTCGGGGTCGGCCTGGTGCTCGAACTGCGTCGTGTAGAGCTCGGAATAGAGCCCGCCCGACGCGAGGAGCTCGTCGTGGCGACCCTCCTCCACGATCCGCCCCTCTTCGATGACAAGGATCTTGTCCGCCTCTCGCACCGTCGAGAGCCGGTGGGCGATCACCAGGGATGTCCGACCGGCGAGCGCGGTCTTCAGCGCCTGCTGCACGGCGACCTCGGACTCCGAGTCCAGATGGGCGGTGGCCTCGTCGAGGACCACGATGTCGGGGGCCTTCAACAACAGGCGGGCGATGGCGATGCGCTGCTTCTCGCCCCCCGAGAGCCGGTAGCCGCGGTCGCCGACCAAGGTGTCGAGCCCGTCGGGAAGTGACTCCACCAGGGGCAGGATGTGGGCGGCGCGCAAGGCCTCGACGAGCTCGGCTTCGGTGGCGTCGGGCTTGGCATAGCGGAGGTTGCCCCGGATGGTCTCGTGGAAGAGGTGCGCGTCCTGGGTGACCACACCCACGATCTCCCCGATCGACTCGAGCGTGGCGTCGCGCACGTCCACGCCGTTGATCCGCACCGCCCCACCTCGCACGTCATAGAGCCTGGGCACCAAATGGCTGATGGTCGTCTTGCCGGCACCCGACGGGCCCACCAGCGCCACCAGTTGCCCGGGCTGCGCCTGGAACGACACGTCGAAGAGCACGGGCTGGGACTCGGTGCGCTCGAGGACGGCCACGGACTCCAACGAGGCCAGCGACACCTCCTCCGCGCTCGGGTAGCCGAAGTCGACGTGGTCGAACTCGATGAGCGCCGGACCCCGCGGGATGGGGGTCGCATTCGGCTTGTCGTCGATCATCGGTGGCAGGTCGAGGACCTCGAACACCCGGTCGAACGACACCAGGGCCGTCATGATGTCGACCTGCACGTTCGACAGCGCGGTGAGCGGCCCGTACAGGCGGGTCAGGTACGCGGTCAGCGCAACGACGGTTCCGACCATGAGGGCACCCTGGGCGGCGCGCACCCCACCCCAGCCGTAGACGAGCGCGGTGGCGAGCGACGCGGTGAGGAGCAGCGCGGCCATGAAGACCCGTGTGTACATGGCCTGGGTGACGCCGATGTCGCGGACGCGTCCGGCCTTCTCGGAGAATCCCTTGACCTCGTCGCGGGAATGGCCGAACAGCTTGACCAGGAGTGCTCCGGCCACGTTGAAGCGCTCGGTCATGGTGTTGGTCATCTGGGCGTTGAGTGTGTAGGACTCACGCGTGATGCTGGCGAGGCGTCTGCCGACGAAACGGGCCGGCAGGAGGAAGATCGGCAACAACGCCAGTGCCACCAGCGTGATCGGCCACGACAACCAGAACATGGCCGCCAACGTGATCGTCACCCCGATCACGTTGCTCACCACCGAAGAGAACGTGTCGGTGAACGCCTGCTGTGCCCCGAGCACGTCGTTGTTCAGCCTCGACACCAGGGCTCCGGTCTGTGTGCGCGTGAAGAAGGCGATGGGCATCTTCTGGATGTGCTCGAACACGCGCGTGCGCATGTCGAAGATGAGGCCCTCGCCGATGCGCGCCGAGACCCAGCGTTGCCACAGCGACAGGACGGCGTCGAGAATCGCCAACCCCGCCACTACGAGGGCGAGCTCCACAATGAGTCCGGAGCGGTGCTTCAGGATCCCGGTGTCGATGATCTCCCGGTAGATGAGCGGGTTGGCGGCGCCGATGATGGCGTCGACGACGATGAGGACCAGGAAGACCCCGAGCGCCTTGCGATACGGCCCGGCGAAGCCGGCGATCCGACGCACGATGCCCTTGGGAAGTTGCTGCTGGGTCACCGAGTCGTCGCGTCGGAGCGATCGCATGAGGCCCCATCCCATGCCCCCGTGGCCGCCCATTCCCATGCTCATGCTCATCGGTGCCCTCCGCCTGTCGTGTCGGCATCGGCGGGCGAGTCCGCCTCTGCCGAGCCATGGGATGCGCCGGGCCCGCAGCAGCTGACACACGAGCCGCGCTCGCACAGGATCCCGAGCAGGTCGAGGAGCTGGTGGCGTTGGACGGCGTCGAGGCCTCCGAAGACCTCATCGGCGCTGTCGCGACGGGCCGTTTCGAGGCGGTCGAGCAGGAGTCGCCCGTCATCGCTGAGCACGACGAGGACCGATCGCCGATCGCCGGGGTCGGCGTGACGCACCACGAGCCCGGCCCCTTCGAGGGCGTCGACCATGGTCGTGACCGACCGGGGGACCACGTCGAGCTGGGCGGCCAGGTCGGCCATCCGCAGGGGCCGGCCATGGGCGGCCACGAGGCGAAGCACGCGGGCCTGGGCATAGGTGAGGCCCAGCGGGGCGAGCTGCACGATCGACCCCCGACGGAGCCGGCGCGAGGTATGGGTGAGGAGTTCGGCCAGCTCGAGGGTGGTATCCGATCGCGGCTGGGACTGTTCGGTTCGTGTGTGGGGGGGCAACCTGCTCCTCGGGAATCGTGGCCAGCGGCCGGCCAGGTACTGAGTATACCTCGCTATGAGGGACACTCATCATCTGCAGGCTCAGGGGGTGGCAGGGCAGGGCCCCGTGGCAAGAAGCCAGTAAGAAGAAGAGGAATCGGTCGGGTCGTGTCGATTCCGGCCCACCTCGTTCGACGCCTCACCAGAGAAGAGCTTCGGGTCGATGGGGCCGAACGCTCGACTCCGAACCCAGAACCAGTTCGATCCCAAAGGAAAAGGAGCCGACCATGCGATTCATGATGTTCATGATCCCCAACATCTCCGAGAACGACTGGATGCCGGACCCCGAAGCGGTGGCAGCCATGACGAAGTACAACGAGGAGCTGACCAAGGCCGGCGTGCTGCTCGCCCTGGACGGGTTGCACCCGAGCACCAACGGAGCGCGGGTGTCGTTCCCCGGTGGGAAGGCCACCGTGACCGACGGGCCTTTCAGTGAGGCGAAAGAGGTGATCGGCGGCTATTGGCTGATCGACGTGAAGTCGAAGGACGAGGCCGTCGAGTGGGCCAAGCGGGCTCCGTGTGCTGACGGGCCGGTCATCGAGGTCCGACAGGTCTTCGAGATCGAAGACTTCCCCCCCGAGGTCCAGCGGGCAGCCGGCCGGTAGTCGCCGAGTGACGAGCACTCCACCGAGCGGATGTCTCGGTTCATGGCCCGGTGTCGGATTTGCCGTGATGGAGCCCGATGCCGGGTCATGAGGCGTCGGACGCCGCCACGCGAGGCGCCGATACTCCGGGCGCCAAGGCGGCGCGCGGTGCCATCGATGCCGTGTGGCGGATCGAGTCGGCCCGGCTCATCGCCGGCCTGGCCCGCTATGTCGGCGACGTCGGTGTCGGCGAGGACCTGGCCCACGACGCGCTGGCGTCCGCGCTCGAGCAGTGGCCGAGATCAGGAGTTCCGGACAACCCCGGTGCGTGGCTCATGGCGGTGGGCAAGCGCCGCGCCGTCGACATGTTGCGGCGCAGAACCGTGCTCGAGCGCAAGCAGTTCGAGCTCGGGCGCGAGCTCGAAGCCCGATCGGATCTGTCTGGGCCCGACTTTGTCGAGCTCGTCGAGCCGCAAGACGATTTCGGCGACGACCTCCTGCGGCTCATCTTCGTCGCCTGTCACCCCGTCCTCTCCACCGAGGCGCGCGTCGCGCTGACGCTCCGGCTCCTGGGTGGCCTCACCACCGACGAGATCGCGCGGGCTTTTCTCGTCCGAGAGCCGACGGTGGCCCAGCGCATCGTCCGGGCCAAGCGGACCCTGGCCGAGGCCAGAGTCCCCTTCGAAGTCCCGGCAGGAGCCGACCGGGCCGCCCGGGTGACGTCGGTGTTCGAAGTGCTCTATCTCGTCTTCAACGAGGGGTACTCCGCCACCGCCGGCGACGACTGGATGCGCCCCACCTTGTGCGAGGACGCCTTGCGCCTGGGTCGCATCCTGGCCGAGCTCCTGCCCGACGAGCCCGAGGTCCACGGCCTGGTGGCCCTGATGGAGATCCAGGCGTCGCGTGTCCGAGCCCGCGTCGGCCCTTCGGGAGAGCCCGTCTTGCTCCTCGACCAGGATCGCTCCCGATGGGACCACGTCCTCATCCGGCACGGGTTGGCCGCACTCGATCGAGCCGACAAGTTGGGCCAGGGATTCGGCCCGTACGCGCTCCAGGCCGCCATCGCGGCGTGTCACGCCCGGGCCCGCACGGCGCAAGAGACCGATTGGGAGCGCATCGCGGCGCTTTACGACGCGCTCGCGCAACTGGCGCCGTCGCCCATCGTCGAGCTCAACCGGGCCGTGGCGTACTCGATGGCGTTCGGGCCGCGCGTCGGGCTCGAGCTCGTCGACGCGCTCCGTGCCGAGCCCGCTCTGCGCGGGTATCACCTCCTACCCAGCGTCCGCGGTGACCTGCTCGCCAAGTTGGGCCGTTTCGACGAAGCCCGGGTCGAGTTCGAGCGCGCCGCCGCTCTGACCCGCAACAGTCGTGAGGGCACGCTCCTCCTCGAACGCGCCGCCGCCTCAGGAGCGAGCGCGACCCAGCCCGGGCCGGAGTGAGCGCGGCCCGTCATCTCCTGGTGAGGACCCCCCGGATGAAGGCGGCCTGACCGGCATGTTGGAGATCGTCGGCGACGACACTCACGAGCCGCACACCCAAGGTGACGGGCGGGTCCCATCGCTCGTCCACGACGCGGTCGAGATCGGCGTCGGTCAGCTGTCGAATGAATCGCAGCGTGGCCTCGCAGACGGCATCGTGATACCCGAGCAGCGTCGCCGCGTCGAGATTGACGGCGGCCACCTCCGCGGTTCCGTGTCCGTAGCCGTGGTCGGCCTCGTCGAAGGGCAGACCGCATCGTTTCGCCCAGCCCGCAGACGTCCAGACCTGGGACGTCCCCGCCACGGCGGCGACGTGGTCGTCTTGGATGCGGGTCAGATGCCACACCAGCCAACCGATCGAATTCGCCTCGCCATCGAGGCGCGCCGTCAGGGCGTCGACGGCCAGGTCTTCGACGGCTTCGTGCACGGCTTCACGGATCCGACCGAAGCTGTCGACGAGTAGTTCAGCGCTTGTCATCTGGTCCTCCTGAGTTGTGACTCGATCACACACGTCCGGGCGAACGGCATGGTGTCGAGCAGCGCAGCAGCACTCGGGACGCGATGGTCGCTCGTTCCCGCACCGTAGACGCTCCGCACGGTAGACGCTCCGCACGGTAGACGCTCGGCACGATCAGCCCAAGACCCGACGATTCGCCGCAGGTCCGGGATCAATCCGAGATGAGACCGGCCAGGAGCTCGATGGTCGGGTTCTCGTGGGTGAGCCAGCTGTCGTCGACGCCGAGGCGCGCCAGCAACCGTGCCGCACGCACCAGGATGGCTCCACTGCGCAGCGCCGCGAAGGCCTCGTACCACCGCAGGTCTTGTACGGGCCGACCCAGTCGTGCTTCGTAGGCGGCGACCGTGGCGGCGCGCCCGGGAAAGCCCGGCAGGTCGCCACCACAGCGGACGACGGCCATCTCGTGGAGGACCACGAACCAGGCCAGGTCGACCTCGGCGGGCCCGATCGACGCCATCTCGAAGTCGAGGACGGCGGACACGCCCATGTCATCACCCACGAGGACGTTGCCGAGCTGCACGTCGCCCCACAGCAGCGACGCCGGCGGCTCGGGGCGAGGCAGGGTGGCGCGACACCACGCCACCCCTTCCTCGAAGATCGGCGGCGCCTTGCCCTCGCCCGCCCAGGCCAGGTACCGGGCCCAGTGCTCGACCTCCCCGGCCAGCCGCCCCGGGCGGTCCTCACCGTCCGTGCCCCCGACACGATCGGCACCATCGCGCCAGCCACCGTCGCCGACGTCACGATCGGGGCGCGCCACGATGGTGTCGCAACCGAGCGACTCCCAGTCGAGGCGATGGATCCGGGCCAGCGCGTCGACCATCTCGCCGTGCAGCCTGGCCTGGCCGTCGGGCGCGGCCTCGGCCAGCCATCCCGT
>JADGOL010000293.1 GCA_017882995.1 Acidimicrobiales bacterium | reverse complement strand
CCCCCCCAGCCCGGGCCGGGGTGGAGGTAGTCGAAGCCGATGCGGTGGTCATAGGCCATGCCCAGCAACACGTCGCGCACATCGGCGCCGACCGCCTCGCACAGGTTCGACACGGCGTTCACGAAGCTCAACTTGGTGGCGAGAAAGGCGTTGGACGCGTACTTGATGGTCTCGGCCGTGGCCGCGTCGGTGACGATGAGCGGCGCCTGGGTCGACGCGAACAGCGCCCCCACCCGCGCCGCCGCGGCCCGGTCGTCGGCGCCCACCACGATCCGATCGGGATGCAGGGCGTCGTGGATGGCGGTGCCCTCGCGCAGGAACTCGGGGTTCGACACCACGGCCACGTCGGGTCGGTCGAGGAGCTGCTCGACCAGGATCGTGGACCCCACCGGGACGGTGGACTTGTTCACGACGACGGCCCCGTGCTCGAGATGCGGCGCGATCTCGACGGCGACGGACTCGAGGAAGCTCACGTCGGCGGCTCCGTCCGCGCCCTGGGGGGTGGGCACGCACAGGAACACGAAGTCGGCGCCGCGCACGGCTTCGGTGGCCCCGAGGACGAACTTGAGCCGGCCCGAGTCGAGGCCGCCGATGAGGATGTCGCCGAGGCCTTCTTCGACGATGGTCGGCTCGCCGCGCGACAGCTGCTGCACCTTGGCGGGGCTCGACTCGCCACAGGTCACCTGGTACCCGAGATGGGTGAGGACGACGGCGGTGGTGAGGCCGACGTACCCCGCCCCGATCACCGCCGTGGTCACCTCGTGGGGTTCGGTCCTCTGCAGGGTCACCTTGCCTCCTTCGCCGATGCCGAGACGGGTTCGGTCGCCGCCAACAGACGGTCGAGGGCGTCGCGCCAGTCGGGGAGCAGCGCCATTCCCATGAGGCGCAGGGCGGCGTTGTCGAGAGCCGAGTTGGCCGGACGCGGCGCGGGGCGCGGTGGGTCGAGCTCGGCGGTGGCGATGGGCTCGACCCGGGCGGGGTCGTGTCCCGCCGTCTCGAGGACGGCCCGGGCGAAGTCGTACCACGAGGTCACCCCGGCGTTGGTGACGTGGAAGGTGCCGGGGAGACGCTCGGTGCCGAGCACGGCCAGGACCCCGGCGAGATCGGCGGTGAAGGTGGGGCTGCCACGCTGGTCGTCGACGAACCGCATGGGGCCGGGTTGGCCGGCCAGGCGCAGCACGGTGCGGACCATGTTGGCGCCATGGGCGCCACACACCCACGATGTCCGGACCACCGTGGAGGAGGGGTCGAGCTCGAGCTCACCGCCGAGCTTGCTGGCGCCGTAGACCGACGTCGGGTTGGGCGGGTCCCATTCGAGATAGGGCCGCGGCGAGGTCCCGTCGAAGACGTAGTCGGTCGAGACGTAGACCACATGGGCCCCGACCCGGCGGGCCGCCTCGGCGACGTGGCGGGTCCCCAGCGCGTTCACCGCGTAGGCCCGGTCGGGGTCGCCTTCACAGGCGTCGACCGCCGTCCATGCTCCGGCGTGGATCACGACATGGGGGCGGACCCCCTCGAAGATCGTCTGGACGGCGTCTCGATCGGCGACGTCGAGCAGCGCGTGGTCCGCCGCGGTCACCTCGCACGGGGAGCGCAGACCCAGCCGGCCCGTGGCGCGGTCGTTGGCGAGGCCCCCCGTCGGCACCCGCCCCGACAGGGCCTCGACGACATCGGTGCCGAGCTGACCGCCCGCGCCTGTCACGAGCACCCTCATGACGTCATGTCCACTTCCGCCACTGGCGCTAGCGCGAGCGGGACGAGCCCGAGGCATCGTTCGAGGAATCGTCGCCCCAGGAGGACTCGACCACCGGAGCGCGGTCCATGAGCGGCTCCCACCAGGCGCGGTTGTCCGCGTACCAGCGAACGGTGTCCTCGAGGCCCTTCTCGAACCCGATGGTGGGCGCCCAGCCCAGCTCCTTCTTGATCTTGGTGCAGTCGAGGAGATAGCGCCGGTCGTGACCGGGGCGGTCGGGGACGATCTTCTTGAGCGACTCCGGCTTGCCGAGCGCCTTGAGCACGGCGTCGGCGATCTCCTCGATGCTCGCTTCGATGCCGCTGCCGACGTGGTAGGTCTCGCCGATGCGGCCGCGCTCGAGGACGGCTTCGATGGCACGGCAGTGGTCGATCACATGCAACCACTCGCGCTGGTTGCGGGTCGACTCGTACAGCGGCAGGGGCCGGTCGTCGAGCGCGTGGGCGGCGAAGAGCGGGATGACCTTCTCGGGGAATTGGTACGGCCCGTAGTTGTTGGAGCAGTTGGTGATGGTGGCGGGGAGATCGTAGGTCTCGACGTAGGCGCGCACGGCGTGATCCGCACCCGCCTTCGACGCGTTGTACGGGGTGCGGGGCCGGTAGGGGTGCTCCTCGGTGAAGGCGTCGTCGGAGTCCAGGGGAAGGTCGCCGTAGACCTCGCAGGTCGAGATGTGGTGGAAGCGACCGACCCCGCCGTGGCGGGCCGCCTCGAGCATGGCCTGGGTCCCGAGCACGTTGGTGCGGAAGAACCGACCCGGGTCGAGCACGGCCAGGCTGTTGTGGGACTCGGCCGCGAAGTGGACGATGGTGTCGATGTCATGGACCCGCAGGGTCTCGAGGGCGAGATCGCCGTCGCAGACGTCGCCGTGGACGAAGCTGATCCGGTCCTCCACGTCGGCCAGGTTGGGGAGGTTCCCGGCGTAGGTGAGGGCGTCGTAGGCGACCACGACGTCGTCGGGATGGTGTTCCACCCAGTACCGGACGAAATTGGACCCGATAAAGCCTGCACCGCCGGTGACGAGCACTTTCATGGTGGGTCAATCGTAGACCGGGCGCCACACGACACCTGGTGAGCCAGGGCCGTTTTCTGTGGTCAGAGGGAGTT
>JADGOL010000292.1 GCA_017882995.1 Acidimicrobiales bacterium | reverse complement strand
TCGAAGGCGGGCTCGCCGATGTTGGTCCAGTTCGAGTCCACCTCCTGGTTCAACACGTCGCTGCGGGCCATGTAGATCACGACATCGGGATTGAACTGGTCCACCCAGGCGCGCCATTGCGTCAACAGGGCGCCGGGGTCGCCGTTCACACACGGCTTTCCGGGAGGGCCGGTGAACCACAGGACCTTGACCAATTGGTCCATCGACACCGAGCAGCCCGGGCTGCCTTCGTTCACGGCCACCACCCCGTACTGCGACATCACCTGCCCGAGCCCGACCCCGAGCGTGCCCGCCACCGAATCCCCGACGAGGAGCACCTTCACGGGCGCGGGGTCCGTCGTCGTGGTCGCCGACCCGGCGGCTGACCCCGCCGCCGACCCCGCCAGGGGGGCGTTGGCCGGCGGATGGTCGTGGGCACTCACCGAGGCCGCGGCCACGTCACTCACGCCCACCGTGGCCAGGAAGGTCGTGAGCACGGCCAAGCTCGCGGCCACGGGCATGACCAGCGGCGCCCACCATCTCGGGAGATGGCCCCTGCGGATGGGCAGCTCGACGAGGTACGCCGAGGCGGTCGCCACCGAGATGATCGCCACCAGCCGTACCCCGAGCAGGGGATAGCCCTGGAGGTGGGTGCGGGTGCTCGAGAACACGAGCACGAGCGGCCAGTACCAGAGGTACATCCCGTACGAGATGCGACCCACGTAGCGAAGCGGCCCGAAGCACAAGACGGTGGCGAGGCGGCTGGCGGGAAGATTGGCGACACAGGCGATGATCCCGGCGGTGCACAGCGCGGCGACGAAGAACCCTCCTCGGAACACCATCAGCGAATTCGCGGGGACGAGCGACCACAACAGGGCGGTACCCGCCACACCGGTCAGACCGAAACCCCACACCGCGGCGCGCGCCCGGCGCGAGCGGGCCGGACCCCACAACACGCTGCCGATGGCGAGCGCGGCACCGACCAGGATGGCCTGGGCCCGGGTGTCACTGGCGTAGAAGCTGCCCGTGGTGTCACCCCCGTCCCGGGTGAGCACCGCCATCCACACCGCCGAGGCCACGGCCCCGGTGACAGCGATCGCGAAGAGCACGTGAAGACGACGCCGATGGTCAGGCCCGGCACGGCCGGGCGACGAGCTCGCCGTCTCGTCGTGACCCTCGGCGCGCCGCCACGGTCGACGAAGCTTGAAGACGGCCAGGACCACGATCGGCCACACCAGGTAGAACTGCTCCTCGATGGCCAGGGACCAGGTGTGGAGCAGGGGCGACGCCTTGCCCGCGGCCAGGAAGTAATTGGTGTGGTCCGCGATGAAGTGCCAGTTGGCGACGTAGAACACCGTGGCCAGCGTGTCGCCGCGCAACGAGGGGCTGTCGAAGATCTGCGGCCACAGGGCCGCCCCCGCACCCACTGCGGTGAGCATCAGGAACAAGGCGGGGAGCAGGCGCCGGGCTCGACGTGACCAGAACCGGCCCAGTGAGATCGCCTCGCTCTGGCGCCATTCGGCGACCAGCAGCGAGGTGATGAGGTAGCCCGACAGCGCGAAGAAGACGTCGACGCTCAAGAAGCCACCTGGGATCGTCGCCACGGTGTGGGTGGCGATGACCGCCACGACGGCGACTCCTCGGATGCCGTCCAGGGCGGGCAGGTACCGCAACGAGACCGGTGACGCAGGGCGCGTCCTCGTTCTCATCGCACCTCCGCAATCCCCCCCGAAGGACGCCCCCCGACGTCCTTACCCCTCGGGCGAGTCTCCTTCCTGGGTCTTCGAAGCGTCAAGGGGGTCCCGGGACCGCACCGTCGACAGCGCCCGTCGGCCGGGACGTTGGCTAGGTTCTGAGCGTGAGCGAGGAGATCGACACCACCGGCCCGATCGACACCACCGGCCCGATCGACTTCACCGGCCCTATCGACTTCACCGGCAGGGTGGTCGTCGTCACCGGCGGGGCGCGAGGTGTGGGGCGCGGCATCACCGAGGCGTTCCTGGGCGCCGGTGCCGACGTGGTCATCTGCGGGCGCAAGGAGCCGGCCGGTGACGAGCTGCCGCAGGGCAAGGGACGACGGGCCGTGTTCTTCACCGCCGACGTGCGCGACGCCGAGCAGGCGGCATCGGTCGTGGACTCCACCGTGGAGCGCTTCGGGCGCGTCGACGTGCTCGTGAACAACGCCGGTGGCTCTCCGGCCGTGCCCGCGGCGGACGCCTCGCCCCGTTTCGTGTCGCAGGTGATCGCGCTCAATCTTCTGGCCCCGATGTACTGCGCCCAGGCCGCCAATGCGGTGATGCAGGGCGCCGCCGGCACCGACACCGGCGGGTCGATCATCAACATCGGGAGCGTGTCGGGCCTGCGCCCTTCACCGGGGACCGCCGCCTACGGCGCGGCGAAGGCCGGGCTCATCAACCTGACGCGCACACTGGCGGTCGAGTGGGCGCCCAAGGTGCGAGTCAATTGCGTGGTGGCAGGGATGATCGCCACCGAGGCCGCCGAGGACCATTACGGCGGGGCGGCCGGCCTCGCCGCGGTGGCGGCCACGGTTCCCCTGGGCCGGATGGGTACGCCCGACGACGTGGCCGGGGCCTGCCTGTTCCTGGCCTCGCCGCTGGCGTCGTATGTGTCGGGGGCGGCGCTCGAGGTGCACGGTGGAGGCGAGGGCCCAGCCTTCCTGACGGCGCTGCAGGGTGCCTGACCGAAGCCGAATGCGGGCATGAAGTGGAGCGTCGCGCTCCCCACGTGCTCTGATAGCCCCCCGTGAAACTCGCCGTCCCTACCGAAACGCGCACCGGCGAGCATCGGGTCGCCATCATTCCCGATGTGGCCGGGCGCCTGGCCGGCACCGGCGTCGAGGTCGTCGTGCAGGAAGGCGCCGGGGTCGACGCGCACTTCCCCGACGGCGCCTACGCGGAGAAGGGCGCCACGTTGCGCCCGAGCGCAGCCGAGGCCATCGCCGGTGCCGACCTCGTCGCCAAGGTCCAGGCGCCCACACCCGAGGAGGTGGCCGCGCTCCCCGAGGGCATCTCGGTGGTCAGCTTCTTCCAGCCCGGCGCGCAGCTCGACACGGTGCGGGCCCTCGTGCAGCGCAAGGCGACGGCGTTCAGCCTCGACCTCGTGCCGCGCATCAGCCGGGCCCAGTCGATGGACGCGTTGTCGTCGCAGGCGACGGTGTCGGGCTACCTTTCCGCGCTGGCCGCGGCCGAGCGCCTCCCGAAGTTCTTCCCCATGTTCATGACCGCGGCCGGCACCATCCCGCCCGCCAAGGTGCTCGTGCTCGGCGCCGGGGTGGCCGGACTCCAGGCCATCGCCACCGCCCGTCGACTCGGAGCCCAGGTGCGGGCCTATGACGTGCGGGCCGCGGCCAAAGAAGAGGTGCAGTCCCTCGGCGCCAACTTCGTGGAGCTCGAGCTCGAGTCCCAGGAGGGCTCGGGCGGCTACGCCCGGGTGCAGTCCGAGGAGTTCCTCGCCCGCCAGCGCGAGCTGATCAGCAACGAGGTCGCCGCGGCCGACGTGGTCATCACCACCGCGGCCGTCCCGGGCCGCCAGGCGCCGGTCCTCGTGACCACGGCCATGGTCGAGCGCATGGTCGAGGGATCGGTCATCGTCGACATGGCGGCCGACAGCGGCGGCAACTGCGAGCTCTCGGAGCCCGGTAAGGACCTCGTGCACCACGGCGTGACAGTGTGCGGGCTCTCCAACCCGCCCTCGGCCATGCCCACCCACGCCAGCTTCCTGTACTCGCGCAACGTGGCCAACTTCCTGGCCCTCATCGTCGTGGACGGAGTGTTGCAGCCCGACTTCGACGACGAGATCGTGGCCGGCAGCTGTGTCGTCCGGGCCGGTGAGGTCGTCCACGGGCCGACCGCCGAGCTGCTCGCAGGAAAGGAGTCATCACCGTGATCGCCGCAGATCCCGGTCTTATGACCTTCATCACGGTGTTCGTCCTCGCCGCCTTCGTGGGCTACGAGGTGGTCTCCAAGGTGCCGAGCATCCTGCACACCCCGCTCATGTCGGGGAGCAACGCCATCCACGGCATCATCCTCGTGGGCACCATGCTCGTGTTGGGCCAGGCGCATGGTCCCGCCCAGCTGACGCTGGGCTTCCTCGCCGTTGTCCTGGCCACCCTCAATGTCGTGGGCGGCTTCGTCGTCACCGACCGGATGCTCCACATGTTCAAGGCCAAGCCGGATCGCAAGCCGGCGGCGGACGCCGACGCCCGTGGCAAGACCGACCCCGGCACCGGATCGAGCACGGGCACCGGGACAGGGACGCCGTCGTGAGTCGGGCCACGGCCACAGACCTCGTCTACCTGGTCGCCATCGTCGGGTTCATCCTGGCGCTCAAGGGTCTGAGCTCGCCCAAGCGCGCCCGGCTGGGGAACCTCGTCGGTGCGGGCGGCATGCTCGTGGCGGTGGCGTGGACGTTCTCGCTGCCCGTGGTGTACTCGCACACCCGCAACCTCGTCCTCATCATCCTCGCCATCGCCATCGGAACGGTCATCGGCATCCCCGCGGCTCGTCTCGTGAAGATGACCGCCATGCCGCAGATGGTTGCCATCTTCAACGGCGTGGGTGGTGGGGCCGCCGCGCTGGTGTCGGTCACCGAGTTCATCTCGGTGCCGGGAAAGTCGCTGGCGATCTACAAGATCTGCGAGATCCTCTTCGGCGTGCTGGTGGGGTCGGTCTCCCTGGCCGGCAGCACCATCGCCTTCGCCAAGCTCCAGGAGCTGATGACGGGCCGGCCCATCACCTACCCGGCCCAGCAGCCGATCAACGCCGCCATCGGGCTCGCCATCGTCGCCTTGCTCGTCGTCACCGTGGTCACCGCCAGCACCACCGTGCTCGTCATCGTGCTGGTGTTGTCACTGGTCCTCGGGGCCATCTTCGTCCTGCCCATCGGCGGGGCCGACACGCCGGTGCTCATCTCGTTGTTGAACGCCTTCACCGGCCTGGCCGTGGCCGCCTCGGGGTTCACCCTCAACAGCACGTTGCTCATCGTGGCCGGGACGCTCGTGGGCGCCTCGGGCACCTTGCTCACAAGGATGATGAGCCAGGCCATGGGCCGGTCGCTCCCCAACATCCTCTTCAGCGCGTTCGGCTCGGTGGTGACCGCTTCGGGTGAGGGCCCCGATGCCGAGGGTCGGTCGGTGCGGGCCGGGACCGCCGATGACATCGGCGTGCTGCTCGCCTATGCACGCAAGGTGGCCATCATCCCGGGCTACGGCCTCGCCGTGGCCCAGGCGCAGCACACCGCCCGCGAGCTCGCCGACGCGTTGGCGGCGCGCGGGGTCGAGGTGTACTACGCCATCCACCCCGTGGCGGGCCGGATGCCCGGACACATGAACGTGCTCCTCGCCGAGGCGAACGTCCCCTACGACCAGCTCGAGGAGATGGACGACGCCAACCAGGACATGGCCACCACCGACGTGGCACTCGTGGTGGGGGCGAATGACACCGTGAACCCCGCCGCCAAGAACACGCCGGGCAGTCCCATCTTCGGCATGCCCATCATCAACGCCGACCTGGCGACGAACATCGTGTTCCTCAAGCGGTCGATGCGGCCGGGGTTCGCCGGCATCGACAACGAGCTGCTGTACGACCCGAAGACCACGATGCTCTTCGGGGACGCCAAGGACTCGTTGTCGAAGCTGGTGGCGGCGGTCAAGACCGCCTGACGGCTCAGCCCGTGTTCGCCCGCTGGGCCAGTGACGGGCCACCCTGGTAGAGCTGGGCGAAGACCAAGAGCCCCTGGCTCGTCTGGCGGGCCGAGGAGACGACGACCTCGATGTCGGCGTGGCCCACGAGATGCGACGCGTCGTTCACGACCACCATGTCACCCTCGGGCAGGTATCCGACGGCCTGTCGAGGCTGGCGACCTTCTTTGACGAGATCCACCACCAGGCGTTCCCCCGCAGGATGGTCGGGGGAGAGCTCGGCGGCGAGATGACGGAGGTCGACCACGTCGATGTCCTGGGCCGTGGCGCGCGACGCCAACTCGGTCGAGCACGTGCCCAGGCGGACATGGAGCCGATGGGCGAGCGCCAGGGCGCGGTCCCCGGGGTCGTCGAGCTCGGGGAGCTCGTCCTGGTTCATCCACACCTGGACGCCGGCGGCCCGGAGTGCCTCGATCGCCTCGAGGCCGCGATGGGCGCGACGCGACGACACCGGGTCGGGGCTGTGGGTCAACCCACGCACCTCGTCGACCACGAAACACGGCAGGACCACGCCGCCGGCCAGCAACCCGGAGCGGCCGAGCACCAGGAGGTAGCGGTCCATCACCGCCGAGCTGTCCACCAGCAATGCCGTGCCCGGGGGTGGCTCGGCGGGACGGTCGAGCAGGTGCGACATCCCCGCCGCCCGGACGATCTCCTGGCCCTTGGCCACCCCGATGCGCACGCCCGCCGCGCAGAGCACCCAGGCGAAGGCGGAGACGAGCGGGTAGTCGATGCTCGAGTGGACGAGGGCCACCACGGGAAGGCCGGCCACGAGCCCCAGGAGCAGGCCCGTCGTTCCTACCACCGACCCCGCGAACACCGAGCTGGCCGGCATGGTGCGCAACGACAAGACCGCGCCGCGCAGACCGCGGTCGATGAGCCGCCCGATGATCCCGCCCAAGAGGTACGACGCCAGCGCGCCCAGGGTGATGCCCACGACCGGCGCGGTCGTGTTGCGGCCGATTTCGTTCCCGACCGTGAGACCGCCGATGGTCCCGGCGATCACCAGAAGAAGCCTGAAGACTTCGACGAAGATCACGCTCTGTCGCCTCACTCTCACGTACTGCAAAAGCAGTTCCAGGCTACCCAACCGACACCCGACTTCAGTGCGCATTCGCGCTGCGGAGATGCTCTTCTTTCGGGAGGAATCGCCCTTCTGATCAGACGTCGGGTGAAAACACTCGGTTTGTGACGCATAGAGGAGGCAGAACGACCACACAGCGAGACTCCGCATCCCGGGATCACCCGTAACCCAACAAACACACATTTCTCGTTTCGGCGCGTGAGCGGGCCCGACGTTCCCGTGTGCGGAGCGTGTCGCGCCGGTGGCCGCGTACCATCACGACGTGGACGCGCGGGGAGGTCACCGACGATGAGGGTCTTCGTCGCCGGGGCCAGCGGCGTGCTCGGCAGACGGGTGGTGCCC
>JADGOL010000046.1 GCA_017882995.1 Acidimicrobiales bacterium | reverse complement strand
GGGACAGTGGACGTAGACCTCGCGGCCTCTGACCCGGAACTCATCGGGGAGGAAACCCTGGGTGTCGAGACCCGAGACACGAGACGACGCCGGCGTGGAGGACAGGAACGTCACATGCAGCTTGGCGCCATCGCGATTGCCGCCCGCCAGCGGGTTGTGCTCGATGGCCTCTTCGAGTTGCGCTCTCGTGCGGAGCACGACCTTGATCCCGAGTCCGAAGCGGTCCTCGAGCCCCTGTTCGATGACCGATTGGAGCTTGGCGGCAGAACCCGACGAGCCGAACAACACGTTGCCGCTCCGGATGTAGGTCCGGACATCGCCGTACCCCATTTCGAGGAACGTGGCTCGGAGGTCCACCATGGACACCTTGGCGTGCCCTCCCACGTTGATCCCCCGGAGCATGGCGATGTAAGAGGCCACGACGAGGTCGCTACGGTCTGCGACCCGTGAGGTCCAGCAGCCGCAGCTGCAAGGGGGCGTCGTCTGCCACGGTGCCGCTCGGCCCGCTCCCGAACATTCCGATGTCGGCGATGAACGGCGCCATGGGCTGCATCGCTTCCCAGGTCAGGAGCACCAGACTCTCGTCCAGGGATTCGTCACCCCCGATCGCCCGGGCGACGTCCCAACTGTGCAGCAGGTAGTCCGAGGTCCGGAACTGATAGACGGTGAAGCCCGGAACGTCCCCGGCGGCAGGGTGGTGCACCACCATCTCGAACGCGCCGGGAGCGTCGAAGGCGGCGAGCTCGTCTGCGAGCGCGACGTCGAGCTCCGCCACGAGGTCCGGGCCATGGGCCACGCCGAACACCGACCGGCTTTCCTCTGCCGACGCCCCCTGCAGGAGCAGGAGAGCCATGCGGCTTCCCTCGATCATGTGCACGACAAGGTTCTTGACACTCCAGTCGGTGCACGGGGTGGGGAGGTCCCACTGCCCCGCACCGATGGACGCCACTCGTCGTCTGATCCCGGCTTGGGAGGTGGCGAGGTGGGTTACGTCGGCCATGGCAACTCCTTGTTGGGGGCGGATCAGCACCTGCGTCATCGCATCTCGACGTCCTCGAGGTATTCCTCGCGCCACAATTCGTAGCGCTCTTCGGGTAGGTGCAGGGCGTGGGTCGGACGCAGGGCGTCGACGAAGGGCCGGTCGTGGCTCACCGCCACGACGGTCCCGGGCCAGGTGCTGAGCATCTCGCCCACGGCTTCGACCGAGGCGGGGTCGAGGTTGTTGGTGGGCTCGTCGAGCACCAGCAGGTTGGCGCGCCCCGCCGACAACATCGCCAGGCTGAGCTTGGCGCGCTCTCCTCCCGACAGCGACGCCGGCAACTGCTCGGCGGTGCCTCCGGTGATCCCGAACGAGCCCAACAGGGCTCGTCGCTCGGACACCGTCCGCAGCACACTGTCGTCGATCTGTTCCAGAGCACACAGCGCGGGGTCGAGCTGCTCGTGCTCCTGTGCGAAGTACCCCAGAGAGACGTTGTGCCCGACTTCGACCTTGCCCTGTGTCGGTTCCTGGACCGAGGCGAGGCAGCGCAGCAGGCTGCTCTTGCCGGCCCCGTTGCGCCCGATGACCACGACCCGGTCGCCGCGCCCGACGACGAAATCGATGTTGAGAAGCACCTTCTTCGCCCCGTAGGAGACCTGGACCCCGTGCACCGTCAGGGGAAGCGATCCCGAGCGTGCCGGCGTGGGGAGCCGAAAGCGGGTCTTGCGGTCGCGCTTCACCAGCTCGGTGCGGTTGCCTTTCATCTTTTCCACCCTGCGGTCGAGGACCTTCGCCTTGCGGGCCCGGTCCTCGGTACTGGCCCGCATGGAGTCGGCCAGCGTGCTGAGTTTGCGGATCTGTCGGTCCTCGAGGGAGCGTTTCTTCTCCCGCTGTTCGATGTCGGCGGTCAGCTGGGATCGGAAGGCCGTGTAGTTGCCCTTGAACTCCCGGAGGCCTCCGTCGGCCAGGCTCAGGACCTTCGTGATGACGCGGTCGAGCAACTTGAGATCGTGGCTGATGACGAGCATCGCCCCCGGAAAACGCGACAATTCTGCCGTCAGCCAGCGCTTGGCGGCCAGGTCCAGGTGGTTCGTGGGCTCGTCGAGGACCAGGGTGTCGGGCGCTCCGAACAGGACCCGGACGATGTCGACGCGACGGCGCTGGCCCCCTGAGAGTGAGTCGATGTCGTCGAACAGGACATCCTGGCGGAGCCCGATCCCCTCGGCGAGACGGGCGATTTCACCTTCGAGGTTGTATCCCCCCACGGCTCCGTAGCGCTCTTCGAGATCGGAGAACGTGGCGATGGCCTCGGTGGTCGGGTCCGCGGCCACGGCGCGACGGGCTGTGTGGAGCTCTTCGTCGAGGACGTCGAGGCCACGGGCCGACAGCACATGGGAGAACCCCGTGGGCTCGAGGCCGAGCCCGCCCACCCGGGGCACCTGGGGAAGGAAGCCGATACTTCCTTGGATGTCCACGTCCCCCGCCACGCGCAGGTGCGGAGGGACCTGGCGGCAGATGACCGACACCAACGAGGACTTCCCCGTCCCGTTGCGGCCGACGAGGCCGACCTTGTCGTCGGGGCCGACCATGAACGACGCGTCGCGAATCAGGGTCCTTCCACCGATCTCGATGGTGAGGTCGCGGCCGGTGATCATGGCTCTATTGCATCAGGTTGGTGACCAGGTGCTGAACACCTGGAGATGAGTCGCCCCATCAGAGAGCCGAGTGCGGGCGAGAGGAGTCGAACCTCCACCCCCGAAAGGACGGGGACCTAAACCCCGCGCGTCTACCGTTCCGCCACGCCCGCAGCGCCCCCACCGCCGGCATCGCGCCGCCTGCCGGGACACGCCGAGCCTATCGGGCCGCCTCCTGCACCCTGCCCGACCCGCGCCGACATCCCGGGTAGCCTCGTGGCATGGCATCACACCCCGGAAACGCATCACCCCTGGTCGCAGACCTATCCCCGTCGATGCGGTCGGGCAACCTGCCCGACCTGGCCTCAGCCGACGTCTTCCAGCGCCTCTTGAAGGAGCGCATCATCTTCCTGGGGAGTGCCATCGATGACACCGTGGCGAACCAGGTCTGTGCACAGCTCCTCCTCCTGGCCGCCGAGAACCACGAGCGGGACGTGGCCCTTTACATCAACTCCCCGGGCGGCTCGGTCACCGACGGCATGGCCATCTACGACACCATGCAGTACGTCAGCTGCGACGTGAGCACCATCTGTGTCGGCCTGGCCGCGTCGATGGGACAGTTCCTGCTGTGCGCCGGGGCGCCGGGGAAGAGGTTCGCACTACCCCACAGCCGGATCCTGATGCACCAGCCCTCCGGGCAGATGCAGGGTCAGGCCACCGACATCGCCATCCAGGCCGAGCAGATCGTCTACATGAAGCGGATGATGGCCGAGCGGATCGCGTTCCACACCGGTCAGCCACTCGAGCGCATCGAGGCCGACTCGGACCGCGACCGGTGGTTCACCGCCGAGGAGGCGAATGAGTACGGGTTCATCGACCGGGTGATCGAACACTCCACGCCCCAGGCGGCTACCCGCTGAGCACGGGGCCCGGAGGTTTCAGCGGAGCGATCCGATGACCGACGTCCAGTCCGATGTAGGTGCCGCCTCGGCGGCGGACGAGCCGGTGGTCCCCGAACGCGACGAGGACGCCGCGGGCCTCACCACGGCCGGCATCGTCGGCGCGCGTGAGCGGGAGATCGCAGAGCGAGCCCAGCGCATAGCCCGGCGGTCCAAGCCCACCCGGGTCGTCGCCGCCCGGGTGAGCATCTGGCTGCGCCTGGGCGAGCTGTGGCGCGCCCGGGAGCTGTTCTTCTTTCTGGTGCGCAAGGAGATCAAGGTCAGGTACAAGAACTCGGTCCTCGGGTTCTTGTGGTCGATGCTCAACCCGGCCCTCACCCTGGCCGTGTTCTACGTGCTGTTCACCTTCTTCCTGCCCAACGGGATCCCCAACTTCGTCATCTACATGTTCGCGGCCATGTTGGTCTGGAATTTTTACCAGACGGCCGTGCTCTCCGGGACCAGCACGATCGTCTCCAACGCGGCGATCGTCAAGAAGGTCGCCTTCCCCCGCGAGATCCTCCCGTTGGCATCGGTTGGTTCCGCCTTCATGTTCTTCTTGTTCCAGTCCATCGTCCTGCTGGCGTTCATGATCGCCTTCTGGCACCGACCGGACTGGAGCGCGCTCTGGCTCGTGATCCCGGCCTTGGCCGCCATCATGGTGTTTGCGGCGGCCCTGGCGGTGTTCCTCTCCGCGGTGAACGTCTACCTCCGTGATACCCAGCACCTGGTCGAGGTGATCCTGGTGGCGTGGTTCTGGGCCATCCCGGGCATCTACCAGTACTCGGGGCGGGTGCATGACGGACTGGTGAAGCACACCATCTTCGGCATCCCGGGAACCCACCTCATCTGGCTGTACTTCGCCAATCCCGTCACTCCTGTCGTGATGTCGTTCCAACGCGTCTTCTACAACGTCATCCACCCACGCTCGACACTCCTCACCAAATTGCCCTCGGGGAAGTCCGTCCACGAGCTCATTCCTCACGGTGTCCTGGCGAGCTACGGGACCCGCTGGTACGTGGTGTCGGACCTTGTGGTGCTGGGGGTATCCCTGGTGCTGCTGGTCGGCGCCATGGTCGTGTTCGGGCGGCTCGAGGGCAACTTCGCAGAGGAGCTCTGAGGCGGCGGTGGCTGCGAACATCGCCGTCGACGTGGTCGATGTCACAAAGCGGTTCCGGCTCTACACCGAGAAGTACCAGTCGCTCAAGGAGCGGTTCCTCCATGCGGGGCGCAATCCCTACCAGGACTTCTTCGCCCTGCGGAACATCAACTTCGAGATCCCCGAGGGCCAGACGGTGGGGATCCTGGGACGAAACGGCTCGGGGAAGTCGACGCTGCTCAAGTGTGTCTCGGGAATTCTCCAGCCCACCGACGGCAAGGTCGTCGTGCGGGGCAGTCTGGCCGCACTCCTGGAGCTCGGCGCCGGCTTCCAACCGGAATTGTCGGGCCGGGAGAACATCTACCTGAACGCATCGCTTCTGGGCCTGTCGACCAAGGACGTCGACAAGCGCTTCGACGAGATCGTGGCGTTCGCCGAGCTCGAGCAATTCATCGACAACCAGGTGAAGTACTACTCGTCGGGGATGTACGTCCGACTGGGGTTCGCCGTAGCGGTCAACGTCGACCCCGACATCCTGGTGGTGGACGAGGTGTTGGCCGTGGGCGACGAGGCCTTCTCGCGCAAGTGCATGGCGAGGATCAAGGAATTCCAGGACGACGGGCGGACGATCCTCTTCGTCACCCACTCCTCGGACCTCGTCCGCCAGATCTGTGACTTCGCCGTCGTCTTGAGCTCAGGGGACATGATCGGCTCGGGCCTGGCCGCCGACGCCGTGCGCATCTACCACGAGCACCTCAACACCGTCGGTCCCGGGATCGGGGCCGGAACACCCGAGATGGAAGAGAGTGTCGCGCCCGCCCCGGTGGCGAAGTCCATCGCCATCTCGTCGGTCGAGGTCGAGCACCCCGGGATGGGATCTCGTTCCTACATGCGCCCCTGGGAGCCCCTCATGGTGCACGTGGCGTTCGACGCCATCGAGCCCGTCGCGGGTGTGGTGTTCGCCCTGGAGGTCTTCGACCAGGAAGGCAGATTGATCTTCGGATCAGACACCGAGATCCTGGACCGGCCTTTCGACGCCCCGGTCGGCGCCGGGCGCGCCGATCTGAGCTTCGAGCAGGTGCCGTTGCTCGACGGCTCCTACAGCATGAAGGTCGAGGTCAAAGACCGTCTCGGGATCCTGTACGACAGTCGGGAGCAAAAAGCGTTCGAAGTGATGAACCCGGACCGGTCGCGGGGCAGTGTCGCAATGGAGCTGCACGCCGACATCCGAGCCGCCAGCCTCAGCTGAGGCCCCCGGTGCGCGTCGACCAGGTCATCCCGTCGCTCGCCAGTCGCGACGCCATCGGTGTGCATACCGTGGCCATCACCGAAGCGTTGCGCCAGGTCGGCATCGAGTCCGACATCTTCTACGGCGAGGTCACGCGCGACCTCGCCGATCGGGCCCGTCCCATGAGCAGCCTGGGTCGACCGGCCAAGGGTCGTTGGCTCATGTACCAGGCGTCCATCGGGAGTCCGGTGTTCGACATCTTTGCCAGCCGGTCCGAGCCCAAGCTCCTGAACTATCACAACATCACTCCGGCGGTGCTCCTCGACGGGTGGGAGCCCGCCGTCGGCCACGAGGTCACCCTGGGGCGCTCCCAGGTCACCCGCGTAGCGGCGGAATGCCATCTGGCCATCGCCGACTCGGCCTTCAACGAAGAGGAGCTCATCGAAGTCGGCTTCGAGCACACGGCCGTGGCGCCGCTGCTCATCGACATGACCGCCGCGGCCGAGCCCGATCCCTTGTTGTCACGTCGGCTCGCTGCCGCCAAGGCGGACGGAGGACCCGATTTCGTGTTCGTGGGGAAGGTCTCACCACACAAGGCGCAGCACGACCTGGTCAAGATGCTGGCGCTGTACCGGCGCCTCTACAACGACCGGGCCCGACTGCATCTCATCGGCACTCCGCTCGGTAAGACCTACGGGCCGGCATTGTCGGCGTTCATCGCCGAGCTGGGTCTGAGCGAGGCGGTTTCGATCACCGGCACCGTGTCCCAGGAAGAGCTCGAGTCCTACTACCGAGCCGCCGACGTGTTCGTGTGCGCGTCGGAACACGAGGGGTTCTGCGTCCCCTTGGTCGAGGCCATGGGCCACGGTCTTCCCATCGTCGCCTACTCGACCTCGGCGGTCCCCGAGACCGTGGCCGACGCAGGCCTTCTGTTGTCGTCGAAGGAGCCGTTACTCTTCGCCGCGGCGGTGCACAAGGTGGTCGACGACGCGCGATTGCGCAAGCAGTTCGTCGAGGCCGGAGCGCGACGGGCCGAGGTGTTCTCGCTCTCGAACTCG
>JADGOL010000291.1 GCA_017882995.1 Acidimicrobiales bacterium | reverse complement strand
TTCCGGGACCTCACCGACTACTCCTACCCCGCCATCGCCAAGGAGTTCGGGGGCCGGGACCACACCACGGTCATGCACGCCGTGGTGAAGATCCAGTCGCTCATGAAAGAGCGCCGTCAGATCTTCGACCAGGTGAACGACCTGATCGTCCGGATCCGCAGCGGTGCATGACCATGTGGGGAACCGGGCCCTTGCTGTGGACGCGACACCCGACGCGGTGGACAGCATCGTGACCCCGGTGCCCGTCGACCCGGTGTCGGTGGACAACCCGTGAGCCCGGTGGACGACCATGGTGGGGCTGACCTCGACCGACGGTATGTCATCCACAATCCACAGGCCCTATTACCGTCACTGTCAGAATTTAAATTCTTTGTAAGAAAGGACCCTGTGTGAAGTACCGCTGTGAGCGAGACACCCTCGTCGAGGCCCTCGCCACCGCCAGTCGGGCCGTGACGTCGCGGGCCTCGACCACTCCCGCGCTCAACGGCGTCCGGATCGAGGTGGTCGGGAACCGCCTGACCGTGGTGGGCACCGACCTCGACCTGACCGTGCGCGTCGAGGTGGAGGCCATCGGTCTCGACGACGGCTCGTTGGTGGCCCCGGCGCGTCTGGTGGCCGACATCGTCCGTTCGCTCGAGCCCGGCGCGGTGACCTTCGAGGGTGGTGACGACGAGGTCGAGATCTCCGCGGCCCGGTCGCGTTTCGTGGTCCGGACCTATCCCGTCGAAGACTTCCCGGTCCTCGCCGACCCGCGCCCGGACCAGGTGACCATCCCGGCCCCGGCCCTGGCCGAAGCACTGCGCCAGGTGGTCCGGGCCGCGTCGAATGACGACGCCCGGCCCCTGCTCACCGGCGTGCTCGTGGCTGCCGAGGCGGGTGGGACCCGGCTCGTGGCGACCGACTCCTACCGCCTGGCCATGCGCGACCTGGCCGGCGAGGGGCCGCTGGCCGAGGGAGCCGAGCAGATCCTCGTCCCGGCGCGCGCCCTCACCGAGCTCCAGCGCCTCATGCCCGCGGCGGGCTCGAAGGAGGACGGCGCCGCGACGGTCGGGTTCTCTGTGAGCGAGCTCGACGCCACCTTCACCGTGGGCGGTGTCCGCCTCACGACCCGGCTCCTCGACGGGAAGTTCCCCGACTACCGCCAGCTCATCCCTCCCGGCTATCCGAACCTGCTGCGGGTGGGGCGCGAAGCACTGCTCGACGCGCTGCGCCGGGTGCGCCTGCTGGTGCGCGACAACACCACCCCGGTGCGCCTGTCGATGCGGCCCGGCTCGGTGGAGCTCACCGTCGTGTCCCAAGAGGTCGGCCACGCCAGCGAGGACGTCGACGCCGAGTACGAGGGTGAGGAGCTGACCGTGGCGTTCAACCCCTCGTACCTCATCGACGGCGTGGAAGCCGTCCTCGGCGACGAGGTGGTCCTCGAGACCGTGGACGCCACCAAACCGGCCACGGTGCGGGCACCGGACCACGACGACTACCGGTACCTCCTCATGCCCGTCAGGGTGTCGTAGCGACCCGGACCCCGTCACAACCGACACCCAAGCTGTCCTCGTGGCCATCTCCACGTTGTGGCTCTCGGACTTCCGCTGTTTCGCGGACGCCGAATTCCGACCCGACCCCGAGGGCCTGACCGTGCTGCGCGGCCCCAACGGCGCGGGCAAGACCTCGATCCTCGAGGCCGTGGGATGGCTGGCCACCCAACGCTCGATCCGCGGCGCCGCGCGCGACGTGCTCGTCCGCAGTGGCACCGACCGCGCCGTGGTGCGCGCCGAGACCTCCGTGGCCGGTCGGGCCGTGCTCGTCGAGTCCGAGATCCCCGTGTCGGGCCCCGCCCGCACCCAGGTCAACCGCCAACCCGTCCGTCGTCGCTCGGAGCTGGCCGACGCGCTGAACGTGACGGTGTTCGCCCCCAACGACCTCGACCTCGTCCAGGGCGGCCCGGCGGGACGGCGGGAGTATCTCGACGACGTGCTCGTGGCGCGCCACGCCCGACTCGACGCGCTCGTCACCGAGGTCGACCGCATCCTGCGTCAGCGCGCCGCGGTGCTCCGCCAGGCCGGGGGTCGACCCGACAGCGCCATCGCGGCCACCCTGGACGTCTGGGACGAGCGCCTGGGGGCGGCGGGGACCGAGCTCGCCGTCGAGCGCGAATCCCTGGCCGCCGAGCTCACCGAGCCGGCCGGCCGCGCCTACGAGCGCCTGGCGGGCGTGGCCCAGCCCGTCACCCTCGAGTACCGCCGGTCGTGGACCGGCGACCTCGTGGCCGCGCTGGGATCGGCGCGGCCCGACGACGTGCGGCGCCAGGTCACGTCGGTGGGACCCCATCGCGACGACCTCGACCTCGCCCTCGGGCCCCGCCCGACCCGGACCCACGCGTCCCAGGGCGAACAACGGTGCGTGGCCCTGGCCCTGCGCCTGGCCTCCCACGAATTGCGCCGCGGCGACCTGGCCGAGGCGCCGGTGCTCCTCTTGGACGACGTGTTCTCCGAGCTCGACGCCACGAGGGCTGCGGCCCTGGTGGAACTGCTCCCGCCCGGCCAGGTGCTTCTCACCACTGCGGTCGACCCGCCGCCGGTGGTCCACGCCGGCCGCGTCGTGACGGTCGAGGGCGGCCGGCTCACCGGCGTCCCGGATGCCCCGGGTGTGTCAGGTGCGACCGAAGTGATCGCTGCGCCGAGTGGGGGAGGCGGATCGTGACGCCGCCGCGCCGCGACGGGCGGGGCCGCTCGCGCGCGGGCATGGTGCGGATCGGCGACGCCCTGGGGGAGGTCGCCAGCAACCTGGGCGCGGGCCGCGCCGATGTCGTGGGAGTGGTCTTCGGTCGTTGGGACGAGATCGTGGGGCCCTCGGTCGCCGCGCACGTTCGTCCCGTCCGGGTGGACGGCTCCACGCTCGTGGTGAGCGCGGACCATCCCGCCTGGGCGACGCAGATCCGGCATCTCGCGCCCGACATCCTGGGTCGTCTGCGCGAGGTGTGTGGTGCGTCGCACGCCCTCGAACGCCTCGATGTCCGCGTGCGTCGGTAGCGGG
>JADGOL010000045.1 GCA_017882995.1 Acidimicrobiales bacterium | reverse complement strand
TCCCGCCTACCGGCAGCGGGGCATCGACGCGGTGGACGTGCCCCGCGGCGACATCGAGGTCGACGTGGACATGGAGAACGCCAGAGAAGGCACCTACCTGTGGGGCGTGCTCCACACCGAGCGCGACCACGGTGGCCCCGGATCTGTCGCCTACCTGCCCTTCGTGTCCTGGGACGCATCGCCGTCAACCGCTGAGCTCGATGCCTTCACCCGCTTCTGGGATTGGCTGCGCGACCAACGAGCGGTGGCGGCCCACTCAGGTCGAACGCTGCGCGCCTATTGCTACAACAAAGGAGCCGAGGGCACGGAGATGCGGCGCCTGGGCACTCTGTCGGGCGTCGAGGACGAGGTCGCCGAATTCCTGGCCTCGGATGACCTGATCGATCTCCTGGAGGTGGTGCGCCGACAATTGATCACCGGCACCTCCATGGGACTGAAGACGATGGCGAAACTGGCCGGCTTCGAGTGGCGGGGCGAAGAAGGCGGCGGAGGCCTGGCCATGGTCCGCTACGCCGAGGCGATCTGCGACCCCGACGCCGAGCTCCGGGCGGCGGCGAGACGCTGGATCCTCGAGTACAACGAGGACGACGTGCGCGCCACCGCGGCGCTGCGGGAGTGGCTCGACGGCGACGCCAGGCTCCTGCCCTCGGTGGCGGACATCGAACGCTGACGGGGCGTCAGGCGCCGAAACGGTCGTCGCTGGCTGGGGAAACGCGATCTCCGGGAAGACCCCCTTGCTCTCGATGACGAACAGGTGTTCGATAACTCCCTTGGACCGGGCAGGGAGCCCGGGACATGACGACAAGGGAGCGACCATGGGCACGATGCGCATCCTCGACCGCACCGGGGACACGGCGGTCACGTGGGATCTCGACGACGAGTCGACCATCCGCGCCGCCGAGGAGATCTTCGAACGCGAGGCGGCACAGTCCAAGATGGCCTTCGCCCGTTCGGTGGGCGCTCCCGTCGAGGAGGCGGAGCGGATCAGGAGCTTCGACCCCTCCGCAGAAGAGATCATCTGGGTGCGACCGATCCAAGGTGGATGATCCCGTCGCTCCGTCTCGTCGAGGACATCCCCGAGTGGGGAACCCTCGTAGCGCTGGTGGGAGGAGAGCACCACGGCGCCAACGTCCTGCTCGTCCCCGCCGCGCGCATCCTGCCCGGAGACTCCCGGCGACACGGGAGCCCACCCCCCGAGAGACGGCGCTGGCGCCTGATCGACGACGATCTCGCCACGCGGGAGGTGGCGCGGGCCGAAGCCACCCGTCGGGCCGAGGCGCTGCTCGATTCACTTCTGGATGACCAACAGCGGGCGCAGTGGCGGAGCCGCCGGGGATTCTGGGTCCCGACCCCGTTCGGCGAGGTGGAGCTGGGCCGGATCAGCCACCTCCGGTTCAACGGCGTCGACGGGACCCGGCTCGTCCTGTGCGTCTTGCCCACCCGGTTCTCCGAGCTCCCCGACGCCGACATCTGGACGAACCTGCTGCTCGTCCTGCACGCCGAGCCGCTGCGCTTCTTCGGCGTCGCCAACTACCGCACCCCTCGGGGCGCGTGGCAATCCGGGCCAGTCCCACTTGCGTTGCCACGCTCCGCGGTTGATTGACCCCCGCCCAAAGTGGGCATGGTGCTCCCCGCAGGCCCACCGACCTTCGTCCCGCTTCAGCGGGCACCGGGCGGGGCCGATGGTCACCGTAGGAAGGGGTGTCATCCATGGGACTCGGCGAACGTTGCGACGAGATCGTTCGACTCATCGACGAGACCCTGGCCGCGTTCGGGATCGACCCCGCCGACACCACCCCGCCGAGCCCCCCGGCGCCCGGGGCGACCGTGACGCCCTTCCCACCCCGTCGACCCCGAACGGACCGAACGGCATCGGGATTCTGAGGGCGCAGGACAGCGTCCACCCTGGGGACGGCTGTCTCACAGAAAACCCACAGGATCAAGGCGCAGGCTAGGCGCGATTCCTATGGCCGAGCCCAGCCGCATCCTGGTCGTCGACGACGAGCCCAGCATCACCGACCTCCTGTCCATGGCCCTGCGCTACGAGGGCATGGAGGTGGAGGTCTCGCACCTGGGCCGCCAGGCACTCGAGGCCATGACGAAGTTCCGCCCCCACCTCGTCGTCCTCGACGTCATGCTCCCCGACCTCAGCGGTTTCGAGGTCCTCGAGCGCATGGGCCGGGACCGCATCGGTGGGCGCCTCCCCGTGCTCTTCCTCACCGCCCGCGACACCCTCGACGACAAGCTGCGTGGCTTCACCCTGGGCGGGGACGACTACATGACCAAGCCCTTCAGCGTGGAGGAGCTCATCGTGCGGGTGCGGGCCATCTTGCGGCGCGCCCACGGGGAGGGCGACGACGGCCGTCTCAACGTCAGCGACCTGCGCATGGACGAGGAGAGCCACGAGGTCTTCCGGGGCTCGACCTCGATCGAGCTCACCCCCACCGAGTTCAAGTTGCTGCACTACCTCATGCTCAACAGTGGGCGCGTGGTGTCGAAGTCGCAGATCCTCGACCGGGTCTGGAACTACGACTTCGACGGCAACGCCAACGTGGTCGAGATCTACATCAGCTATCTGCGCAAGAAGATCGACGCCCTGGGCCCCCGATTGATCCACACCGTGCGCGGTGTGGGCTACTCCTTGCGCCCCACGCCCGAGTAGTCCCGTGACACTGCGGCTGCGACTGCTCCTCGTCCTGGTCGGGATCGTGGCCGTCGGGCTGCTGTCGGCCGACGTGGCCACCTACGCGTCGCTGCGGTCGTATCTCTTCTCGCAGGTCGACAACGAGCTGCGCGACGACGCCATCCCCATCGGCACCCAGGTGGCCGATGCCATCAGTCGACCGTTCGGACGCGGCGGGGTGGCGCGGGTGTTCCCGCCCCCGGGTCTGTGGATCGAGCTGCGCGATCAGAGCGGCACCAACCTGGGCCCGGTCGAGGCCTACCCGCTGGCGCCTCCCATCCTCCCGCTGTCGCTCCCGGGATCGGGGAGCGCGTCAACGAGCCCTGTCCGGTTCAACGCCACCAGCGGCGGATCGAGCAAGGTCGCCTACCGGGTCCTGGCCGAGCCGATCCAGGTGGACGGCAGCGAGATCGGCACCGTGATCGTCGCCATCCCGCTCAGCGACCTCCATCACACCTTGGGCCGGCTCTTGGTCATCGAGGTGCTCGTATCGGCTGCGGTGCTCATCGTCCTCGGGTTCCTGGCGTGGTGGATCGTGCGCCGCAACCTGCGACCACTCGACCAGATGGCCACCACCGCCGGGGCCATCGCCGGGGGTGACTTGTCGCAACGCGTGGTGACCACCGACCAGCGCACCGAGGTGGGCCAGCTCGGCAACGCCCTCAACGTCATGCTGACCGGCATCGAGGGGGCGTTCGCGGCCCGAGCTGCGTCAGAAGAACGACTGCGGAGGTTCCTCGCCGACGCGTCGCACGAGTTGCGCACTCCCCTGACGTCGATCCGCGGCTACTCCGAGCTCTTCGACCGCGGTGCGCGTGACCGTCCCCAGGACCTCGCCACCTCGATGCGACACATCCGCGAAGAGGCCAATCGCATGAGCGTGCTCGTGGACGACCTGTTGCTGCTGGCCCGACTCGACCACGAGCGGCCCGTCGAGCTCGAACACGTCGACCTGACCGCGGTGGTCACCACGGCGGTGGATGCGGCCCGGCTGCGTGCGCCGGGGCGCGTCATCAGTCTCCAGGCACCCGGGGCCGTCAGGGTCATGGGAGACGCCGATCGTCTGCGCCAGGTCGTCGACAACCTCCTCTCCAACGCCGTGCAACACACCCCGGACGGCTTGCCCGTCGACGTGCGTGTGAGCACCGAGGCGGTGACGGCCTGTCTCGAGGTCTCCGACCGTGGCCCGGGCATCGCGCTCGAGGAGCAGGCACACATCTTCGAGCCGTTCCACCGGGCTGATCAGACCCGGGCGCGCGCCACCGGAGGCGTGGGCCTCGGGTTGAGCATCGTCTCTGCCATCGCCCACGCGCACGGAGGGGGCGTCGGGGTGGTGTCAGACCCCTCGTCGGACGACGGGCACAGCGGCGCCACCTTCTGGGTCCGAATCCCGTTGGCGAGTGCGGCCGTCGTCATTCCGGATCCCGCGCCGGCTGCCGATCAACCGGCTGCCGATCAAGCAGTGACCGCCGTCGAAGGTTGAGCGGGCGGGCCGACTCAGACCCGGGCAATGCCGGCGAAGCGCGTGAAGCGGTCCACGAAGGCGAGTTGGGTCACGCCGGTGGGCCCGTTGCGGTGCTTGGCGATGATGATCTCGGCCGTGCCGCGGTCAGGAGAGTCGGGGTTGTAGATCTCGTCGCGGTAGATGAACAGCACGACGTCGGCGTCCTGCTCGATCGAACCCGACTCGCGCAGGTCCGCCAGCACGGGCCGCTTGTCCTGGCGCATCTCGAGGTTTCGGGACAGCTGGGACAGGGCCACCACGGGGATGTCGAGCTCACGGGCGAGCACCTTCAACCCACGGCTGATCTCCGACACCTCGACCTGGCGGTTCTCGGCCCGGCTCTTGGTGTGCCCGCTCATGAGCTGCAGATAGTCGACGATGACGAGGCCGAGGCCCTCGCGCGCTTTGAGACGACGCGCCTTGGCCCTGATCTCCATGACGGTGAGATTGGGGTTGTCGTCGATGTAGATCGGGGCGTCGCCGAGACGGCCGATGGCGTCGGAGATCTTGGGCCAGTCCGACTCGAG
>JADGOL010000290.1 GCA_017882995.1 Acidimicrobiales bacterium | reverse complement strand
CTGTCCGGCGAAGATGGCCTTGCCAAGGTCGGTGCCGACCTTGGCGGCGTCGGCGTCGAACGCGGCGACGAATTCGAGGTCGGCGACGTGGTAGCCGCCGAGCACCACGTGCATCAGTCCGGGCACGGTGTCGCCCGCCTCGGCACCGCGGTAGTACTCCACGCCCTGGATCAGCGAGCTGGCGCAGTTGCCCACGCCGGCGATCGCCACTCGGATCTTGCTCATCGTGTGGTTCCCTTCATGTGTGTGATTGCGCCCCGGGGGGTCGCGTTGACTGTTGCGCCCCGGAGGGTGCGGGTGCTCATGACGACCCCGAGGGGGACGTCGAGGACACGGCGTCGCCCACATGGGGCTCGCCGAGCTCGGTGCTGGGTGTGGCGGTGCTGGAGGTCGAGGTCTCGTCGGGGCCCGCGGACGCGGCGCCCTCGGCGCGTGCCGCCGCCTGCTTCAGTCGCTCGGCGTCGATGAGGCGGTCGAGCCAGGCGATGTCGTGCTCGGTCGCCTCGGTGCTGTGCTCGACGAGTGACCGGGTGTAGACGTCGAGGCGCTCGCCCGAAGCTCGCACCAGGTCGGTGGCCAGGCGACGGGTGAGCTGGGCGCGCCGGCGCTCGAGGAGCGCGAGGCGGGCCGACGGCGCCAGGTGGCGGGCGAATGCGAGGCGGAGTCCGAAACTGCGGGCGTCGTCGGAACCGGCCGCCTCCTCACCCTCGAGCAGCTGCTCGAACCGGGCCCGACCGGTGTCGGTGATCCGGTACACCTTGCGGGACCGCTTGGTCCCGAGGGCCGCGCCCGACCGGCGCGCCCGCATGCCGGCGCGCTCGCCGCCGAGGGAGCCGGTGGCCGGGATGGGCGCCGCAGTCCCTCCTGTTCCGGTCACCGTCACCGCGCCGGCCCGCTCCAGGCGGGACAGCGCCGGGTACAGGGAGCCGAACGAGATGTTGGCGAACAGGCCGAGCTCGTCGCGCAGACGGCGACGGATCTCGTAGCCGTGCATCTCCTGCTCGAAGAGCAGGCCCAGGATGGCGAGATCGAGCATGTCAGCCCCGACCGGCCGGGTTGGAGTGGGTGTTCACCGACTGCATACCCGACACGATACATCATTTCGATGTATCGAACTGATACATCGAAATCAACCTTCGCCTCGCGTCGGACCGGAACCGGGAGGTCCCGTCGGAACCGGAGCGTGGGTGACCCGGACCGGCGCCTCCGCGGGACCGAGGCGGTACCCTGGCCCCGTGAGCTTCCGACCCGGAGCGCTCGATGGCGTGCAGACTTCTCCCACCGGGGGCCAGGTCGAGTACCTCCTCGCCCGGAATTCGGTCATCCGCGAGTTCCGCAAGGGCAGGTTGTCCCGCCTCGACGTGTGCGACGCCCACCCCGAGCTGATCCGTGCCGCCAGCAACCTCGGCCGACCGCTGGGCGAGCAGTGCCCCATCTGCGAGGAGTCCGACCTCGTCGACGTCACCTACGTCTTCGGCTCGAAGCTGCCCGCCGGCGGCCGGTGCGTCGCCACGCAGGCCGAGCTCGGCCGCTACTGGCGGCGCAAGGAGCCGGTGGTCTGCTACGTCATCGAGGTGTGCTGCGGGTGCCGGTGGAACCACCTGGCCCGCATGTACCCGGCGGGTGCCGGGGTCGACGCCGTGGCCCGCAAGCCGTTGCGGAGCCGAACCACACCGTAGGGGCGCTCCGGCAGGCGGTTGGCGCGTTCCCTGCCGCCCCGAGGGCGCGCGCAGTACCATGGGAGCGCAGCAGCTCGTGCTCCGCGGGGTCCGCCCCGCCGATGCCGCCGGCAGCCTGTGGGCGCTGGACGGTCGATGAGGAGGAACCGATGTCCGAACCCCGGTCCGCGCCCGTGACCGTCCCGGCGGTCCGCACCGCCAAGGTGCGCGACGGCCATGCACCGCTGGTGATGGTCACCGCCTACGACGCGCCGGGCGCCCGGATCGCCGACGCCGCTGGCGTCGACATCCTCCTGGTGGGCGACTCGGTCGCCAACGTGGTGCTCGGCTACGAGGACACGCTGCAGGTGACCGTCGACGACATGGCGCACCACGTGGCCGCGGTGGCCCGGGCCCGTCCGGGCGCTCTGATCGTGGGCGACCTGCCGTGGATGAGCTACCACGTGGACACGGCGGACACCGTCCGCAACGCCGCCAGGCTGATCCGGGCCGGAGCCCAGTGCGTCAAGCTCGAAGGGGGCGCCGTCCGTGCCCCCATGGTCGAGGCCATCACCGACGCCGAGATCCCCGTCATGGGCCACATCGGGCTCACCCCCCAGTCGGTCCTCGCCTTCGGCGGTTTCAAGGTCCAGGCACGCGACGACGGGGCCGCCCGCATGCTCGTCGAGGGGGCGCGGGCGTTGGTCGACGCCGGCGCCTTCGCCGTCGTCGTCGAAGGCGTGCCGGAGAAGGTCGGCGCCGCCGTCACCGACGCCCTCGATGTGCCGACGATCGGCATCGGGGCCGGTCCGCACTGCGACGGCCAGGTCCTCGTGCTGCACGACCTGTTGGGGATCAGTGGCCGGACGCCGAAGTTCGTCCGGCGCTATGCCGAGCTGGCGGACCAGGCCACGGCGGCCGTCGCCGCGTTCGCCGCCGACGTGCGGTCGGGTGCCTTCCCGGCTGACGCGGAGGTCTACCACTGAGCATCGGCTAGTATGGGCGGGCTGTTCCGGCCACCACGCAGTACGTACAGGTGGTCCGTCATTGTTCCGACCTGCCCCACGCCGTGGGGCTCGGGTGCAGCGCATCCGATCCAGAGGGAGGTGAGCCGTTCATGCGGCCCTACGAAACCATGGTCATTTTCGACACCGGAGCCGACGAGGCTGCGGTCAACGGGGTCCTCGACCGGGCCCTGGCCGCGCTGAAGGCAAAGGGAGGCAACCCCGGCCGCGTCGAGCGCTGGGGTCGCCGGACCTTCGCCTACGAGCTCCAGCACAAGCGTGAGGGCTACTACGTCGTCATCGAGTTGAACGCCGAGCCGCCGGCCGTCGCCGACATGGAGCGCGTGTTCGTGCTGGCCGACGAGGTCCTGCGTCACAAGGTCATCCGCCTGCCCGACAAGGTCGCCGGCCGACGTGCCGCCGCCGCGGCATCCGCCGCCAACGTGGAGGGCTGACCATGGCCGGCAACGCAGTCACGCTCGTGGGCAACATCACCCGCGATCCCGAACTTCGGTTCACCAACACCGGGCAGGCCACGGCCAGCTTCGGCCTCGCCGTCAACCGCCGTTGGCAGAACCGCCAGACCCAGGAGTGGGAGGAGGCGACCTCCTTCTTCGACGTGGTGTGCTGGCGCGAGATGGCGGAGAACGCGGCCGAGTCCCTCTCCCGCGGCTCTCGCGTCATCGTCACGGGCCGGCTGGAACAGCGCAGCTGGGAGACCCCGGACGGCGACAAGCGGTCCAAGGTCGAGGTGGTCGCCGACGAGATCGGGCCGAGCATCCGCTGGGCCACGGCACAGGTCACCAAGAACGAGCGTCGGAGCCCCGGTGACGGGCCGTCCGGCAGTGCTGGCGGCGGCGGCGGTGCTGGCGGCGGGCGTGGCGGACAGTCGAGTGGGGGCGGCACACCTGCCGACTCCGGTTACGGATACAGCGAGGAGCCTTTCTAGTCATGGCCAGGAACAACGATCGTGGAGGCAGCACCGCTCGTCGGGCGCCCAAGGACAATGGCCGGCGCGTCAAGAAGAAGCCCTGCGCGCTGTGCAAGGACCGGGTGGAGTGGGTCGACTACAAGGACGTCGCCATGCTCCGCAAGTACATGAGCGACCGGGGCAAGATCCGGGCGCGCCGCGTCTCCGGCAACTGCACCCAGCACCAGCGCGACGTCGCCATCGCCATCAAGACGGCCCGTGAGCTGGTGCTCCTCCCCTACACCCAGCGCACCACCACCGAGCGGCCGGGTGGCCGTGGTGGCCGAGGCGGCCGCGACGGCGGCTTCGCCGGCGGCGGCGGGCGTCGTGGGCGCGACGAGGAGCGCACGCTCGGCGAGGACGGAGCGTCGACGGCCATCCCCGACGGCACGCCGTCGCTCGACGCCGCCGCCGCTCCCGTCGAGGTGGTCGAGGTCGACGTCGTGGAGCTCGACACCGGTGACGAGATCGTCATCGTCGAGGGCGCCGAGGCAGGTGGGGAGTGATGAAGGTCCTTCTCCGCACCGACGTGGACGGGGTGGGCAAGCGCGGCGACATCATCGACGTCGCCGGCGGCTTCGCCCGAAACCACCTCCTGCCGGCCGGTAAGGCCATCCTCGCCTCCGACGGGGTCGAGTCGCAGGCCGCAGCCATGCGCAAGTCCCGTGACCTGAAGGACGCCCGGGACCGCGAGGGCTCCGAGACCGTCGCCAAGGCCCTGGTGGGCAACACCATCACCATCCCGGCCCGCGCCGCCAACGACCGCCTCTTCGGCTCGGTCGGCGCGGCGGACGTCGTGCGCCACGTCGAGGAGCAGACCGGGGCGGTCATCGATCGCCACGACCTGGTGCTCGAGGAGCCGATCAAGACGGTGGGCGAGCACAACGTGCGGGTCGAGCTGATCGGCGGCGTCGTCTTCGAGCTGACCGTGGACGTGGTGGCCGAGGCCTGATCCCGACGCGGCCCCACCGGCCGGTCGAATGCAGTCTCCACGGGTGCCCCGGCCGAGTGCCGGGGCACCCGAGCGTCCAGGAGGCGCCGGACGCACCTGCATCACCGTTGTCACACCCCGCGGCCATCATGGAAGGGTGACCACTGCTGACCAACGAGAGATCGGGGATCGCGTCCCGGTCCCCAGGCGGACCCCGGTTGTCCACGTCGCATCCACAGGCCCGGCCACGGCTTTCCCCAGGAAGAGGCCCTACCGCTCCACAGGCCACCTGGGCGAGGGTTGACGAACCATGGTCCAGGCGTTCGACGACTCGCGACCCCGACGGCTGCTCACCCCCCGAACGGGCGGGGCGGGCACGACCGGCAGGGTCCCCCCGCACAACCTCGAGGCGGAGGAGTCCGTTCTCGGTGCGATGCTGCTGTCGCGCGACGCCATCGCCGCCGCCATGGAGAACTGCAAGGCCGAGGACTTCTACAAGGCCTCGCACGGCTACATCTTCGAGGCGGTCACCTCGCTGTACCAGCGGGGTGAACCGGCTGACTGGGTGACGGTCACCGAGGAGCTCCGCCGGCGCGAGCTGCTCGAGTTGATCGGCGACACTTCGGTGTTCGTCACCCTCCAGGCGAACACCCCGTCGATCGGGAACGCCGAGTACTACGCCAAGATCGTCGAGGAGCTGGCGCTGCTCCGACGGCTGGTGTCGGTGGCCGGCGAGATCTCCGAGCTCGGGTACAGCGTGCCCGAGGACGTCTCGGAGGTACTGGACCGTGCCGAGTCCCTGGTCTTCGACGTGGCCCAGCGCCGGGTGGTCGACACCATGACACCGCTGGAAGACCTGCTGGGGGCCACACTCGATCACCTGGAGCACCTGTTCAGCCGGAGCGAGACCGTCACGGGCCTGGCCACCGGCTACACCGACCTCGACGAGCAGCTCGCCGGGCTGCAGCCGTCGAACCTGGTCGTGGTCGGCGCCCGCCCCGCCATGGGTAAGACCGCGTTCGCACTCGGCATGGTGGCCAATGCCGGCGTGAAGCTCAAGAAGCCCGTCCTCCTGTTCTCCCTCGAGATGAGCCACATGGAGCTCACCCAGCGCCTGCTCAGCTCGGAAGCGCGGGTCGACGCCGGCCGGATGCGCACCGGCAAGCTGCGCGAGGCCGACTGGCCGAAGATCGGAAACGCCATCAGCCGCATGAGCGAGGCGCCCATCTACATCGACGACAACCCCAACCTGACGGTCATGGACATCCGGGCCCGGGCCCGCCGGCTCAAGAGCCGGGAGGGACTCAGCCTGGTGGTCATCGACTACCTGCAGCTCATGACCGGCCGTCACGGGTCGGAGAACCGGCAGGTCGAGGTGTCCGAGATCAGCCGGGGCCTCAAGATCCTCGCCCGCGAGCTCGAGGTCCCCGTGGTGGCGTTGTCGCAGCTGTCGCGTTCCCTCGAGAGCCGGCCCGACAAGCGGCCGATGCTGGCCGATCTGCGTGAGTCGGGCTCGATCGAGCAGGACGCCGACGTCGTCCTCTTCCTCTACCGCGACGAGGTGTACAACCCGGACGCCACCGAGACCCAAGGGACGGCCGAGGTCATCGTGGCCAAGCACCGCAACGGTCCGACGGGCACGACCCGGCTCGCGTTCATCGGGCACCACGCCCGGTTCGACAACATGGCCAGGGTCTGAGCCGACCCCGTTCCGGACGACGCGCCGGGCACGGGTGGTAGTACGGACCCCATGGACACACGGCGCATCGGCTCACTCGAGGTCTCGGTCATCGGGCTCGGCACCAACAACTTCGGCTTCTTCATGGAGGAGGACGCCGTTGCCCCGGTCGTGGATGCCGCCCTCGAGGCCGGCATCACCTTCTTCGACACCGCTGACTCGTACCTCGAGAGCGAGGCCCGCCTGGCCCGGGCCCTCGGCGCCAGGCGCGACGAGGTCGTCATCGGGACCAAGTTCGGGAGCCCGGTCGACGATGGGCCGGGCGGGGCGGCCCCCGACTACGTGCGGGCCGCGGTCGAGCGCAGCCTGGCGAAGCTGGGCACCGACCGGATCGACCTCTACCAGCTCCACCGACCCGACCCGGAGACACCGATCGCCGAGACGCTCGGCGCGCTCGACGAACTCGTGCGCGAGGGCAAGGTCCGCGAGATCGGCTGTTCCAACTTCTCTGCGGCACAGCTGAGCGAGGCCGAGTCGGCGGTCGGACCTGGCGGGGCCCGGTTCGTCTCCGTGCAGAACCAGTGGAGCCTCGTCCACCGCGAGGACGAGGCGGACGCCGTCGCCGAGTGCGGGCGCCTCGGCATCGGCTACCTCCCCTACTACCCGCTGGCCAGTGGCCTGTTGTCGGGCAAGTACACCCGCGGCGAGGACGCCCCGGCCGGAACCCGACTCGTGCACTTCGGCCCCGGCGGGGGCGGGATGCTCTCCGATCGGAACTTCGACGTCGTCGATGCCGCCTCGGAGTGGGCCGCGGCGAGAGGGCACACGGTGCTCGAGCTGGCACTGGCCTGGCTGGCGGCCAAGTCAGTGGTCGCCTCGGTGATCGCCGGCGCGACGTCGCCCGAGCAGGTCCGTGCCAACGCGGTCGCCGCCGGGTGGGTGCTGACCCCGGCCGAGGTGGCCGAGGTCGATGCGCTGGCGCCCGTCGCGGGCTGAAGTCGACCCTTCTCCCGGGGGCGAGGCGTGGACAGACTGAGCGGTCAGGCTCACAGTGCGAACGCCTCACCGGCTTCCAGGGTCACCGTGCGTGGCTGCAACCCTGGATTGCGGGTGGGTGCTGTCCGGGTGAACCAGGTATTTCACCAGGTAGGACACCTGACGCGAGCGGGAACTGTCAGATTTGACGATAGCAATCGTCGGTCGCTACCCCCACACTCGCCGATGGCGGAATGGTTTCGTCTTGGTTGCGCACGTGGTGCAGTCCGTGTCGG
>JADGOL010000289.1 GCA_017882995.1 Acidimicrobiales bacterium | reverse complement strand
TGGGGTCCGGCTGCTACTGACGCTCGTGGTCCTGTTGCCCATGCTGGCCACCGGGATCTTGATCCTGTCGTCGGCCAACTCGGCGTGGAAGTTCCGCCAGAGCGCGCAGGTCGTAGCCAAAGACGCCACCGAACTTCAGGTCATCGCCAACGCCCGGGCCCAGATGAACTCGTTGGAGGTCCCCCTGTCGGCGGTGTCGTACGCGGCGCAGCTCGGGATCAGCGAGCCCGTCCTCGACACGCTGCTTCACCCGGCGGTCCCCTTCAGCAAGCAGCTGGCTCAGGGAACCGCCACGATCGCCGACTTCCCGACGTTCTCATCCACGCCGATCCTGCGCGCCGATGTGGCCGAGCTCCAAGCCATGATCCCGAAGGTTGCCGCCAAGACGGTCTCCTTCAACGATGTCCATGTGTTCCTCACCAAGATGGCGAGCGACATCGACAACGTCTGGTACAAGGCCTACAACCGCCTCCAGGCCGACGTCGCCTCATGGCAACCGCCGGGGACGTTCGAAGTGCACGTGTCGGCCTTGCGCCAGACCTATCAGGCCTTCTTGGCCGGGGGTCATGAGATCGAGGGTGCGATCTTCGTCCTCGAAGGCACCGGGCCGGCGGACTCCAAGCAGGAGCTGATCGAGGCTGCCGGTGAGTACCAGACGGCCACCGGTGAGTTCACCGGCCAGCTGAGCCCCAAGGCCGAGCAGGCGTGGCGGTATCTGCAGACCAATCCTTCGGACCAACGCTTCGCGGCCACCATCCAACAAGGGCTCGGCGTGGCCCTCACCGGCTCGACGCCACCGTTCATCGGGAACGCCACGTTCGCGGGTGCATCGATGACTCCCGGGGTCCACTACCTCGGGGACCTGAACAAGCTCGTCACCTCGGCCTCACAGGACCTCCACGACACGGCGTTGGCTCAGGCGTCGGAGGCCTCGGACCGCCTCGCGGGAGAGATCGTCTTCCTGGCACTGCTGGCACTGGTGGGCTTCGGAGGTGTCATCGTGGGGGGCCGCGTCCTCACCCGACCTCTCAAGAAACTCGCCGCCGCCGCCCTGCAGGTCCACAGCGGTGATTTCGACCTCGAACGCCTGCCCGACTCTGGTCCTCGGGAAGTGGTCACGACCACCGAGGCCTTCAACGACATGGCCTCGACCCTCAAGGCTGTCGAAGCCAAGGCCGTGGCCTTGGCGGCCGAGGACCTCTCGGACCCCGAGTTGCTCACACCCCTGCCGGGGCGGACCGGCCACGCCCTGCAGGCGTCGGTCGACACCCTCGCCGTCAGGATCCGCGAACGCGAGCTGCAGCGACAGCTGCTGCACGAGGCCGCCACCCACGACTCGCTCACCGGACTGAAGAACCGCGCTGCGGTCTTCGAGTTCCTCACCCACGACGTGAGCCGACGACGCGAGGCGGGTGAGACCGTGGCCGTGCTGTTCATCGACCTCGACGGGCTCAAGCCCCTGAACGACACCTACGGGCACGAGGTGGGCGACACCGCCATCCTGGCCACCGGCATGGCGCTCATGCAGGCCACCGATGAGTGCGACGTGGTGGGGCGCCTCGGTGGGGACGAATTCCTGGTCGTGCTGTGTCACGCCCACAGCTGCGCCGGCGACTCGGTGGTGGAGCGGATCCGCGACTCCGTGGCGCAATGCAGGATCCCGGTCCAAGACATCCTGGTCCCGCTCGAGGCGAGCGTGGGTGTGGCTCTGACCCAATGCGACGGCGACACCGACCCCATGCTGCTCGTGCGCCAGGCCGACGAGGCCATGTACGAGGCGAAGAAGACGGCGCGGGCCATCAGGGACCGCTTCACCTCCGCCAACAGCTGACGCCCGTGGCGCCTCTCAGCGATGCCAGCAGGCATTGCCGGGCCCCGTGACGTCGCTCGAGACCTCGATCCCCTCGAAGTCGCCCAGCGTGCTGATTCGGAACCGCTCGTCACGGGCGCTCGCCCGCGCCATCTCCTGTTCCCGCGCCGAGTAGTACCGCTCCCGGTCGTAGCCGTCGCCGCGCGCCGCGTAGCTCGCCACGAGGACACGACGCGCCGCCGTGCCCTTGTTCGCCTGGCTGTAGTGAGGGGTCAGCCCGGCGATGCACACGACGTCACCGGGCGCCAGCTCCGCCGGCGACCACGACAGCGAAGCCACGACATCGGGGACCACCACCCCCCGGTCGTCGGTGGGGAGCAGCTCGTCGACTCCCGACGCGAACCAGATGCATCCCGACGTGGTCGTGCACTCGTCGATGGCCACGAGGACCGACATGACGCGCCTCGCGCCCGGATACGCGGCGAGATCCTGATGAGGGCTGAAGCCCGCCCCACCGGGCTGCTTGTAGTTGATCTTGTCCTTGAAGGCCACGACGTCGACCCCCAGTGCGGACCCCGCCACGTCCTCGAGGACGCCGCGGGCGAGCCCGGCGATGCCGGTGTGGCAGGCGGACACGTTCTCGGTCCGGCAGATGGCCTCCCCTGTCGCCGTCCGCTCGGCGTACTGACCCCAGCGGTGGCTTCCCGCCGGCCACGCCTCGACCTCGGCGGTCCAGGCCTGCAAGGCGTCGAGATCGTGACCACCGACGACCGAGCGCCGGACAGCCGAGACCACCGTCATGTCGACGCGTCCGGGGCCCCGACCGCGCCTGGGAACTCGGCGCCTGGTCGTGACCGGGCCACGTCTTCGAGCATGGGCACCCAGTGTCGTAGCGACGGCACCACCCGGCCCGGCACCTTGGCGGCGTCATCAGCACGACGCAGCTCGACGGCGTCGACCGCGAAGGGAGACGACTCGAAGCTGGCCAGCTCATCGGGTGTGAGCGTTCCGCCTTGGACACCGAGGGTGCGGGTGCTCTGCGCCGAGAGCCTCGCCGCGTAGGAGGCGTCGGCGGTGACGAGATAGCGCTTGGCGGGGACATGGGCCTCGACGAGGCCCGCCACCCGGTCACCGAGCAGGCCCCGTACCTTCTCGGCGCCGAGGGCACCGTGACGATCATCGGGCCCGAAGCGGTGGCCGATGTCGTGCACCAACCCGGCCACCTGCAGCTCCTGGTCGTCGGGATGCGCCCGAGCCAGCTCGAACGCGCATTGCAGGCCGTGGTCGAGCTCGCTCAACCCCACCGTCTCCTCCGACGGATCCGATCCCATCGACGCCAGCAGCTCCAACAGTTCGGGGAGCGTCATGTCACGGCGTCGGGGACGCGGCCGATCCCGCCGTCGTACAGCAACATGTCGCTGAGCGTACGGTCGGCATGGCGCGATCGCCACGTGAGCATGGACTGCGCGTACTCGAGGACGACTCCGGGATCGGTGATCTCGGACCCCCACCCCGGGTCGGCACCTAGGTCGAAACACCGCCACTGGCCGTCGCCGTACTGGACGTAGGCCACGGACTCCGAACGCAACACCGTGAGGTGCTTGGACTCGAGACGCCGGTCCCACGGCCAGGGGTGCGGCCCCCGGAAGATGTACTCCCAGCGCCAGTCGTACTCCCAGTGGGCGGCGCTACGCCACCACGGCGGTCGCTCACCTCGCAGGAACGGCGTGAGGGGCATCCCGTCACACTGCGCCGGGATGTCGACGCCGATGGCCTCACAGATCGTCGGGAACACGTCGACGTTCTCGGTGAACTCGGTGACGACACCTCCATGCACATGGCGGTGGCGCGGATCGCGCACGATGCCGAGCACGTGGTAGCTCGACTCGAACGGGCCGCCCTTGTCGAGCGTGGCCTGGTCGCCGAGTTGCTCGCCGTGGTCGGAGGTGACGACGACGAGGGTGTCGTCCCACATGCCGAGGGTGCGCAGCGCGTCGAGGACACGCCCGAGCTGCTCGTCGACGGCGGAGATCATGCCCAGGTACTGCGCTTGCAACTCCCGGAGCTCGCCTGCGTCCTCGGGCGCGGGTTGGGCGGCCAGCCGACCGCAAAACGGCATGGCGCGCTGGGGCCGGGCGAGCGCCGGCGGCATCGAATCGGGCTCGTAGGCCGTGGACCAGCGTCCCGCCGCCGCGTAGGGCGGGTGGGGGCGCCAGTAGCTCACATGCGCGAACCACGGGCCCTCCTGGCGCTCGAGCCAGGCGATGACAGCGTCGCTTACAAACGCGGAGACGCCGTGCTCGGCCGGACGGTCGGGCTCTGTGGCCAAGACGGCCTCGGCGTCGGAGGGGACGTCGTAGCCGAGCCGGGCGAGCCAGGCGATCCAGGCGTCCTGCTCATCGGGCAGGTCGAGGCCCACGTCGAACCCGGGTGGAAAGCCCTGGTACGTCGACAGGCGATTGTCGTCGGGCCCGGTGGCGGTCCGCGGGTCGATGGCCTGGTCCGCGTAGCCGAAGACGGTGGGGGCATACCCGACGCGCCGGGCCGCTCTCGCCACGTTGTCGAAACGGAAGTCGAGCGGGGTCCCGTTGCCCACCACGCGGTTGTTGAGCTGATACGTACCCGTGTAGAGACACGCCCGGCCCGGTCCGCACGGGGCCGCCTGGCTGTAGTGCCGGGTGAGACGGATCCCCTCCCCCGCCAGCCGGTCGAGGTTGGGGGTCTTCACCACCGGGTGCCCGGCCGCCGACAGGCAGTCACCGCGGAATTGGTCGAGCGTGACGAGAAGAACGTTCATCGATGTGATGCCGAGCCCCCCGGGGCCCTCAGGCGCGGACGGGGATCTCGAGGCCCGGGCTCTTCGGCCCGGACAGCGAACGCGCCGCGGCGGCCTCGGCACGTTCGGCCCGGTGTGCATTGGCCCAGCCCGGGCCGCGCACGATGTAGGACAACCGCTCGTTCCAGCTGGTCGAGGCGGCCACGTCGCGCAACATCGACGCGTACTCGTGCGTGGCGATCCGAGCGGGCTGGAAGGTGTTGATGTTCTTGGTGAGCCCGTAGACGACCCGCTCACCTTCGGGCTCGAAGGTGCCGAACAGCCTGTCCCACACGATGAGGATGCTGCCGTGGTTGCGGTCGAGGTACTGGCGGTTCGACCCGTGGTGGACGCGATGGTGCGAAGGGGTGTTGAGGACCTCTTCGGCCGGGCCCAGCGCTCGGACCGTCTCGGTGTGGATCCAGTACTGGTAGAGGAGGTTGATGCCACGCGCCGTCTCGACCAGGCCGGGGCGGATGCCGAACAGGCACAGCGATCCGAAGGGCACGAAGGTCCCGAAGGCCTCGGCGACGGGCTGACGCAGCGCCGTCGACAGGTTGTAGTGCTCGCTCGAGTGGTGCACGACGTGGATCGCCCACATGTACCGGCTGGTGTGCATGAACCGGTGGTCCCAGTAGTAGAGGAAGTCCCACGCCGCCACGGCGGCGGCCACCGCCAGGGCACCGGCGCCCAGATCGGGCAGGATGCGCCGACGCCACAGGCGCTCGGGGGTCGTACGCGACGCCCATGTCGTGGTGAGAGCCACGCCCCCCGCCACCACGGCGGCCACCCCGCCCACCGACGACACGCGCCGGGCGATGTGGGCGGCCCGGCGCCTGTCGGCGCGTGATCCACGGGGCGTGTCCTGCGCAGCGCGGGGACCCGACGCGGGCACAGAGGTCCCGTTGGCCGTGACCGGCTCCGGCGCGACCTCGAGCTCCGGGTCCGCGATCCGCCTCGTGACGGCGTCGGCGACCGTCGTCACCGCGGCGGCTCCGAGAGCCCCGACGACGACCGCCTTGCCGTAGCGGCCCCGACCGGGTGTGAACGGCTTCAGCAGCTTCGGCCCCACCAACGGTGCCACCAGGCTGCCTACCCCCATGGCCAGGCTCGCCAAGGTGTCGCGCCTCTCGTAGTCGCCGGCCGTCGGACCCTGCCGCGCGGCACGGCGGCGCAACCAGAAGTACTCCCCCGCCATCGTGGCGAAGTAGAAGGGAACGGCGATGACCGTCAGGTCGCGCCCGCGCTCGGTGCCCACCGCCCCCGCCCCCGCCGGCGGTGATGCCCCTGATGCGCCCGGAACCATCTTGCCCGGACCAACCCGACGGTCACGGCGACGACGCATGGCAACCATTGTGGGTGCAGGGGCCCCCGCCCGTCGACCCCCAGGGGTGGGGGCGCTCAAATGACTGAACGCCGACGGCCGGACTCCGAGGAACCCGGCCTCAACTGGCGGGCAGGGTGTGCATGTCGGTCCGCGCCGGCCCGGCCAGGCCGTAGAGCAGGAACGAGCACAACTCGTCGGCCGCCTCGTGGCGCGGCGCGGGTCGTGGGTCGCCGGCTCGGACCGACATGGCGCCGTAGAGCTGTTGGCCCACGAAGGTCATGGCCTTGTCAGCGTCGAGCAGTCGGAAGTCCCCGGAGTGGGTGCCCTGTTCGATCACGTCTCGGATGAGTCCGGCGATGTCGAGCCCGATGAGGTCCAATTCGGCGCCCACCGTGGTGGCGGCGGGGCTCGGGGCACCTTGGGTCGCAAGGGTCAGGCGGAAGAAGGCAGGGTTGTCATCGATGCGCTCGAGCATGCCGAGTACCAGGGTCCGGAGCCGTTCGACCGGAGAGCTGTCGCGTTCCCACGAGCCGACCACCGAATCGAGGAGGAGTGTGTGCATGCGCTGCAGACACGCCCGCAACAGCTCGTCGCGATTGGCGAAATAGACATACAGCGTCGAGCGGGCCACGCCCGCCTCGGTGGCGATCTCGTCCATCGGGACCTCGATGGTGCCTCGTTCGCCGAACAGTCTCCGGGCCACGTCGATGATCTGGTCGCGACGAAAATCACGGATGAGCGCCTTGAGCTCCGCCGGTGAGGAACGGGACACTCAGCGGGCCCCGATCGGCTCGGTGGATGAGAACGACACGGGCAGGTGCTTCACCCCGTTGATGAAATTCGACTGCAGGCGCTCGACCTTGCCGTCGACATGGATGTCGGGGAGCCGGTCGAGCAGGTGCTCGAACATCACGATGATCTCCATCCGGGCCAGGTTGGCGCCCAGGCAGAAATGCGGTCCCCCGCCGCCAAATGCCATATGGGGATTGGGTTTCCGGCCTATGTCGAATCGGTCCGGGTCCTCGAAGACGGTCTCGTCCCGGTTGGCCGAGGTGTGGAAGAAGACGACCTTGTCATCGGTTTTGATCGTCTCGCCGCCGATCTCGACGTCCTCGGTCGCCTGACGGCGGAAGTTCATGACGGGCGTGACGAACCGGAGCATCTCCTCCACTGCGGAGGGCAGGAGCGACCTGTCGTTGCGCAGCCGCTCCCACTGGTCGGGGAACTGCGAGAACGCCACCATGGCCCCCGACATCAGGTTGCGGGTGGTCTCGTTGCCCGCCACGGCCAATAGCAGGAAGAAGAGGTCGAGCTCGAGCTCCGACAACTGCTCCCCGTCCAATTTGACCTGGGTCAGCACGCTCATCAGGTCCGAACCGGGGTTGCCCCGCTTCTGCGCGTAGAGCTCCGCGGCGTACCCGAACAGCTCCGCGGCGGCCAACGCCGCGCTCTCCTCTGCCACGGCCAGGCCCCCCTGGTACTCGACGTCCTCGCGTCCGATCATCCGGTTGGACCAGTCGAACATCTTCGACCGGTCCTCGGGAGGGACGCCCAGGAGCTCGGCCAGGACCACGAGCGGGAGCTCGGCGGCGACGTCGATGACGAAGTCGGCCGAGCCCGACTCGCAGATCCGGTCGATGATCTCGTCGGCGACAGCGTGGATGCTCTGTTGCAGCTCCCCGATCATGCGGGGGGTGAACCCCTTGTTGACGAGGCGGCGGTAGCGGGTGTGTACCGGAGGGTCCATCGTCACCATCAAGAGGCGCTGCTCCTCGAGCTGGTCCTCGGGTGTCTCCCACAAGAAGGTGCCCTTGCGGTACGACGAGAAGCGCTGGGCGTCGCGGTTCACGGTGACACAGTCCTCGTGGCGGGTGATGGCCCAGAAGCCCGGGCCGTCGGTCTCCTCGTGCCAGTACGCCGGCGCGTTGGCCCGCAGATAGGAGAACCACTCGTAGGGCACGCCCGCCACGAAGTTGCGCGAGTCGGTGAGGTCGATCGGGGTCGGATCCATTCGGACGACACCTCCAGTGAATCAGACACGGTGTCCGATTCGCCGGAGGATAGTCCAGTCGCTCCCGTCGTCAACGCGCCCGCCCTCTGGCACCAGGCAAAACACGGCGCTCAGCTGGACAACCGTGCCGAATCGGGCGACAGTGGCGCCGTCATGGTGGGGGCCACGTCCGCCGTCGGGCGAGACAAGATCGAGTTGCGATGACCGGGCACATCTTCGGCGCCCTGGGCCTGCTTGCCGTGGTGAGCGCCGGGGGCACGGTGTGGCTCTTGGTCCGAGACGAACGCGGTCGCAGCCGGCCCTCGAGCGCCCGGGCCCTGCGGGTCATCACCTCGGTCAGCGCTCTCGTCGTCCTCGCCACGGTGGCTTTCCTCCGTCCGTGGTACTGGGACCTCGTCATCGCCGTCGCCGTCGCCGCCGCGTTGCTCGGCTTCCACGTCCTGGTCCGAGCCCTGGAGCGCCGGACGTCTCCCGCCAGCTGGGGGGCGATCGCGCTCGCCCTGATCTCGGTGGTGCTCGGCTCCGCGCTCGTGATGCTCGGGGCCACCTCGGCGGTGATCGACGGAGCCGCGCTGGTGGGCGGCAAGCCGGTGCCCGTGGCTCATGACCGCCAAGTGCTCGCCCATCCCGTGCTCTACCAGGTGTTCTGGGGGCCCTCGTGGGACGACCCCGGCGGAACTCCGGCATTCGCTCAGGCCACGGCGTTCCAACGCGCCCTCCCCACCTCGCAGTGGGCGTCGGCGGTCGTGGGGTCGGGGTTCGGCGTGGGGTCGATCGGCTCGGGCGGTTGCTGGATCGATCCGACCGTCCCGACGCCGTCAGCGGCGTCGAGCACATCGTCGGGACCGTTCCCCGCCGAGCTCCAGCGTGTCTTTCACCGACACATCCGCCTGGTGCCGTGCCCGGGCTTCACCGCTACCGAAACCCCCAAGACCCTGCCCTCCGACGCGGTGGTGGCACTGTGGCTCGACCCCGACGTCGCCTACGAGCTCGGGGGCGTCTCAGCCCATGGCGCGGTGCCGTGGCCGGGGCGGGTCGACGGGATCGCGACGATGGGCCTGACCGGTGGGTTCGCCCGCTGGGGCGGGCCGTCGTGCGCGCGCAGCCCCGCCTGTCGATCGGTTCCCAGCTTCGCATCACCGACCTACGCGCTTTCTCACGAGCTGGTCGAGGCCATCACCAATCCTTTCGGCCAAGGGTGGTTCGCGGACGTCCCGTTGCGATGGGCGGCGCGCTACTTCTTGTCGCACGGCCCGACGTCGCTGTTGAGCACCGCACCGGCCTTCGAGGGTGAGGTGGCCGACCTGTGTGAGCCAAGTCAGCCCAGCGCGCCTTCTCGCAAGCCGGTGGCCTCGCCCGGGTCACGACATCAGCCCGTGGCCGACTTCTACCGTCCCGGATCAGGGTGTGTCTCCTGACAGTTGAGCACGGCCACAGAGGTCCAACGCCCCGCCCTGTCGGCAGGTGAGAATGGCCTGATGCGAAGCGTCCGGCTGGTGGCTCGTAACGTCCGGACGACACTCGTCGAACAATGGCGCCCTGTGGTCATGCCGACCTTGGCACTGTGGGTCATGGCGGCGGCCGTGTCGACGACGCTCCTGCACCCTTTCGACGTCATCGAATACAAGCAGTACGCGCACGCCGCGCTGCAAGCCCCGTTGTTCCACCACTTCCCGCTCGAGTACCCCGCGCCGGCACTGGCGTTGTTCCTCCTCCCCCTGCTGCTCCCGCTCTCGTATCCGTGGGCCTTCGCGGTGTTGGTGGGCATCGCCCTTATCGTGTTGGTGACGAGCTACGAGGGAACCGGCCTGCCGGGCTGGAACACCCGCGCCGTCGGACGGTTGATCATCTACCTGGCCCTGGGGTCGGTCATGGTCGTTGCCGGCCGCTACGACATCTTCGCCACCGTGGCTGCCTTCTTGTCGCTTCGAGCGGCCAAACGCGACCGGTGGGCGGCCGCGTGGACGTGGAGCAGCGTCGGCTTCGTGCTCAAGCTCTTCCCGGCTGCGTTCTGGCCCGTGTTCCTCATCGCCGAGTGGCGCCGCTACGGGCGCTTTCCCATCCGGAGGCTGGGATGGATGGCGGGTTCGGTCGTCGTGATCGCGGGAGTACCGGCGCTTTTCAACCACGCCGCTGCGCTCAACGTCCTGCACTACTACCTGCACCGGCCCACCGAGGACGGAAGCCTGCCCGCCGGCCTGTCGGTGCTCCTCGACTGGCACGGCACCAATTGGGTGGCCACATTCCACAGCGTCAACGTCGTGAGCTCGATCACGGGGAAGCTGTCGATCGGGTTCGAGCTAGCCGGCGTCGGCGCCTGCGTGTGGGTGTGGTGGGCTCAGATCCGGGGTCGACTCCCTCTCGAAGCGGCGTGCCTGGCCACACTCACCTTCGTGATGCTCGGGTCCAAGGTGTTGTCGGCGCAGTACCTCATCTGGCTGATGCCGCTGTGGTCGCTCTACCGGCTGCGCGTCACCTGGCTACTGGCTGCGGCGGCGAACCTGATCGTCTTCCCGTACGTTGTGTCCGCCGAGGGTTTCGGATACCTCCCCGGGCATGCCTTCGCAGTGGGACTCACACTCACGTTCTTCGCACGCGACGTGCTCATCGGAGTGGGCACCATCGCGTTGCTCCGGACCCTGCTGATCTCGAGAGAGCCGGCGCCCGAGCACACCGGGGCGGTGGTGACGGCCTGACTCAGACCACATGGTCAGGGACTGCGCGTCGGGTCCTGGCTGGTGGCGGTCATGTTGTAGGTGAGGCCGAAAGGCGCCACGATTCCTTTGGCCTTGTACGCCAGCGACACGGTGGTGGACTGCGGGGCGTCGCAGGTCACTGCGCAGATGACGGTGATGTTGACGTCACCGTCGACCACCGGAGTCTGGGTGAGCTGTGTCGGGGTGGAGGTCGTGGCGCACAACCGAGCCGGGTTGACCTTCACGAGCGGAGCGGCGCCCGACACCGCCTTCTCGATCGACGTGGGAAGGCCGGACTCGCAGTACATGTTCGGGGCGACCTGGGTCACCAGTGACGTCTCGATCGACGCCATCCGGGCCCCCGAGGTGGCACCGTCATGGAGCGACGCGTTCTGGAAAGCGAGATACGAGCCCCCGATCAACCCGAAGATCAGCAAGAAGACCAGGGGCGCGACGAGCGCGAACTCGACGAGCGTCGCGCCCGTCTCATCGCCACGGTTGACCCGGAGGCTCTCGCGCACCGACATCATCATCCGATGAACGACAGGCTGCCGCTGCCGGGCACCTTGTAGGGCTGGCCGAGGATCGTGATGTTGGTGTTCCCGTCGGTGTTGAAGTCGTCGACGATGGCGGTGCCGTTGAGCGTGACCGAACCGGCCGACGGCGTGGGTCCGGTGGCAGA
>JADGOL010000288.1 GCA_017882995.1 Acidimicrobiales bacterium | reverse complement strand
GACTTCGTCGACCAGGTCGGCCGCGGCCACCACATCGGCCACTGTCTCGGCGGCGGGCTCGGCGGCGGGCTCGGCGGGAAGATCGATCCCTGCCGCGTCGACCCCCGGCTCGTCGGAAGCGGGTGGGTTGTCGTTTGCATTCGGCGCCGGGTCGGCGACGCGACTGGCCCCGAGGGTCGTGTCGATCGCCACGAGCGCGGCGGCGAGGACGTCCTCGGGCCTCTGGTGGCTCACGCGTGTGTCGGACACTGCTGTCTCAGTGGTCGCCTTTGGCGGTGCCGTGGGTGCAGACGCTGACGGCGTGTCGGTCCCCACGTCCGCACCCGATGCAATGGGGGGGCCTGTGGAAGCCGTGAGCGGGGCAGGAGGCGGTGGCGGTGGCACGGGCGGAGACGGAGGGGCCGTAGAGCGCGTCTGTGTCTGAGGGATAGATGTCATCTCCGGCGCGGCCGGCGCCGACTGCGACTGCGCGTTGGGCTGGGGGGTGGCGGCGGTGGATTCGCTCGATGGCACCCTCGGCGTCGAAGACGTTGCACCGCCAGGCGCGGACTTGCGCTTGCCGGCACCGTTCGCCGGCTCGCCGTAGATGCGCACCAAGAACGAGTCGATCTGCTCACCGCTGGCGACCACGGCGACGAACTCTCGACCGATGACGGCGCGGAGATCGTCCATGGCGACGACGTCAGCCGGGTTCGACATCGCCACGACGGGCGCGCCGAACTTGCGGCCGATGGGAACCACGTGATGCTTGCGGGCGACGGCGACGGGAATCACATTGGACGCGCTGGCGTCCAAGTTGAACCGCTCCAGGTCCACAAACTCGAGGTGGTGTTCGTCCGCGAGCATTCGGACGGCATCCACGTTGCTCATGCTGAGATGCATCGGCATCTAGCCAGCCCGGATTGAACGCCCTCGGTGGCTACGGCCCGGCCGCCCAGAGCAATGGGGGCTCCGGAGCCGCCGTGCTAGCGTGACCGCCTTGTGAATGAGCCGGCACCTCATGGCCTTTTCCCAGGTCAGAGGCACAGTTGGTAGCCTGGACCCTGGGGGTGGCTGCTGGCGCCGGAGCCCGACTGACGGTGACGTTCGTGGCCGGGGTCTTCGGGCTCGTGATCGGATCGTTCCTCAACGTCGTCGTCTACCGGGTCCCCCGTGGCCTGTCGGTCGTCTCGCCCGGGTCGTTCTGCCCGGCCTGTGGGACGCCCATCCGCTCGTCGGACAACGTGCCGGTCATCTCGTGGCTCGTCCTGCGGGCCAAATGCCGCCACTGCGGGGAGCCGATCTCGCCCCGGTACCCCACCGTCGAGTTCCTCACCGGAGCCCTCTTCGCGGCCCTGGCGTGGGTACTCGGGGCGCACTGGGCGGTCCCGGGCATGTGCGCGTTGGGCGCGACCGCACTGGCCCTGGCCGTCGTCGAGCTCGACGGACTCCCGCCACCGGGCGCGGTCTCGCTCATCGGCACCGGAATAGGCGCGGTCGCGCTCAGCGCGGCGGCTGTCGCCGACAGGCGATGGTGGCATCTCGGCGGCATGCTCATCGGCATCGGCGCCGTGGGCTGCGTGGGCGTGGCGGCGTCGTGGGCAGCCCGTCGGCGCGCCGCCACCGTGTCGCTGTGGGCCTTGATCCCCGCGGGGGCGGTGATGGGATGGGTCGGCGCCCCGGGGGCTGTCATCGGAGCGGCCGGCACAGCTGTCGTTCTCGTCGGTTCGTGGATCTTTCTCGGAGAGCGACGACGCCAGGACGGCTCAGGACCAAGGTTCGGGGTCGCATGCGCGGGCTTGTTCGGAGCAGGCGCGGCGCTGATCAGCGCATTCGTCGCCGGCAGTTCGATCGGGGTCTGAGAACTCCGGCGTTCGCCACGCCGGAACCGGTCGATCGTCAGCGATCAGGACGCAGCGGAGGCGACGAATCCACGGCCCGTGGCAATGATCCCCATTCGCTCGAGCCTCACCTTGAGGTCGTGCGGGTTGCTCGCCGCGTTCATGGCCTCGCGCAAGTCGATCACTTCGTCACGCAGCAACTCCGCCAACGACTGGTCGAAGGTCTGCATCCCGTAGTACTCGCCCTCCGCCATGATCTCGTTGATGTCGGAGGTCTGGATGGGATCGAGAATCGCCTGTTGGATCCGACCGTTTACGACCATGATCTCGAGCGCCGGGACCCGGCCCTTGCCGTCGGCTCGAGGGATGAGACGTTGACAGATGGTCCCCGTGAGCGCTCCGGCCAGGCTGATTCGAACCTGTCCCTGCTGATGAGGTGGGAAGAAGTCGACGATGCGGTTGACCGTCTCGGTCGCGGTCGTGGTGTGGAGCGTCGAGAACACCAAGTGCCCGGTCTCGGCCGCGGTGAGCGCGGTGTGGACGGTCTCGGGGTCACGCATCTCACCGACCAGGATCACGTCGGGGTCCTGACGGAGAATCGTCCGCATGGCGGAGCTGAAACTGTCGGTGTCGAACCCGACCTCGCGTTGATCGATGGCGGCGAGGTCGTCTTTGTGGAGGTACTCGATCGGATCTTCGATGGTGATGACGTGGCACGACCGGACGTGGTTGATGTGATCGACCATCGCGGCCAGTGTCGTGGTCTTGCCCGAGCCGGTCGGGCCCGTCACGAGGACCAGACCCCGGTGATGCTCGCTGAGTCGACGCACGACGTCGGGCAACCGCAAGTCTTCGAACGTCGCGGCATTGGTCTGCACCCGTCGCATCGCCAAGGCGACCGACGAACGTTGGTAGAACGCGTTGGTGCGGAACCGTCCGAGACCCGGGACGGCGTACGCGAAGTCGGCCTCGCGCTTCTCATCGAAGGTCTCGAGAATCTTGGGCGGCATGATTGCGCGCGCCAACGCCAGGGTGTCCTCTTCGGTGAAATCCGCCTCGCCATCGAGTGTCCGCAGGAGCCCGTCAACGCGAACGCGCGGCGGGGCACCCGCCTTGATGTGCATGTCCGAGCCGTCGAGATCGGCAAGGATGCGGAGCAGTCGGTCAAGGTTGTCGCGGTTCATGAAGG
>JADGOL010000287.1 GCA_017882995.1 Acidimicrobiales bacterium | reverse complement strand
TCGACCCGTCGACGTCCAAGAACCTTCCCACCCTGAACCGGGCCCTCGCCCGGTTCGGCAACTGGGCGAGCAACCCGTCGCCCCAGACCTGCACGAGCTCGTCGCGCGACGGCAAGACGGCGATCGCACCGGCGGGTTTCACCGGGGCGGCCCTTGTCGGATCAGCGTCGGGACCCTGTCGTGGCGCGGCCACGTCGGTTCCGCCGCGTGGCTCCGAAGTGGCGTTCCCCGGTGCGTCGGTGCGAGGGCCACCCCGACTCGAGCCGCTCTGACGTCGGACCGCACCGAGCGTCCGGCGGGCGAGATCGGGACCGCTCTCTGCACCGGTCGCGCTGCGACCCCCGGGGGCAGAGGGGACCTCGGCGTCGGCGGGAAGGGCCGCTGCGCGCCACTCGCCCCCCTCCCCTGGCAACGGCGACTTGCTCGTCTCTTTCGATTGTCTCGTCGCGGGCGCGCCCGCCCGGGTCGGGGATGGTCCACCCGCCGGCGCCGGGGGAACCTCGAGCGTGCGGGCCGGCATGGCCTCGGCCACAGGTCCGACTCCGACCCCGCCTCCTTCGGCCAGGGCGCGTTCGAGGCGCTCGACGCGCTCGAGCAGGGCGACGGTGGAGTCGTCGGCCTGGGGATGGGTCAGCTTGATGAGTGAGACTTCGAGATGCACCCGCTGGTCGGGGATGTCACGCATGTCGACCTGGGCCCGTCCCAATTCTTCGAGTGCGCGCACCAGAGCCGGAAGCCCCATGCGCCGGGCGGTGTCCTCCACCCGGCTGCGGTCCACGCCCGACAAGCTCACGAGCTCGCCGGCCACCATGGCCAAGAACCCCTGGCGCAGGTACTCGGCAAGATCGGCGGCAAGGCGCTGAGGGTCGCGACCTGCTTCAGACGCGTGGGCGACGGCGACGAGGGCCCGGGAAGGATCACGCTCGGCCAGGGCCTCGGCGAGCTCCGCCAACACCTCGATGTCGTCGTCGACCATGCCGCCCGCGGCCACCTGGTCGAGCGCCGACAGCGCGTCCCGGGCCGATCCGCGGCCCCGGCGCACGGCCGCGTCGAGGGCTTCGTCGGGAAGTGCCAGACCGGTGGCGCTCCGCACCTGGTGGAGCAGGGCGGACAGAGTCTCGGAGCCCAGCAATCGAAATTCGAAGTGTTGGGTGCGGCTCCTGATGGTGGGAAGGACCTTCTGTGCGTCGGTAGTGGCCAGCACGAACACGACGTGCCCGGGTGGCTCCTCGAGCGTCTTCAACAGCGCGTTCGACGCGGCCGTCGAGAGCATGTGGACCTCGTCGACGATGTAGACCTTCCATCGACCCGGGGTCCCGAGGGCGGCATGCGACACCAGGTCACGCATGGCGTCGACACCGTTGTTCGACGCCGCATCGAGCTCGTGGACATCCAATGACGAGCCGCGGGCGATCTCGACGCAGGAATCGCAGCGACCACAGGGCTCGCCCTCTTCGAGCGCTGCGCAGTTCAATGCCTTGGCGAGGATGCGAGCCGTCGAGGTCTTGCCCGTTCCGCGCGGGCCGCTGAAGAGGTACGCGTGCCCGACGCGACCGTCGCGCACCGCGTTTCTCAGAGCCAGGCTCACGTGCTCCTGTCCGAGCACCTCTTCGAAGCGCTGCGGGCGGAAGCGACGGTACAGAGACTGGTAGGGAGCGGGTTCCTTGTCGCCGGCGGCGGCCACGGCCGCAGCCTACCGGGGAGACAAGACGCCCTCGCCCGCCTGGTCAGGGCGGTGTCGTGACGTGTGCGGCGCCGGCTGGTGTCGGTGGCGTGTCCGCTGCGGGTTCCGGTGTTCGGTGCGACGGCCAGGTTTGCTACGGCACCCGATCGGACCCGCTGAGAGCTGCTGCCTTCCGGCCCTGACTCGGTTCACGGGAGACCGTTGCGCAGGACCCGGCCGTCGCACGGAGCACCGGACAATGCACCGCGAGACGATAGCCTCCCTGCTGCTGCGCACCGGCAGCTCCGGAGGAGTGCGAGAGCGGCCGAATCGGCACGACTGGAAATCGTGTGTGGGGAAACTCACCGTGGGTTCAAATCCCACCTCCTCCGCGTGAAGGGTCCGGCGGCGAGGCGGGGGACTCCCGCCTCCCGTCTGCCCTACCGTCTCGTGCATGGCTGGCGACGAACCGAGCGAACCCGGACCACGACTCGATGACCTGGCCGCGATGCATCTCGCGCTGGCGGCGGCGACGCAAGCCCTCGACCATGGCGACGTGCCTGTCGGTGCCGTCGCCATCGTGGACGGTCGGGTCATCGCGACACGTCACAACGAACGCGAGCTGCGCCTCGACCCCACCGCCCACGCGGAGATCCTGGCGCTGCGCGATGCTGCGGCCTCCCTCGGCACCTGGAGGCTCGGGGACGTCACCCTCGTGGTGACTCTCGAGCCCTGTGCCATGTGCGCCGGCGCGCTGGTGGCGGCGCGCCTGGGACGACTCGTCTTCGGGGCCACGGACCCCAAGGCCGGGGCCTGTGGGTCGCTCTATCAATTGTGCGCCGATCCGCGTCTCAACCACGAGTTACCCGTCACCGGTGGAGTCCTCGCCCCAGAATGCGGCGGAATGCTGGAGGAGTTCTTCGCCCGTCGGCGCTGAGATTGTCGTTCGACGCCAGGAGCCCGGCCGACGAGACCCGGACTGCAATACGTAGAGTGGCGTCGTGGCCAAGCCGTCGACACCCGGTCCGAAACTCGCCCGACCCGACCCCCGCCGACGGTGGACGTCATTCGTCGCCGCGGAGGCCGCGCCGGGGAAGGCCGGGCGAGGACTCCACGAAGAGGCGAATCCTCGCCATCGGCTGCGCGTCGAGCACGACGCCCACACCCTGCTCATCCATCTCAGCGACGAGGAAGAGCCGGGATGGACGACCTTCGCCGTCGATCGAAAGACCCGTGAGTGGGCCGTGGCCCAAGCACCGCGGCAGGTCGACGCCGCGTCCCAGGCCTATGACGGTCTCTATGAGTCGTAGCCCGTTCGCATCGCGATCTCGACGAATCTGAGATAAGCGCAGGCGCGCCCACCGGCGCGGCGACCGCGAGACCGCGGTCCGTCGGGCGCCTCAGCCCGTCGTTGCCGCCGCCGCCCCGTCGAGGAAGACGCTGCTGGCCATGGCCGCGGCGCGTTCGGCGCCGACGGCGCCGAGTGCCGTCATCTGCACTGCCGCCTGCAACAGGCCACCAAAGAGCCGGCCCAACTCTTCCTCGCTCAGATCACCACGCAGCGTTCCGTCGGCGATGCCCCGGCGGAACAAGGCCCGGAGTGGGGCCGCGAGGCGCTCTTCGACCTCGTCTGGCTCCACGTGCTTGGCCTCGTGGGCCAAGAATGCGTACTTGCTCGAGGTGCCGACCAGCGCCCGGGCCGCCCGGGCCACGCCCTCGGGCACGGTGGCCAGGTCG
>JADGOL010000286.1 GCA_017882995.1 Acidimicrobiales bacterium | reverse complement strand
TGACGGTGGTGAGCGGGCACGCCGGCGATCCCGACGCGCCGGGCGCGGTGGACTGGGCGGCGCTGGCCCGGACCGGCGGCACGTTGGTGGTCCTGATGGGCATGGCCTCTCGCGCCGAGATCGCCCGACGCCTCGTCGAGGCCGGGCGCAGTCCTGACACGTCGGTCCTCGTGGTGCACCGCGGCACCACGTCGGGACAGGCGAGTGTGCGCACCAGCCTGGCCGGACTGGCCGAGGTGGAGCTCGGACCTCCCTGTACGATCGTGATCGGCCCCGTGGCCGCGCTCGACCTGCACGACGCGGCCGGTGGTGCACTCGCCGGCACCCGGGTCGTCGTGACGCGTGCGCGCACCCAGGCCGCCCCGCTCGTCTCGGCCCTCGTCGAGGCGGGCGCAACGGTGATCGAGCTCCCGGTGATCGCCGTGGCGGATCCGCCTGACGGGGGCGCCGCCTTGCGCACCGAGGCAGCCCGCGCCGACACCTACGACTGGATCGTTCTCACCTCGGCCAACGCCGTCGACCGTTTCGTCGGGCTCCTGCGCGACGGACGGGCGTTGGGTCGCGCCCGCCTGGCCGTGGTGGGGGCGGCCACCGCCCGCGCCCTCGCGGAGCATCGCCTCGTGGCGGATCTGATCCCCGAGGAGGAGACCGCCGACGGGCTGGTCCACGCCATGCCCGACGCTCCGGTGGGAGACGGTGGGTCGCGGCGCGTGCTGTTCCCGCGGGCGGTCGGGGCTCGGGACGTGGTCGCGCCCGGGCTCGGGCGCAAGGGATGGGAGGTGACCGAGGTCGACGCGTACCGCACCGTGGCGGCCGGCGGCGACCAAGGCATCGGCGATCACGAGCTCGACGTGGCGTCGAGCGCAGACGTCATCACCTTCACGTCTCCGTCCACGGTGACCTGTTACGTCGAGCTGGCCGGACGACGGGCCACGCCCCCGGTGGTGGCCTGCATCGGGCCGGTCACCGCGGATGCGGCCCGGCGCGCGGGCTTCCATGTCGACGTGGTCGCCGCCGAGCCCAGCGTCGGCGGGCTGGTGGCCGCGCTGTCGGCCCACCTCGGCGCCGGCGTGGCGCCCCCGACGTAGGCTCGCGCGCCATGGAGGCCACGCCCGAGCCGGGGATCAGCGGCGCCGGATTCCCGGTGCGGCGGATGCGTCGGCTGCGCCGCACCCCGGCGCTGCGGCGCCTGGTGGCCGAGACGAGCCTCGGGGTCGACGACCTCGTCGCCCCCTTGTTCGTGCGGGCCGGCATCAGCGATCGCGTCCCCATCTCGTCGTTGCCCGGACACTTCCAACACTCGTCGTCGTCGCTGGTCGTCGAGGCCAAGCGTCTGGCGTCCCTCGGAGTCCCCGGGATCGTCTTGTTCGGGGTCCCCGACGAAAAAGACGCCGTCGGGTCCGGCGCGTGGGATCCCGACGGCGTGGTCCAGGTCGCCCTCTCCGAGCTGCGCAGCGCGCTCGGCGACACCATGGTGCTCATCGCGGACCTCTGCCTCGACGAGTACACCGACCACGGTCATTGCGGCGTGCTGCGCGCCGACGGCACCGTCGACAACGACGCCACCCTCGAGCTCTACCAGCGCGTGGCGCTTGCCCAGGCGGTGGCCGGCGCCGACGTCGTGGCCCCCAGCGGGATGATGGACGGCCAGGTCGGTGCCATCCGAACCGCCCTCGACGGTGCCGGCCACATCGACGTGGCGGTGCTCGCCTACGCGGCGAAGTTCGCGTCGGGCCTGTACGGGCCGTTTCGCGACGCCGTCGACGTGACCATCACCGGGGGAGGGGACCGCCTTGGGTACCAACAGGACCCTCGCAACGGGCGCGAAGCGTTGACCGAGGTGGCCCTCGACATCGCCGAGGGTGCCGACATGGTGATGGTGAAGCCCGCCCTCGCCTATCTCGACGTGATCGCGGCCGTGGCCCAACGCGTCGACGTCCCCGTGGCGGCGTACCACGTGAGTGGCGAGTACTCGATGGTGAAGGCGGCCGCCGAGCGGGGGTGGATCGACGGCGACGCGGTGGCGCTCGAGCACCTCATCGCGCTCAAGCGGGCGGGTGCGAACATCATCTTGACGTACTTCGCCGGAGAGGTCGCCGAGGCGATGCGTGACTGAGCAACCGGGCGCGGCGGGAGGCGGCGCCGCTTCGGGGGCCGACGAGACTCCCTCCAACGCACGATGGTTCGAGCGGGCCCGACGGGTGATTCCCGGCGGTGTGGACTCGCCGGTGCGTTCGTTCGCAGCCGTAGGGGGGACCCCGTACACCGTCGAGCGCGGGGAAGGGCCCTATGTTTGGGACGTCGAGGGTCGTCGCTACATCGACATGGTCCAGTCCTACGGCGCCGTGCTCCTCGGTCATGCGCATCCTGTCGTCACCGCGGCCGTGACGAGCGCGGCGGCACGCGGCACGACTTTCGGCGCCCCCACCCCGGGAGAGGTGCTCCTCGCCGAAGCCATCTGCGACCGGGTCCCGGGCTGCGAACAGGTGAGGCTGGTGTCATCGGGCACCGAGGCGGCCATGAGCGCGATCCGCGTGGCCCGCGGGTTCACCGGCCGTGACCGCGTGGTCAAGTTCGACGGTTGCTACCACGGGCACTCCGACATGCTCTTGGCCGGCGGGGGGAGTGGCGTGGCCGCGCTGGGCCTACCCGGTTCCGCCGGGGTTCCCTCATCGGCCGTGGCCGACACCATCGTGGTTCCCTACAACGTGGTCCCCGAGCTCGACGAGCACGTGGCGTGCGTCATCGTGGAGCCGGTGGCGGCCAACATGGGGGTGGTCGCGCCGGCGCCGGGGTTCCTCGAGGGACTGCGCCGCGCCTGCACCGCCGTCGGCGCACTCCTCGTCTTCGACGAGGTCATCACCGGGTTCCGGCTGGGCCCCGGGGGGATGTCGACGCGTGTCGGGGTGGTGCCGGACCTGTGGTGCTTCGGCAAGGTGATCGGTGGTGGCCTCCCCGTGGGCGCCTTCGGGGGCAGGCGCGACGTCCTGGCCGTGCTCGCGCCCGACGGGCCCGTCTACCAGGCGGGCACCTTGTCGGGGAACCCCCTCGCCACCGCGGCGGGACTGGCCGTGC
>JADGOL010000044.1 GCA_017882995.1 Acidimicrobiales bacterium | reverse complement strand
GATCGCGTCGGGGCGCGGCGACGCGCCGCGATGGTGCAGGAGGGGCGTGCGAGTACGAATTCGACCATGCCCACAAGTGTTTTCACGCTTCGCCGACCTCACCGAGATCCCGGGAGTTCATCAATTCTGGTGATTGATCGGGGGAGCGGCCCCATTCAAATTGGGTCGCCGGGGGGGGGTTAGCTAGGTCCCGAGCGGAGAGGGACAGTGGACACCGAAAAGGTCTTCATGCGGCGCAAGCCGCTGGCGCCGATCGTGTTGGCCACATCCATGGTCGTCCTGGTCGCATACCTGGGCGTCGTGGCCGGTCCTGCCGCGGCGCGTGCGCACCGGTACCGCGGGGCGGCTCCGGGTGCGGTCACCTGCCAACTGTCGGGCACCATCTCGTTCTCGCCCCGGATGTCGGCAACCGCCGGAGGACAGCACGCGCGGCTGAGGGCGAATCTGTTCGGCTGTGACACGTCGAACAGCGCGGTGACGATCACCTCGGCGCGCGTGAAGGAGACCTTCACCACCTCACCGTTGAACTGCAAGACGTTGGGGAGCACCGGCGCGGCCGCCACCCTGACCGTGAGGTGGAAGGGTGCGGTCTGGGGTCGCAGCGCCTCGTTCACGCCCACGACCGAGACCAACTCCCGATCCCAGCTCGTGACCAACTCGAGCGGGCAGGAAGGATTCGCCATCCCCGGCGGTGGTGGTGTGTCGACGGCGAGAGGGTCCTTCGCAGCCGCATCGGGATCGAGCGCCAACGCCTACACGACGTTCACCCGCACCGGGCTGACGTCGATGTGTCGCAACGGGGTGAGGAGCATGGTCGTGAGCGGCACCATCACGCTCGGCTCGGCGGCCAATCAGGGCAACCTCGGGGGCCAAGGAAGCCAAGCCGGTCTCTCGGCCATCCCCCTGGGCGACTACGCCGGGAGCTCGAATCCTTCCAGGGTGGCCGACTTCGGTTTCTCCACCGGCACCCACCCCACCTATGCCACCGAATACCTCGACAAGACCGACGGCTGGGCCGCCATGGACGGCGCTGCCGATGTCAGGCCCTGGAAGGGCTCGGGGTACCGCCTCGTGCTCGGTGTCCCCATCCTGCCCGGGACCGGCACCTTGGCGGCCGGCGCGACGGGGAGTTACGACCAGTACTTCACGACCCTCGGCAAGAACCTCGTGAGCGATGGCGAAGCCAACGCCATCTTGCGCCTGGGATGGGAGTTCAACGGCTACTGGTACCCGTGGTACGTCCAGAGCTCGACCGACGCCGCGAACTTCGACAAGTTCTGGCAGCACATCGTCACGACCATGCGGGCTGTGGCGGGGGAGCAGTTCAAGTTCCTGTGGAGCACGAGCGCCAACACCGGCACGAGCTACTCCCAGGATTCGGTCTATCCCGGTGACGCCTATGTCGACTACGTCGGGACCGACAATTACGACGACTTCTGGGGCACCCCTTTCACCGACGCGGCGGCATGGTCCAACCAGCTGACCCAGCAGTGGGGGCTCAATTGGCTGGCGTCGTTCGCATCCGCCCACGGCAAGCCGATCGCCATCCCGGAATGGTCGGTCGAGTACCGAGGTGACGGACACGGCATGGGGGACGACCCCTCGTTCATCGCCAACATGGCCGCCTGGTTCGTCGCCCACCACGTGGCCTTCACCGACATCTTCTCCTTCGACTCCTCGGACTCGTACCGCAACGACATCCTCGACGGCACCTTCCCGAAGTCGCTCGCCGAGTTCAAATCCGTCTTCGGCTGATCTGACCTGGTCATACCTTCGCAATCAGATCCGGGGGTTGCTTTGCGATAGCTAGCGATATATCATGGTGTTACGAGAACAGTCCGGACGCACCATCCGGGCTCGAATTCGAAGAGAGTAGAGAGAGATCACCATGCACGGACATACGAGAATGCGAGGACGCCATGGCCGCCCACCCTGGGCCGGCGGCGAATGGGGAGCCGACCGGGGCAACTGGCGCGGCGGAGGCCGGCGGATGCGACGTGGCGACATCCGCACCGCGCTGCTGAGCGGGCTCACCGACGGCCCCGCCCACGGCTACGAGCTGATCGGGCGCCTGGAGGAGAAGAGCGGGGGCACGTGGCGGCCGAGCCCCGGTTCGGTGTACCCGACACTGCAGCTCTTCGAAGACGAAGGCCTCGTGCGTTCGGAGGAGCGAGACGGCAAGCGCGTCTACGAGCTCACCGAGGCGGGCCGGACCGAAGCGGCCGAGCGGGTCGAGCGCGACGGGAACACCCCGTGGGACAACGACGCCGACTTCGTCACGGAGTTCCAAGGGCTCATGCGGTCCGCGGCGCACCTGATGGGCGCGGCCAAACAGATCGCGCGCGCCGGGGACCGGGCCCAGATGGAGCGGGCCACCGCCGCCATCCGGGCCACGGGCAAGGAGCTGTACAAGATCCTGGCCGAGGACTAGAGCCCGGTACTGGAGCCGGGGACTAACGGAGAGCGAAGAGCCGGACGGGCTCGCCGAATCCTCGCAGCTCCCGGGCAGAGAGCTCGACGATCTCGAAGCGGTCGTCGGGGGCGGGGGAGTGGTCGAGATCGGCGCGCACGGTCTCGGTCACCACGACCGATCCGGGCTCGCCCACCTTGACGGCTCGCGCCACGAGGTTCACGAGGGGCCCGAAGTAGTCGCCGTCGCGCGCCCCGACGGTGCCGAACCCCACGGCCCCGCGCGCGGCGGGGAGCGCATCGTCCTCGGCGACTGCCCGGCACACCTCGAGTGCGATGCGAGCCGCGTCGGCGCCCGATGGCGCCAGGAACATGGCTTCGTCCCCGATGAGCTTCACCACGCGCCCGCCATGTGCCGACGCGATCTCCCACGCCGCGGACTCGAACCCGGCCAGTGCCAGAGCGTGTGCCTTCAACGTGAGGCCACTCGCCCACGCCGTGGAGCCCACCAGGTCCACGAAACCGAGCCCGACGGTGACGGCGCGTTCGTCGACCTCGAGCGTGCGCTCGGCGATCGAGCGTCGGATGGCGAGAGCCATGTGCTCGCGCAGGAAATTGGCCATGAGCTGCGGGGTGACGGCGATGAACGTGGCCGTGCCGTCCTCCGCGGTGCGTGCCCGGGCCAGTTCGCCGACGTCGGAGCTCAGGCCCGGCATGCGCTCGGTGAGGAACAGGCTCACCGCGGCTTCGGCCACCCTCGACATGGCCGCCCCCACGACCCGGGTGAACGACAACGTGGGTGTCTCGCCGAACAACGCCGCGCCGGCCTCGAACGACACCATGTCGCCCACCACCGTCGACGGCAGTCCGGGATGGCCCGGGTCGCCGAGATCGGCGGGCAGGCCCGCCGCCAGTCGGACGCGATGCACCCG
>JADGOL010000285.1 GCA_017882995.1 Acidimicrobiales bacterium | reverse complement strand
TCTCACGCAAATGCTTGCTTTTGTCGCGAAAACCTTCTTTGATTATTGAGATTGCATTTCCCGGAGGAGGTGCGGTGAATAAGTCGGGACTGATCGACGCGGTCAGCAAGACGACGTCGTTGGCGAAGCGCGATGCCGAAGATGCGGTCAACGCGCTCGTTCACGTGGTCTCGAAAGAGGTTCGGTCAGGACGACGTGTGGTGGTTGCGGGTTTCGGCAGCTTCAATCCCACGCACCGTGGTGCTCGCATGGGACGCAATCCACGGACAGGGGCACCGGTGAGCATCTCGCCGTCCCGCGGAGTCCGCTTTGCGGCCAGCGGAATGCTCAAGGACATCCTCAACGGCAAGGCGGCTCCTCCGGCACTGAAGGTGTCGACGGGGCCGGCGAAGAAGTCGTCCAAGGCGACGGCGAAGCGGACCGCCGCGAAGCGGCCGTCCCGGATCGCAGCGAAGACCGCTGCGAAGAAAGCCACGACCAAGCCAACGAAGAGAGTCGCCACCAAGGCCACCAAGAACTCGACCAAGAAGGCGGTCAAGAGAACCGCTGGACGGGCATCGAAAAAGGTCGTCGGGCGCGCCCCGGTCAGAAAGACGACGCGCGCTCCGGCGAGGAAAGCAGCAAAGAAATCGGCCAGAAAGGCCGCCGGACGAGCTCCGGCGAGGAAAGCAATAAAGCGATCGGCCAAGAAGGCCGTTAGGAGGGCGTAAAGCATGGCAGTCAAGCGGGCAAGAAAGACCGCGAAGCGGGCTCCGGCACGGAAAGCCGCCAAGCGCACCACGGCACGCAAGGCCGTAAAGCGCACCACGGCTCGGAAGACCGCCAAGCGGGCTCCGGCACGGAAGGCCGCCAAGCGGACCACCAAGAAGCGGGCGACCGCCAAGAAGGCCACCAAGCGGGCTCCGGCACGCAAGGCGACCAAGAAGCGGGCACCGGCACGGAAGGCTGCGAAGAAGAGGGCCCCGGCTCGTAAAGCTGCCAAGAAGCGCGCTCCGGCTCGCAAGGCCGCCAAGCGGACCACCAAGAAGCGGGCCGTCAAGAGGGTCGCCAAGAAGCGGGCTCCGGCACGCAAGGCGACCAAGAAGCGGGCACCGGCACGCAAGGCTGCGAAGAAGCGCGCTCCGGCTCGCAAGGCAGTCAAGCGTCGGGCCAAGAAGGCGCCTGCGTCTCCCAAGCGGGCTACGGCTCGTCGGGTCACGCGTCGGGCCCCGGCTCGTCGGCGCACCGCCAAGTAGACGAACACCGTCCGGCCGGGTTCACCCGGCGGTCGGATCGGTCCCTGCGGGCTGCGGCCCGACTCGGGGACAGGACACATACAGAAGAGGGGCCCTCAGGGGCCCCTCTTCTGCGTCTATCCAGAGACGGGTGGGCCCAGGCCGGCGGGAATGTCGGCGGGGACGTCGACGTCCCAGGTGAGCTCGGGGTCGCGCACCACCCGGTAGGCCATACCGAGGCGCTCCGCCTCGGCCCGGTGGCGACGGAAGGACCCCGGCCCGTAGTGGAACCGGAAGCCCGCACCGGTGGGGACGCACACCACGTTGGTGCCGTCGTCGCGGCGGTCGGGGACGAGGGTGACACCACCGAACCCGGCCAGTTGGGTGACGTCATGGGCGAAGGGCAGATCGGCGTGGGCCACCAGGACCTCGGTCGCCCCCGCCGCGCCGAGTCGCTCCACACCGGCCTCCACCGCCCCGTTGAGCCCGCGCCCGGGCTCGGGGAGCACCATGGCCCCGTGGAGCATCGCCCAGCGCGCCACCTCGGGGTCGTCGCACACCACCGCCACCGGCAACACGCCCGCGGCGGCGAGGACCCCGTCTGCCATGGCCCGGGCCAGGGCGTCGCGCCCCGCCGCGTCGAGTGTGGGGGCGAGGCGCGCCTTGGCGGCGCCGAACGCCTTCACGGGGATGAGCACCACGCAGCCTGACAAGGGGGGCAGGCGCACCGGCGCTGCGTTCACGCGCTCAGTGTACGGGGAGGGATCGTGACCAGGTCCAGGCCGTAGGGTTACGTCCATGCTCGACAAGGTCGCGGTCATCGGCGCGGGCTCATGGGGCACGACCGTCGCGGCGGTGGCCGCGGCATCGGCGCCGACGGTGTTGTGGGCGCGCCGACCCGCACTGGCCCAGAGCATCGACACCCTCCACGAGAACCCCGACTATCTGCCCGGCGTCGTCCTGCCCGAGACACTCCGGGCCACGGCGTCGCTCGACGAGGCCGTGGCCGGCGCCGCGCTCGTGATCATGGCGGTGCCCTCGCACGGCTTTCGCACGGTGCTGACCGAATTGTCGGGATCGATCCCCGCGGACGCCCCCGTCCTGTCGCTGGCGAAGGGGCTCGAACAGGGCACCCATCTCCGCATGACCGAGGTCGTCGCCCAGGTGGTGCCGGGCCATCTCGCCGGTGTGCTGACCGGACCGAACCTGGCGCGCGAGATCGCGGCGGGCCAACCTGCGGCCACGGTGGTGGCCATGACCGACGAGTCCATGGCGCGCCAGGTCCAGGAGGTCCTGCGCACGCCCTCGTTCCGTGTGTACACCAATCCCGATGTCGTGGGATGCGAGATGGCGGGTGCCACCAAGAACGTCCTCGCCATCGCGGCCGGCATCTTGCAGGGCCTCGGGCTCGGGGACTCCTCGTTGGCCGCCCTCATCACCCGTGGCCTCGCCGAGCTGGGACGGCTCGGCGTGGCGATGGGGGGCGAGCGCATCACGATCGCGGGGCTGGCGGGCGTGGGTGATCTCGTGGCGACGTGCACCAGCTCGCTGAGCCGGAACCGGATGGTGGGGGAACAGCTGGGCCGCGGCCAGACCCTCGAGGAGATCATGGCGGACATGCGCATGGTGGCCGAAGGCGTGAAGACGGCGCGTCCGCTGCTCGAGCTGGCCACGGCCCGAGGGGTGGAGATGCCCATCGGCGAGCAGGTCGCGGCGGTGCTCGAGGGGGCCACGTCTCCGTCGAAGGCCATCCTCACCTTGATGTCGCGCTCGGCCAAGCCGGAGTTCGACGGCCTCGCGAGATGACACCGGAGATCGTGTCGTCGTCACGCGCCGGGGCGCTCGAGCGGGTGCGCGGCTTCCTGCGCGCCCAAGGCACACCCGAGGACGAGATCGCCGAGGCGGAGTCGCGCGACGTCCTGGACCTCCTCGTGGCCGACCGGCTCCTCGTCCCCGCCGAGCGCCGCTACACCCAGGTCGAGGTGGCGGAGATGACGGGGATGGACCTCGACCTCGCCCGGCGCTTCTGGCGGGCTCTGGGCTTCCCCGACGTGGAGCTCGAGGAGCGCATGTTCACCGACCTCGACATCGAGGCGCTCGTGACCCTGCGCTCGATGATGGACCTCGGGGTGCTCGACGTGGACACCGGCTTGCAATTCGCCCGCGTCATCGGGTCCTCGATGGCGCGCATCGCCGAGGCCGAGGTGTCCCCGCAGGTGCGGGGGCTCGCCATCACCGGCGGCTCGGGCTCGAGCGACACGGTGGAGGCGGCCGACCGCTTCGCGGCACTGGCCGACCACTCCCTTCCCGCCATGGCACGCCTCCTCGAGTTCGTCTGGCGCCGCCACGTCCAAGCCGCGGTGCGCCGCGCCATGCTCCTGCGCAGCCGGAGCGACAGTGGCGCGCTGCCGGTCCTGGCGGTGGGCTTCGCCGACATGGTGGGGTTCACCACCCTCAGCCAGCAGCTCTCCGAAGAGGAGCTCGCCGCGGTGGTGGCCCGTTTCGAGGAGGTCGCCCATGAGACGGTGACCGCCGGCGGTGGGCGCGTGGTGAAGATGATCGGCGACGAGGCCATGTTCGTGGCCGACTCGGCCCTCGACGCGGCCCGCATCGGCCTGGCCCTGGCCGAGGCCTACGCCGATGACGAGCTCTTGTCCGACGTCCGCGTGGCGCTGGCGGTCGGGCCCGTGCTCGTCCAGGACGGCGACTTCTATGGGCCGGTCGTCAACCTCGCCAGTCGCGTGGTGAACATCGCCGCGCCCGGGTCGGTGCTCGTGACCGACGAGTTCCACGACGTCGTGCTCGACGTCACGTCGGGAGGCGGCCCCGGCGATGGGGCGGGGGAGTTCGAGTTCCTGGCGCTGCGCCCCCGGCGGGTGAAGGACGTGGGCCGCATCCAGCTCTTCGTCTTGCACCGCCCCGGTGCCGACCCCGTCGCGCTCGACCGTCGGCTCGGCGGTCGCTTCGAACGGATCGCGGAGGTGTTCCACGACCTCGACGAGCTGCGCGAGAAGGGCGAGCGCCTGATCGCGGGGGCGAGGTCAGCCGGGGGAGCGGAAGGTGGCGATCCCGAAGGGTCGGAGCTCGAATGAGCCGTCGACGGGCTCGAGCGTCCGGCCCCGCAGGTCGACGAGCCATCCCGAGCGCGCCCCGACGGACACCGTGCTGGCGCGCTCGGTCGGGTTGAACACCCGGACCTCGAGCATCCCGGCGGCGCGCCGCACGGCGGAGACCTCGGCCCCCTCCACCTCGAGCGCGCTCCCTGTCGCCGGCCTCGACCCCCCGCCCGACGCGTAGACGACGTCGAGGGCCACGAAGGCGTCGTCGACCAGGGCGTAGGGGTCGTCGCACCCGAGGCACAGCGCGTAGCGCGCCTCGATGGTCCGCCCCCTCAGCTGCAAGCCTTCGACGGGCGTGAGGGGCCCCGCCGGCAGGGGTCGATAGGCCATGCCGAGCCGAGACAGCATCCCCGTCGAGCGCAGCAGCGTGACTGCCATCGTCTTGGCCCGGCGAGCCGACGGCGTCCCCTCGATGTCCACCAGCTCGTACTCGAGGAGCCCTTCATGGGCCACGGTGAGCCCACCGGCGGACACGAAGCGTCGCGACGGGAAGGTGGGGAGCCCGAACTCGTCCACCCTCCCCTCGGCCTCGAGCCCCCGGTGCACGACGGCGAAGGCGCACTCGGCGTCGGACCCCTCGGCGGGCTCGGGCAGGGGCAGGTGCACGCGCAGGCGGTGATCCGATGCGGGGTTCACGAAACGCGTGACCACCCGCACCACGCGCTCGTCGGCGCGCACCTCGATGTCGGTGCTCACCTCGACGTCGACCTCACCGGTGCGCGCCCGGGTCACCCCGTCGACGTGGTCGGGCCAGGTGTAGCGCGCCACCACGGTGACCATGGCCCGGACCGGGCCCCGATCGCCCACCGTCACCGTCACGGCGTCGGGGGTGTCGACGACGACGTCCCCGGCGGGAGGCGAATAGTTGTAGGAGTCGCCGTGGTCCCCGCCGTCGACGAGCCTGCCGTAGCCCGCCACGCCGTCGAGGGAGAAGGTCCCGTCGGTGCGGTCGACCGCCACGGTGACGAGCCCGTTGGCCATGATCACCGGCCCGTCGCCACCGGCGTCGGGCTCCTCGACGGTGACCGGATGGGCGGGCACCACCGGTGCCAGTGCCGTGTAGCCGAAGCCCGGGACGTCGTTCACCCGGGCCAGCACCCGGCGCACGGGGGGCTGGTCGATCTTGATGCGCACCGTGGCGTCGGGCCGGGCCCCCAGTCGTGTGTAGAGGTCCTGTTTGATCGAGGCGATGGGGACGTCGAATCGCTCCTCGCTCCCGAAGGCGATGGTGATGTCGATCCCCGACTCGTCCTCCTCGACGTGGACGTCCTGGATCCACGTATGGGTGTCGATCTGGCTCCCGTTGGGGAGCATGCCCAAGATGGTCCGCACCGTGGCGGCGTCGAGGGTGAGCGGGCCCATGCCGCGGGGGATGCCGAAGGCGCCGGGCTCGTCGGGAAGGGCCTGGCCGCCCGCCGGGACGTCGGTGCCCGCGATCACGACCTCCACCAACCCGCCCCGGGGCCGGGCCGAGACGTTCACGACGGTCGGCCCCGCCTCGGCCAGCGAGCGCGTGAGGGCGCCGAGCGCCTGGCCGGCCAGGCCGTCGGCGATCCGGAAGGCCTCGGCGTAGCGCACCAGCACGGCGTCGACGACCTCGTCGACCGAGCACGCACAGCTCGAGTCGTGCGCGGCGTTGCGCACCATCTCGCGCCAGGCCAGATCCAGCAGGCGGTCCGGGAACTCCTCGGGCGCGCCGTAGAGCGCACACAGCGGTTCGGCGAATCGCTCCAGGGCGCGCTCGGCGCGCGCCGCCGCGATCTTCACGTCGACGCGGTTCGACGCCACGCCCATCAACACGTTCGCCCTCGCCCCCGAGCGCAGCTCGCCCTGCCACGTCTTCAAGCCCTCGGTGGGGGCGGTGGCGAGGTAGTCCGGCAGCGTCGTCACCTCGAGGACGTAGTCGTCCTGGAGCGCGTTGGCCTCGGCCACGACGCGCCCGAGCCAGGGCTGGGGCTCTTGATGGTCGGTGCCGTTCATGAAGAGCATGCCGTCGAGCAGGAAGTCGCCGATCTCCTTCTCGTGATCGGCGACCCGCCGCACGAGGGCCTTGGCGTCGTCGGGGATCGAGGCGCCGTTGCCGTACCCGGTGGGCAGGTACTCGGCGCGTACCGACGACCCGTCGGGTGCCGCCCACACGAAACCGCTGCGATCGATGACCGAGGGCACGCCCCGCCACACCACGGCGTGCTCGAACCCGGCCGACCTGAGGATCTGGGGCATCTGCGCGATGTGGCCGAACATGTCGGGCAGGTACCCGACCTCCATGGCACCGCCGAACGCGGCGCCCCGCAGCAACCCGCTCTGGAGGTCGCGCACGATGGTCTCCCCCGAGACGAGGAACTCGTCCATGAGGATGTACCACGGGCCCATCGACAACCGACCCGCCGCGGCCAGGGCGCGGATGCGCCCCTCGTTCTCGGGCCGGACCTCGAGATAGTCGTCGACCACGGCCATCTGCCCGTCGAGGAGGAACTTGGCGTACGACGGGTCGCCCTCGAGCAGGGGGATGAGCCGGTCGAGCATCTTCACCAACCGCAACCGGAAGCTCTGGTACGGCTCGTACCACTCCCGGTCCCAATGGGTATGGGGGACGATGGCGATGTGTCTTTGTGGCGTCTGACCTGCTGAAACATCTTTCCCGGCGCTACCCATCACCCTGCCCTGTCGTCAGAACGCCCCCGGCCCATGCGCCGGAGTGGCGGTAACGATGGTACGCACGTCGTCATTGTTCCTGCGGATCACGCGGGGTTCGTCTCGAACACCGACGTGCAGGCCTCGAGCAGTGGTCCTTCCACCCCCTCTTCGCACCGGGGTCGCAACTACTCTTCTGTCCGTGAGGAGATTGATCTTGGGCGTGCTGGCGGTGGTGACCGTGCTCGCCGGGTGTTCGTCGGTCGGCAATTCGGGCCCGTCGTACAAAGACGGCGTGAACTTCGCTCAAGGCGAGATCCAACAGGGCAACCCGCTGATCGGGAACGCCCAGGCCGAGTGCGCTTCCCTGGCGGCACAGGGCTCGGTTCCGGACGTCGACAACCGGGACCAGTGGGTAGCCGGATGCGAAGCCGCTCTGGCGAACCAGACCTTCATCGGCGGGTCCTGACGTCTCCCTCGATGCACCCCCGACCCTGGCGCGACCACCTGCCCGCCGGGTCGAGCTTCCAACCCGAGGACCTGACCGCCCATCGCAGCCTGCCCCGGGCGTGGGCCCGGACCTGGGCGCGCCATCCGGCCACGCCGGTGCTCCTGGACGTCTCCGGTGGCAGCGGGGCCGGCGGTGGTGGCGGCGGTGGCGGCGGCGGGCCGAAGTGGTGCCGTGCCGGGGAGCTGGACGACTTGACCCGGGCGGGCGCCGAGGGACTGGGGCGCCTCGGCCTCGAGCGGGGAGACCGGGTCCTGTGGAGCACGGCGTCGTCGCTTCCGGCCGTGGTCGCCAACATCGCCGCGCTGCGGGCGGGGCTCGTGGTCGTCCCCGTGAATGCGGCGTACACCGAGCGCGAGCTCACCCACGTCGTCAGCGACGTCCGGCCCTCGCTCGCCATCGTCGACGACCCGGACAGGGCCGCGGTGCTGGCCCGGGCCGACGGTGACCTCGTCGTGGTCACACCCGACCTCGAGGTCGTCGGTGGCACGCGCCGTGCGGTCGGGGGCGACGCCGGGCCGCGAGCCCTCGCACTCGATGCCGCCGGGCCCGACGACGTCGCTCTCATCGCCTACACCTCGGGGACCACGGGCTCGCCCAAGGGGGCCGTGCTCACCCACGGCAACCTCCTCGCCAACAGCGAGTCGATCGCGCTGACGTGGCGCTGGGACGGAGAGGACCGCCTCGTCCACGCGCTGCCCATCTTCCACGGGCACGGCCTGTGCGTGGCGCTCTACACGTCGCTGCTGGTGGGCTCGTCGGTCGTCTTGCTGGCGCGCTTCGACGTCGACGCCGTGCTCGACGCCTGCGCCGCGCACCGGGCCACGATGTTCTTCGGTGTCCCCACCATGTATCACCGCCTGGCCGCCTCGAGCCGGGTGGGGGAGCTGGCCCGCCTGCGCCTGGCGGTGTCGGGCTCGGCGCCGCTCAGCGCCGAGTTGCACCGCGCCATCGCCGAGTCGGCGGGGACCCAGGTGCTCGAGCGCTACGGGATGACCGAGACGCTCATGACGCTGTCGAACCCCTACGAGGGTGAGCGCCGGCCCGGGACGGTGGGGTTCCCGTTCCCCGGTGTCGAGGCCCGCGTCGAGGACGACGGCGATCTGTTCGTGCGCGGGCCCACGGTGTTCTCCGGCTACTGGGAGCGCCCTGCGGCGACTTCGGAGAGCTTTTTCGACGGGTGGTTCCGCACCGGCGACCTCGGGGTGGTCGAGGACGGGTATGTCCGGCTCCTCGGCCGCTCGACCGAGCTCATCATCTCCGGTGGCTACAACGTGTACCCCGCCGAAGTCGAAGACGTCTTGCTCGGGCACCCGTCGGTGGCCGAGGTGGCCGTCACCGGCGCACCGTCGGAAGAGTGGGGTGAGGTCGTCTGCGCCTGGGTCGTCCCCGACGGCGCGTCGCCCCCCGACGTCGACGCGCTCCTCGCCTACGCGGCGGAGCGTCTCGCCCCTTACAAGCGGCCGCGCCGCGTGCAGTTCGTCGACTCGCTGCCGCGTAACTCCCTGGGCAAGGTCCGCCGTTCCGAGTTGCGCTGAGCCGCTGCAGTGAGGCGCTGAGCCGCTGCGGTGTGGCCGAGCGATGGCGCGGTTCTCAGGTGGAGGGAGTGGCGGCCCTCGTGGTCTCGGCGTCGATCCACGCCAGGTAGTCGGCGTCGCCACTCTCGATGGGGACGGCGACGATCTCGGGCGTGGTGAAGCCCATGTAGCCCTGCGTCTCGCGCAGGACCGTCTTCAATGGCTCGAGGGCGAGAGCGGACGTCTTGAACGTGCACACCCACTCGTCGGTGGTCTCGAGCTGCAGCTCCCACCAGTAGGTCGAGGAGATCGGCCCCGACACCTGCGCGCACGCGGCCAGTCGTTGTTCGACGGCCAGGTGGGCCAGGCGGGTGGCCTTCTCCTTGGCGGTGGTCGTGGTGGTGACTTGGTAGTGGTTCGCCATGGCCC
>JADGOL010000043.1 GCA_017882995.1 Acidimicrobiales bacterium | reverse complement strand
GCTCGACGACATCGCGGATCTGCGCGCCTACGAGCGCGACCGCGAGGACTATCGGCGCAGGGTCATCGAGCTGAAGCGGCGCCGGCGCGTGCCGGTCGGGTCCATCGTGTCGCTCGTCTTCGAGAACCGCGAGACCATGCGCTCGCAGGTCCAGGAGATGGCCCGGGCCGAGAAGATGGTCTCCGACGACCAGATCCAGAAGGAGCTCGACGTCTACAACGCGCTCATCCCCGAGCCCGGTGAGCTCTCGGCGACGTTGTTCATCGAGCTGACCGGTGACGACGCCCTGCGGGACTGGCTACCCCGGCTGGTCGGGATCGAGCATTCCGTGGTCCTCGGTCTCCCCGACGGGGCGGTCGTCCGGTCCGTCCCCGAGGCCACCCACGAAGAAGCCCTCACCCGGCCCGAGATCACGGCGTCGGTCCACTACCTCCGCTTCGCCCTCGACCCCGCCCAGGTCGAGGGGTTCGCGGCCGGCCCGGTGACCCTGGCCCTCGACCACCCCGAGTACCGGGCCGAATCGGTTTTGTCCGACGAGGTCCGATCCGAGCTCCTCACCGACCTCCGACCCTGAGACAAGGGCCCCACCAGCGCCTTTGCGGTCACCTTGCCTGTGGAGGGCGGGATCGGAGGGGCTTCTCGGCGGTTGAACAGGGTCTTCGCGACCAGGGCGTTCTTTACACGGTCCCGAGCTTGCGCCATACTTGTTGCTCCGCTGCTTCACCTTTGAGGGGACCATTGTCCCTGGTCACTGGGTTGTTGGCGGAAAACCCCACAATAAGAGAAAATGCAAACACACAGAGTGCTTGAGGAAGTGACTCCAATGACCGCCCCCTCCGTCGCCAGTTGGCGCAAGAGAGCCGCCTGCCAGGGAATCGACCCTGAGACCTTTTACCCGGTGTCCGACGAGGACGCCGAGGAGGCCAAGGCGATCTGCGCCGTATGCCCGGTCCGCCAGGCGTGCCTCGAGCACGCGCTGGCGCATCGCGAGCGCGAGGGCGTCTGGGGTGGAGCCACCGAGCGCGAGCGTCGTCGCATCCTGAGGCAGCGTCGCAAGTCGGCCTGAGCACCGGCCTCTACGCTGCCGGCGTGAGTGAACGCATCGCGGCGCGACTGGCAGCACTGGGCCTGACGCTGCACGGTCCCCATCCTCCGCACGACCCCCTCGATGCCGTGGTCGTGCACGGGGACGTGGCCCGGACCTCGGGTCAGCTCCCGCGCATCGACGGGAAGCTCACGTGCGTGGGCACGCTCGGCGCGGATGTCACCGTCGAGCAGGGGGCCCAAGCGGCCGAGGTCTGCGCGCTCAACGCCCTGGCGGTCCTCGGCCACGCGCTCGGCAGTCTCGACCGCGTGGCCCGCGTCCTCACCGTGACGGGCTTCGTCGCCTCGACACCGGACTTCCACGAGCAGCCCGCCGTGGTCGACGGGGCGAGCCGGCTGCTTCACCGCGTCTTCGGCGAGGACGGCCGCCACACCAGGTCCGCCATCGGTGTGGCCGCCCTGCCCCGGGGCGGAGCGGTGGAGATCGAGGTAACGGTGGCGCTGCGCGCCGGGGCGTAGCGTCGGGTCGATGGACTTCGATCTCTCTCCCGAATTGTCCGACCTCCAGTCGACGGTCCGCCGCCTGGCGCGCGACAAGGTCAAGCCCCGGGCCCGAGAGATCGACCGCACCGGCGCGTACCCGACCGACATCTTCGAGGCCTTTCGCGACGCGGGGTTGCTCGGGCTGTGCATCCCCGAGGAGTACGGGGGCTCGGGGGCGGGGATCCTGGGGCTCACCATCGCCATCGAAGAGGTTTCGAAGTACTCCAACACCGCCGCGCTCATGCTCCTGCTCACCCGGCTTCCCACCGGGCCGGTGATGATCGCCGGGACAGAGGAGCAGAAGCACCGCTACCTGCCCGACATCGCCGGCGGGTCGGCGCGCGCCGCCTTCGGGCTGTCGGAGCCCCAGGCCGGGAGCGACGTCATGGGCATGCGCACGCGCGCCACACCCGACCCCGAGAGCAAAGACGGCTGGGTGCTCAACGGCACCAAGTGCTGGATGTCGGGTGTGCGCGAAGCCGACTGGTACACGGTGTTCGCCAAGACGGCTGATCCCTCCAGCCGCGCCCATGACTCGGTGACAGCGTTCATCGTCGAACGGAGCTGGCCCGGCGTCGACGTCGGTCGCACCGACCACAAGATGGGGGTGCGCGGCGTCGACACCGGAGAGCTGTTGCTCACCGACGTCCGTGTCCCGTCCACCAACGTCATCGGCGAGGTGGGGGGCTTCCGCCTCGCCATGCTGGGGCTCAATTCGATGCGTCCCGTCGTGGCGGCCCGAGGCATCGGGCTGGCCGAGGGCGCCCTCATGTACGCCACGGAATACGTCTCACAGCGAGCGGCCTTCGGAAAGACGATCGCCGACTTCCAGGGTGTCCAGTGGGAGATCGCCAAGTGCGCGGTGGACCTCGAGGCGGCCCGGCTGCTCACCTACCGCGCCGCGTGGCTGGCGGACCAGGGCAAGTTCACCAAGGAGTGGGTCCCCTATCTCTCCGCCGCGAAGTACCACGCCACCGAGCTCGCCGTGCGGGCCTCGGGCCTGGCCGTCCAGTTGCTGGGCGCGGCGGGGTACATGGAGGACCATCCCACCGAGCAGTGGTACCGCGACGCCAAGCAGCTCACCATCGTGGAGGGCACGAGCCAGGTCCAGCTCGGCCTGGTGGCGAAGGGCGTCCTCGATCACGACCTGTGGTGGGACTGAGCCCGCCATGCGCGCCGCCGGCTGTGACAACGACCATGGGTGACAACGACCATGGGTGACAACGACAGAGCCGGCGACGGGGATTCCGAGAGTGAGTCGGCAACCGCCTTCGCTGCGTTGGGAGGGTGGCCGGGTGTGCTCGCCCGGCTCTTCTCCAAAGGCGACCTGAGCGCGGACGAGGCCGGGCTCGTGCTGGGCGAGGTGCTCTCGGGTACGGCCACCTCCGCCCAGATCGCGGCGTTCATCACGGCGTTGCGGATCAAAGGCGAGACCGTCGAGGAGATGACCGGTCTGGTGCGGGCCATGTTGACCCACGCCGAGTCGCTTCCGGTGCCACGACCCGAGGACGTCGTCGACACCTGCGGCACCGGTGGGGACCGCAGCCGGTCCATCAACGTGTCGACCATCGCCGCACTGGTCGTGGCGGGCTCGGGGGCGCGGGTGTGCAAGCACGGGGGCCGCGCCGCTTCTTCGGCGGCGGGCTCGGCCGATGTCCTCGAAGCCCTCGGCGTGGTCATCGACCTCGGGCCCGTCGGTGTGGCCCGGTGCATCGAGGAGGTGGGCATCGGGTTCTGCTTCGCGCCGCGCTTTCATCCCGCCATGCGCTTCGCCATCCCGGTGCGCCGCGAGCTCGGCGTCGCCACCGTCTTCAACTTCCTGGGACCCCTGGCGAACCCGGCCCGGGCGGGCCTGCAGGTGGTGGGGGTGAGTGATCCCGCCATGGCCGACAAGATGCTCGGGGTCCTCGTGGCCAACGGGTGCCAGCGGGCCATGGTGGTCCACGGGGCCGACGGCCTCGACGAGCTCTCGACAACGGGCCCTTCGACCGTTCTCGACGTCGGTGCCGATGCCGAGGTGCACCGCTACACCGTCGACCCCACCGATCTCGGGTTGCCCGTGGCGTCACTCGACGCCCTGCGCGGGGGCGACGCGGCCGAGAACGCGACGGTGGTGCGTCGGGTCCTGGCCGGGAAGAAGGGCCCGCACCGCGACATCGCCGTGCTCAACGCCGCGGCCGGGCTGGTGGTGGCCGGGATGAGCGTCGACCTGGCGGCGGGCGTCGAGCTGGCCGCCGCCGTCATCGACGGCGGGGCCGCCCACGACGTGCTCGAGAAGCTGGTGCGGGTCTCGGGAGCAGCCGCCGCCGAGTCGTCCTGATTCGGAGTATCAGGCGGGGCCGAGGTCCCAGATGGCCTCGAGGTCGTGACGGCTGTAGGCCTTGAAGGCCACGAGCGTCGTCGTCGACTCGATCCCCGGCAGTGTGGCGATGCGTCTCGTGACCACCTCGACGAGATCGTCGTGGTGACGGACGCGCACGATGGCGATCAGATCCGCCACGCCCCCGGCCACGGAGAAGACCTCGGTGATGCCGTCGGTGCCCGAAAGCTCCTCGCACAACGCCGCGATGCGAGACGGCTCGGCGTCGATGAGCACGAAGGCGTGAAGCACGCCCGGGAGCCTATCGGTCAGGGCTTTCGATCAGGGTTGGATGAGAGGTCCGCGGCCGTTCAGCCGTGTCCAGTCGGCTGCTAGCCGACCTCCGAGACCCGGGCCGCGCGAGGTGCGGGTCTCGCTATCAGGTCGACCAGGTCGCCGAGCACGAAACAGTCGTAGCCGCTGGCGTGCTCGATCAGGCGGTGCAGAAGATCCGCGGTGGCGCGCACATCGTCGAGAGCGCGGTGCGACGGCAAGTGTTCGAGGCGCAAGGCGGTGGCCAGTGTGCGGAGTTTGCAGTTGGGAACGTCGGGCCTCACGAGTCGGCGCGCCAGGGCGAGGGTGTCGATGGTGGTGTTCTGCAGCGGCTCGTAGCCGCTGTCACCGAGGGCGGCGTCGAGGAACGACAGGTCGAATCCCACGTTGTGGCCGACGATCACCGATCCGCGCACGAACTCGAGAAACGATGGCAGGACGCTCTCCACCGACGGGGCGCCCCGCACCATGTCATCGGTGATCCCGGTGAGCAACGAGATGAGCGGGGGGACACCGCATCGCGGGTCCACGAGTGACTGGAACTCGCCCACGCACTCGCCGCCCCGGTACTTGGCCGCCGCGATCTCGGTCAGTGCGGACGTGGTGGGGGAGCCACCCGTCGTCTCCACGTCCACCACCGCGAAGGTCACGTCGAACAGCGCTGCGTCGCGCTGGGCACCGGGCCCGACGACAGGTCCGGGGTCAGCGAGGATCGGGACGGCCGGGGCAGACGGGGTTCGGTTCGGGTCCCGTCCCGCGCGTCGACCGGTGATACCGACCCACCGAGCCCAACGCGAGGAGGCGCTGATCTCCACGAACGCATCGTAAGCACGAGGGTGTTCGCTGACGCGGACGGTGCAGGTCACGACCCCGTACCCGAGCGGGGGTGACCTCGTACTGGCACGAGGCTCGCACACCGGCTGCCCACCTTGGTCGGGGTCCGAAAGCTGGCCAGACTGAGGAATGCCGGTGTGGGCCGGAGGTCGCTGGTGGGAAGGAGAACCACGTGCTCGGAGGTTCGCCGGGATGAACGGCGGGGTCCTGCGCGTCACCGGGTACCTCTTGCGGACCACCTTCCGCCGTCGGCGCGGTGGATATCTCACCATCGCCGTCCTGGTGGGGCTGTTGGGCGGCCTCGCCATGGGGTCGATCGCCGCGGCCCGACGGACCCAGTCCTCGTTCCCGGTCTATCTGGCGAGCACCAACCCGTCGGACCTCAGTCTTCCGACCGCGGGATGGCAGCCCGGGTCCCCGAACAGTGCCGGGGCCGACCTGAGCATCGCCAGGAGCTTGGCCCGGCTGCCACACGTGAAGCGCGTGGACAACGAGTTCAACATCAACGCCCAGCCGTTGGGACACGACGGCTTTCCCGTGCCCCCTCCCCCCGGAGCGCAGTCGCTCGGCATCAGCATCCTCAACAACGACGGGAGCATCGACGGAGAGCTCTCCGAGCAGGACCGTCTCACCGCCGTCTCGGGACGGCTGGCCGATCCGAAGCGGGCCGACGAGATCGTCGTCTCTGCGGTGTTGGCCCAGGCATTGCGGTTGCACGTCGGTGACACTGTGCCGTTCGGCTTCTACACGAATGCCCAGACGACTCTGCCCGGCTACGGCACGGGCGGAGATTTCAAGACCAAGGCGCACCTGACGATGGACATGAAGCTCGTCGGGATCGTGGCCTTCAACAACCAGGTGGTGCTCGACTCACTGGGCGCCGTCGGAACGGCGCAGATCGTCTACACGCCGGCCCTCACCCGCCGAATCGTCTCGTGTTGCATCACCAGCACGACAAGCGCCCTCGAGCTCGACCGAGGCAGCCGGGACGTGAAGGTGGTGGAGAGGGAGATCGCCACTTTCGCCGGACCCGATGGGCCTCCCTACTTCGATGTCGCGCCCAGCACGGCCGTGGCCGAGCGGGCCATCAAGCCCGAGTCGATCGCCCTGGGGGTCTTCGGGGGCATCGCCGCGCTGGCGGCGCTGCTGATCGCCGGGCTCGCCATCGGGCGGCACTTGCGCTTCGGCGCACCCGAAGGGCGCACGCTGCGAGCCCTCGGCGGGGGTCCGGAGATGATCATGGGGGACGGCCTCGCCGGTGCGGTCCTCGCCGTGATCATCGGCGCCGTGCTGGCGGTTACGGTCGCCATCGGACTCTCTCCTCTGGCGCCGATCGGTGTGGTGCGACCCGTGTATCCCGACCGCGGTGTGGCTTTCGACTGGACGGTGCTCGGCCTCGGATTCGCGATCCTCGTCGTGGTCCTCACCGGCGCCGGGGTGGTGATGGCGTACCGACAATCTCCTCATCGGATCGGATCGGAACGCGATCGCGGTCGAGTGCAGCGATCGAGCGTGATCCGCGTCGCCAGTGCGTCGGGTCTTCCCGCCCCGGCAATCGAGGGGGTGCGCTTCGCCCTCGACCCCAGGGTCGGCAGCACGACCGTGCCGGTGCGCTCGGCCATCGTGGGAACCGCACTCGCTCTTGTCGTGGTGATCGCCACGGTCACCTTCGGAGCCAGTCTCGACACTCTCGTCTCGCACCCTCCGCTCTATGGATGGAATTGGGATTACGAACTCACCGGCGGCGGAGGTATCGCGCCCGTCCCGGGGCACCAAGGAGCGGTGCTGCTCGACCACGACCGATCGGTTGACGCCTGGTCGGGAGTGGAATTCGGGGGCTCCATGGCGGTGGAGGGCCAAGAAGTCCCGGTCATCGGGGAGCGGCCCGGGGCGGCCGTGAGCCCTCCCATCCTCTCCGGGCACGGACTGGACGCGGCGAACCAGCTCGTGCTCGGGGGAGCGACGTTGTCAGCACTGCACGCGCACCTGGGTGAGACCCTCAGCGTGCGGATCGCGGGCTCGAGACCGAGGTCCCTCCAGATCGTCGGGACGGCCACCATGCCCACCATCGGGATCCAGATCGGCGCGTCGCACCCGACCATGGGGACCGGCGCCCTCGTGTCCTCGACCCTGATTCCCGCCTCGTTGTCGAATCACAACAACGTGGTGCCACCGGGCCCCGACGCGGTCCTGGTCCGGTTGCGGCGAGGCGCTGACCCGGCTGCGTCGCTGCGATCGTTGCAAAGGATCGCCGACAAACTGACCCTGCCCATGAACTACGGCGTGAATGTGCTGGCCGTGCAGCGGCCGGCCGAGATCATCAACTACCGCTCCATGGGGACGATCCCGGCCTTCCTGGGCGCCGGCCTCGGTGCCGGGGCGGTGGTCGCCCTCGGCCTGACGCTGGTGGCGTCGGTCCGCCGCCGACGTCACGACCTGGCGCTGTTGAAGACCTTCGGCTTCACACGTCGCCAGTTGGCCGCCACCGTGGCGTGGCAGGCGAGCGTGGCCGTCGGTCTCGGGGCCGTCGTGGGGGTTCCTCTGGGGATCGTCCTCGGACGCTTCTTGTGGGACCAGTTCGCCCATGCCATCGACGCCGTGCCGCTGCCAACCGTCCCCGGCGTGACGATCGCCCTCATTGCGATCGGGGCGCTCGTCCTCGCCAACGTCGTCGCCGCCGTTCCCGGGCGGATCGCGGCCAATACTGCGACGGCGTCTCTGCTCCGAACCGAGTGACCGACCCGGCGTGCTGGAATGGCGCCCATGCGCCTCGACCAGGTCACCGTCGGCTCCACCGATCTCGACCGCTCCGAGGCGTTCTACCGCACCCTCGGGTTGCAGCTCATCGTCAAGGACCGGCACTACCTGCGCTTCGAGTGTCCCGATGGCGAGAGCACCTTCTCGGTGGAGCTCGTCGACGAGGTTCGCGACACCGAACAGGTCACGGTGTACTTCGAGTCCGACCGCATCGACGACGAGTGCGAGCGGTTGCTCGCCGCGGGCGTCGAGTTCGAGCATCCCCCTACCGACATGTCGTGGCTCTGGCGCGAGGCCCGGTTGCGGGACCCCGACGGGCACAGACTGTGCATCTTCCACGCGGGCGAGAACCGCAAGAACCCGCCCTGGCGCCTCGATCCGGGTTGACGGGCCGGCCGGGGGCGGGCCCGTGGTGGCGCGGCGGTAGCGTGGGCCCGTGACCCAGAGCCCGAACCGGTATCGCTGCACGGCGTGCGGCAATATCACCCGTTTCGACGTCGTCACCGATCGCCGCGCCCGGGCGTTCCACCACTACAGCGTGGGTGGAGAGCTGTCGGTGGAGGAGGTGGAGGTGCTCTCGGAGTCCGTCGTCGAGATCAGCTGCCGTTGGTGCGGCCACGGTCGGTCGATCGAGATCCTCGACGACGAGGAGTCCTCGATCACGACCGACCGGTAACCCGCCGTTACACCCCGGTGCGAGGCTGTCCCCGATGACACCGACGGGCGGGCCGGACCGAAAGGGCCTCACGTGACCGATGGCGGCACCATCAGCATCAGCTGTGACGACTGCGAGCTCCAGAACTCGAGCGCCTGCGAAGACTGTCTGGTGAGCTTCGTCCTCGGGCGCGAGCCCGACGACGCCGTGGTCGTCGACGTGGAAGAGGCCCGGGCCATGCGGATGCTGTCGCGCGCCGGTCTCGTGCCCCAGCTGCGGCATTCCGGCGTCGACCGGGACTGGGCCACCGCCTGAGACCCACCTCCTGAGACCCTGGGCCGCAGGCCCGCCCTCCGGGCGGAGGCCCGAGGCATGCCAGCATGGGCCGGTGCCGATGCCCGGAACCGGACGGGGGAGATGACCCACCTCCTCGTCACCAACGACTTCCCCCCCAAGGTCGGAGGCATCCAGGCCTACCTGTGGGAGCTGTGGCGTCGGTTGGACCCCTCCACGTTCGCCGTGCTGACGGCGTCGTCGCACCCGGGGGCGGCCGCGTTCGACGCCGAGCAGAAAGGTCTCGGGTTCCGGATCGAGCGGGTGGAGAACCGGGTGTTGCTGCCGACTCCGTCCACAGCGCGCCGCATCCGGAGCATGGCGCAGGACGTGGGCGCGTCGCTCGTCGTGATCGACCCCGCACTGCCCCTGGGTCTCGTCGGGCCGTCGCTCGGAGACCTTCCCTATGCGGTGGTCCTCCACGGTGCCGAGGTGACGGTGCCGGGCCGGTTGCCCGGGTCGCGCCAGGCGCTCGGACACGTGCTGTCGCACTCGGTCCTGGCGGTCTGTGCCGGGGGGTACCCCGCCGCCGAGGCGCGGCGGGTGGCGGGCGACGCCATGCCGCCGGTGGTCGAGGTCCCGCCCGGCGTCGACGTCGAGCGGCTGCGGCCGCTCACCGCCGCGGCCCGGCGCAAGGCACGGGCATCGCTCGGGCTACCCCCTGACGGTCCCCTCGTGGTGAGCCTGAGCCGCCTCGTGCCGCGTAAGGGGATGGACGTCCTCATCGAGGCCGCCGCCGCGTTGGTGCCCTCGTTCCCCGACCTGACCGTCGTCATCGCCGGGTCGGGTCGCGACCGGGCCCGGCTCGACGCACGGGTGAGGGACAGCGGCGCGCCGGTGCGGATGCTCGGGGCCGTCCCCGACGACGAGTTGCCCCTCCTCTACGGCGTCGCGGATGTCTTCGTGATGGCATGTCGCGACCGATGGCTGGGCCTCGAGCAGGAGGGCTTCGGCATCGTCTTCCTGGAGGCGGCCGCGTGCGGTGTGGCCCAGGTGGCCGGGCGCAGCGGCGGTGCCGACGAGGCCGTCGTCGACGGCAAGACGGGGCTGGTGGTCGACGACCCGGGTGACCCCGGGAGGGTGGCCGGGGCGCTGCGCCGCCTGCTGAGCGACGACGAGCTCCGGCGAAGCATGGGGCGGGCCGCCCGCCGCCGGGCCCGGACAGGCTTCGCTTGGGACCTTCTCGCACATAGGCTGGCCGCGGCGTTGCAGGACGTGGAAGGCTGATCGCCGCCCACCCCGCCCGAGACCTGGTCGCGGCATCGGACGTGACATCGACCAGGACCACACGTACACAAGTAAAGGAGTGTCTGTGGCGGAACTGGCCACCGAGCGCATGGTCGTCACCGCCACGCCGGAGCAGTGCTTCGCCGTGGTGAGCGACATCGAGCGGTACCCGGAGTGGGCGGCCGACATCAAGCAGGTCGTGGTCGAGCGGCGCGACGACGAGGGGCGGCCCGGCGAGGCGACCTTCCGGGCCGGTGCCTTCGGCCGCTCCACCAGCTACACCCTCACCTACGACTACTCGGGCGCCCCCCGGACCCTCGCCTGGAAGCAGACCGCCGGCGACCTCACCTCCAAGCTCGACGGGAGCTACCGCTTCGACGGCGCCGGGGACGGCTCCACCGAGGTCACCTACAGCCTCGAGGTCGAGCTGCGGGTCCCACTCCCGGGATTCATCAAGCGTCGGGCCCAGAGCCGGATCATGCACACCGCTCTCGAGGAGCTCAAGGCACGCGTCGAGTCCTCGCTCACGACGTGAGCGCGGGACCACCCCTGACCGCAGGGCAACTGCACGGGAGGTCGGCGTGGCGGGGCAGGTGACGATCGGGATCGACATGGGTGGCACCAAGGTGCTCGGCCTCGCCGTCGACGACGAGGGCGTGGTGTTGTCCGAGGTGCGGGTCGCCACACCGGGACGCCGCAGTGCCGGCGAGAACGAGCCGGACGGTGAAGGGTCCGAGCTCGTGATCGAGGCACTGGCCTCGGTGACCGAACAGCTGCGCGACAGCATCGACGCCGAGGTCACTTCGGTCGGGGTGGGTGCGCCCGGCCTCGTCGACAACACCGGCGTGCTGCGTTTCGCGCCCAACCTGCCGCGCGGCACCGGGCTCGATGTCGTGGGTCGCCTCTCGACCCGCCTCGGAGGGATGCGGACCGTCGTCGACAACGACGCCACCTGCGCCACGGTGGCGGAGTGGGCTTTCGGCGCCGGCACCGGGGTCACCGACGCCGTCATGGTCACCCTCGGTACGGGCATCGGGGGCGGGATCATCGCCGGTGGGCACGTGGTGCGCGGGGCGTCGGGCTTCGCCGGGGAGATCGGTCATATGGTGGTCGACCCCACCGGCCCGGTCTGCCCATGCGGCAAGCGGGGCTGCTGGGAGCGCTTCGCATCGGGGAGCGGTCTCGGGCGATTGGCCCGCGACGCGGCCCATGCCGGGCGTCTCGACGAAGTGGTGGGCCTCGCCGGTGGGGATGCGGAGTCGGTGAGGGGGGAGCACGTGACGATGGCGGCCAAGGCGGGCGACGCCGGTGCCCTCGCCGTGCTCGGGGAGCTCGGCTGGTGGCTCGCGCTGGGGCTCTCCAACCTCGCTCTCGTCCTCGACCCGGCCGTCATGGTGTACGGCGGTGGGCTTGTCGAGACCGTGACGCTGGTGCTCGACAAGGTGCAGGCCGCCTTCGACGGACTGCTCGAGGGCCACGCCTATCGACCCCAGGTGAAGATCGTGCCGGCGCTGCTCGGCGAGCGGGCCGGGGCCATCGGGGCCGCGCTCGTGGCCCGGGCCGGCGACCGCTACCGGGTCGACGCGGCCTGATCGCCGCGAACCGGACATCGCAGTGAACCAGACATCGCAGTGAACCAGACATCGCAGTGAAGCAGACATAGTGCGGGTCGGGGTCACGCTTCCGACATTTCGCGACGACGCCGTCGCCATCGCGGCGGCGCAGCGCGCCGAGGAGCTCGGCCTCGACGGTGTGTTCGTCTTCGACCATCTGTGGCCCATGGGCGCTCCGGCGCGCCCGGCGCTGTCTGCCTTCCCCGTGCTCGGCGCGGTGGCGGCGTCGACGGACCGGGTCTGCTTCGGCCCGCTCGTGGCGCGCATCGGGCTCGTGCCCGACGAGATCCTGGTGGCCGAGCTCCTGTCGTTGCAGTTCATGGCTCCCGGTCGGCTCATCGCCGGGCTCGGGACCGGCGACAGCAAGAGCGCGGCCGAGAACCTCGCCTTCGGGATTCCCTTCGATCCCCCCGACGAGCGCCGGGTGGCGCTGCGCACGTGCGCGCGGCACATGCTCGGTGCCGGCGTGCCCGTGTGGGTGGGGGGAGGGTCCGCGTCCACGGTCGAGTTGGCCGTGGAGCTCGGTTGCGCGGTCAACCTGTGGGAGGGCCGGCTTGGCGCGGTGGCCGGGTTGGTGCCGCGCTGCGAGGTGACCTGGGGAGGTCCCGTGGCCGGCGAGGTCCCCGAGATCGCGCAGTGGCTGGAAGAGGTGGCCGGCGCCGGGGCGACCTGGGCGGTGTGCGCATGGCCCGAGTCGATCGAGGCGGTGGCCGAAGCGGCCGCCTTCGTGCACGGCTCCTGAGCCACCGCGTCGCCGTGGCCGAGCGCGGTGGCGCGGCGCGAGCTGCGTCCAAGACGGGGACTAACCTCTCGCGATGGAGTTCCGACGGATCAACGGCCTTCCCCCGTACGTCTTCGCGCACATCGAGGCGCTGAAGCTCGAGGCCCGTCGAGCCGGTCGTGACGTCGTCGACCTCGGGTTCGGGAACCCCGACCTGCCCTCACCCGACGCGGCGGTCGAGAAGCTCGCCGAGGCCGTCCACAATCCGAAGAACCACCGGTACTCCTCGAGCAAGGGCATCCCCAAGCTCCGCCAAGCAATCTCGTCGCTCTACCTTCGCCGGTTCGGGGTCGAGCTCGATCCCGAGACCGAGGTGGTGACGACCATCGGGGCCAAAGAAGGGCTGTCGCACCTCATGTGGGTGTTGCTCGGCCCCGGTGACAGCGCGCTGGTGCCGTCGCCGTCGTACCCGATCCACATCTACGCGCCGCTCTTCGCCGGTGCCGAGGTGCGTCAGGTGCGCCTGGAGCAGGCCACCGACACCGAGGCCCCGCCCGCGTCCGAGGCGTTCTTCGACAACCTGATGGAGTCGTGGGGCTCGGCGTGGCCGAAACCGCGTGTCATCGTGCTGTCGTTCCCCCACAACCCGACCACGGCGTGTGTCGACCTGGCCTGGATGCAACGCATCGTCGACTTCGCCCGAGAGCACGAGATCGTGCTCGTCCACGACTTCGCCTACGCGGACATCTCCTTCGACGGTTACCAGCCGCCGTCGATCCTGCAGGTGCCCGGGGCCAAGGACGTGGCGGTCGAGCTCTACTCGCTCACCAAGTCGTTCTCGATGGCAGGGTGGCGCGTGGCGTTCCTCGTCGGGAATCCCGAGATCGTCGCCGCGCTGACCAAGCTCAAGAGCTACCTCGACTACGGCACCTTCCAGCCCATCCAGATCGCGGCGATCGTGGCCATGAACGAGGTGCCCGATTACCCGAAGTGGGTCAACGAGACCTACCAGGCCCGACGCGACGCACTGTGCGACGGGCTCAAACGGATCGGGTGGAACCTGACGCCACCCAAGGGGACCATGTTCGTCTGGGCGCCCATCCCCGAGCCCTATCGCGAGATGGGCTCACTGGAGTTCTCGTCCTTCTTGGTGTCCGAGGCCGAGGTGGCCACCTCACCGGGCGTCGGGTTCGGGCCCGGCGGCGACGGTCACGTCCGGTTCGCGCTCATCGAGAACGAGCAGCGCATCGGCCAGGCCGTCCGCAACCTGCGCAAAGCCCTCACCAAGCTGCACTGATTCGCTCAGCGACCGAGGGCCACCGACAAGGCGGCAGGGTCTTCGAGGCTGAGCGTGAGCTCCCGGAGCTGGACGGGAAACCCCGTGGCCCAGGCGCGTACCGGGGGGTCGATGGTGATCACCAGAAGCCCGGTGGTGGCTCCGTTCACGAGCCAGCGACCCCTCCAGCCGTGCACGCCGATGCCGCCGACGAGACCGGTGCGTTGTCGGACCCCGGTGATCTGTCTCACGGGGATGGCGGCGCGAAAGGCCCACCCCATGACCACGTGCAGGGTGTCGTTGTCGACCTCGACACGGCTGAACCCCGGTCCCATACCCAGGGCCGACAGCAAGGGACGCAGCGCGCCGTAGCGGAAGCTGATCGAAGCCGTCGATGTCATGGGGACGCCAGTGTGCCATGTGGCGACTCCGGGGACCGGGGCGGGGCGTACCGTCGGGCATGATGGCGCCCGTGCGCGATCCCTTCCGGCGGGTCAGAATCGGCCTGGCCGCCCTGGTGCTGGTCCTGGTGGCCGGCACCGTGGGCTACATGGTGCTCGGTTTCGGCTTCCTCGACGCCGTCTACCAGACCGTGGTCACCATCACCACGGTGGGATACGGGTTCCCCCACCCCCTGCACGTGGCCGGGAAGGTGTTCACCATCTTCCTGATCCTCGGGGGTGTGGGCACCGCGCTCTATTCGTTTTCGGTCGTCCTCGAGCTGTTGATCGAGGGCCACATGCGTGATCTGGTCAGGAGGCGGAGCATGGAGCGCAACATCGCCCACATGTCGGGGCACGTCGTGGTGTGCGGGTGGGGACGCGTCGGGCGCGAGGTGGCCCGCTTCCTCGCCGCCGCGGGGCGAGAGGTCGTGGTGGTCGACCGCGACGCCTCACGGATGGAGGAGGTGCCCTACCCGTGGATCGTCGGGGACGTGACCGATGACGAGACCCTCTTTCAGGCCGGGGTGGAGCGCGCCGGCACCCTGGTGGCCGCCCTCGACACCGACGCCGACAACCTCTACGTCACGTTGGCGGTCCGGTCCATGCGCCCCGACGTGCAGATCATCGCCCGAGCCCGCAACGAGTCGTCGGAGCCCAAGCTCCTGCGCGCCGGAGCCAATCGGGTGGTCAACCCCCAGCAGCTCGGTGGTGACCGCATGGCGGCCTTCGTCACCCAGCCCCACGTCGTCGATTTCGTGGACGTGGTCATGCACGACGGCACGCTCGAATTCCGATTGGAGGAGCTCTCGGTGTCGGCCGGATCCCCGCTCACCGGGAACACGTTGCATGCCGTCCAGCTGCACGACCGTACCGGCGCGCTGGTGCTCGCCATCCGTCGCGGCGACGGGAGCTTCGCCACCAACCCGTCCTCCGAGGTCACCATCGAGGCGGGCGACATCCTCATCGGCGTGGGCACCGCCGCCCAACTCGACGCACTGGCGCGCTTCGCGGCCCAGTAGGCCGCTCAGCCGAAGCCGCGGCCCAGTAGGCCGCTCAGCCGAAGCCGCGGCCCAGCCGGCGCTGGGCGGCGGCGGGGGAGAGGATGCCCT
>JADGOL010000042.1 GCA_017882995.1 Acidimicrobiales bacterium | reverse complement strand
TGACGAAGCTCTTGTCGATCTTGAGCTCGTGGACCGGCAACGACGACAGGTATCCGAGCGAGGTCTGGCCGATGCCGAAGTCGTCGAGGCTCACCCGGACACCGATGGCGTCGAGCTGGGCGAGCACCGCGGCGGCACGAGGTGGGTCGGTGAGCAGGGCCGTCTCGGTGATCTCGACGATCAACCGCTCGGGAGGGACGTCGAGATCGGCGAGGACCTCGATGACCTGGGCCGCGAAGCGGGCCCGACCGAGGGTGCGGGCCGACACGTTCACCGACACGGCCACGTCGCCGAGGTCACGGATGTCGGTGAGCGCCCTGCGCATCACCCACGTCGTCAGCCTGTCGATGAGGTCGGTCTGCTCGCACATGGGGATGAAGCGGTCGGGGTAGAGAAGCCCGAGGGTGGGGTGCTGCCAGCGCACCAGGGCCTCGACGGCGTCCACGTGACCGTCGTGGAGGGCGGCTTTGGGTTGGTAGTGCATGACGAGCTCATCCGCGTCGATGGCGCGACGGAGATCGGCGATGAGGCCGAGGTTCGCGGCGTCGTAGTGGTCGTGGTCCGCGTCGTAGCGGACCACCCCGGCGTGCTGGGCCTTGGCGACGTACATGGCCACATCGGCGTGTTGGAGGAGGTCGTCCACGTCGATGCCGTCATCGGGCGACAGGACGTAGCCGATGCTCGATTCGACCGAGAGTGGGAGCCCGCTCACCTCGACCTCGTGCTCGATGATGTCGCGCAGGCGGTGGAGGACCTCATCGGCGTCACCGACTTCGGACAGGATCACGCCGAACTCGTCGCCGCCCAGGCGGGCCACGGCGTCCTGGGGCCGGGTGTGATCGGCGAGGCGTTGGGCCAGCTGGGTGAGGAGCTGGTCGCCGCTGTCATGGCCGAGCGTGTCGTTGACCTCCTTGAAGCGGTCGAGGTCGACGATGGCGATCGCGGCGCGGGTGTCGCTGCGGACGGCGTGGACGACGGCCTCCTCGGCGCGCTGGTGGAACAACGAGCGGTTGGGCAGTTCGGTGAGGGGGTCGTGCTCGGCCAGGAACTTGTTCTCCTTCACCTGCTGACGGAGGCGGCGGCTCACCGACACCGAGATGATGAACAGGGCGACGTACAGCGCGCCGAGGCCGAGAAGGAGGTCGCGGTAGAGCGTGTGGAGTCCGGCGTCGACGTCGATGGCGATGGGCGCGTAGGGCAGGTAGACCTCGAGCACCCCGACCACGTGCTCGGGCGAGCCCGCCGTGAGCGGCAGGTAGACCTCGACCGCCCTGGGGCCGACGGGCCCGGTGTCGTTGTTGTCGGAGTTCAGCCGGGTGAGCTTCGCGAAGATCTCGCCGTGGCCGGCGTCGATGGCCTCGTCCTCGGGCTTCTCCTTGAACCCCGAGCCGTCGTCGGAGTAGACGACGAGGCCCTTCAGGTCCCGGAGTCGCATGCGAAGGACGTGGTGGTCGCCGACGGTCCGCTTGACGAGGCGGTCGAGCGCGGTGGTCTCGGTCGGGTTCAGCCCCTGGCCGAGGGGACGCCCGTCCAGGATGGGCTCGACGGCCGTCTCGGCGACGAGCATGGCTTCGGAACGGCCTTCGGAGACTCCGCGCTGGTTGGCGTCGGAGCGGTAGTTCGCGGCCAGGACGAAGCCCAGGAGCATGACGGGCAGCGCGGTGATCGCCGCGTAGGTGATGAAGAGCCGCGCCAAAGAACGCGCCCGGGGCGCAGGAGACGTCACAGACGGAGAATTTCGGAATTTTTGACCCGGAACTTGATGGCAGCGGTCCGACCAGGGCTTTCTTCTCGGTTTCGGGACCGTTCCGGGTCCATTTCGGGAGTTCGGAGTACTGGGACGGGCGCCTCAACGACGAGCCTCGAAGCGTCGATACCAACGCTGTGCGCAGCGACGGCCTTCTCGACCCCAAGATCATCGACTCGGCCGTCTCGACACTCCTCGATCGCCACCCGGAGGCGGCGGTGTGCGCCATCGGGCCCGACGGGCTCATGGTGGAGATGCCCGGGACGGTTCACGTGGGCCGCCATCGGGTCATCCGGGCCCGGTCGGCGCTGAACCTCGTCATCGCCGGGGATCGGGTCGTGGTGATCAACGCCTGGGAGCGGGCCCGGGCTGTCGGAGCGTCGCGGGCGCCGGTGCGGCTTGCCTCGGATCCCACCCGCCCTGTGGTCGTGCACGTGATCGACGCCCGGCGGAGCCACGGTGTCTACCTGGGCGTGGTGGTCGATGCCGTTGGTGAGGACGCCACCGTGTTCGATCCACACACGCCGTCGGTGGCTCCCCGGTTCGCCCGGAAGAGCAAGAGCGTGCTCGAGGTGACCGCGGAGATGTTGCGGGCCCGCGAGCAGGTGCTGGCCCGACTGGCCGAGACCGTGCCCGTCGGCGTGCTCCAGATCGACGCCATGGGGCGCGTGGTGTACACCAACAACCGTCTTCACGAGATCCTGGGTTGTCCGCGAGCCGCCACCCTCGACGAACAACTGTCGACGGTCTCGGACCACCATCGCGTCGTGGCCCGGACGGCCTTCGAAGCGGTGCTGCGCGACGGCGTCGACGACGACATCGACGTCGTCATCCGGCCGGCGTGGGCCGACGGCAGCCCCTACGACAGCACGGATGAGACGGTGGTCCGTCAGTGCACACTGAGCCTGCGGGCCCTCACCGATGACGACGGGGACGTCACGGGGGTCATCGTGTGCGTGGAGGACATCACCGACAGCACCGCCAGGCGCGACGGGTTGCACCTGCGGGCCACCTTCGACGTGCTCACGCGGTGTCACAACCGGGAATCGACCATGACCGCCCTCGAGGCGATGTTGGCCGGAGCCATGGACGGGTCCAGTCCGGCGGTGATCCTCGTCGACCTCCACCGGTTCAAGGATCTCAACGACGGCCACGGCCATGACGCCGGGGACGAATTCCTGGGCGTGGTGGCGAGGCGGCTGCACGGGGCGGTGCGCGAGGACGACGTGGTGGGGCGGATCGGCGGCGACCAGTTCCTCGTCATCTGCCCGGGCATCGCCACCTCGGCCGAGGCGGTCCGGACCGCCATCAGGGTGGGCGAGACGCTCGGTCACGAGATCCAGCTCAAGAACCGCAGGGTCGGGTCGCAAGCCAGTATCGGTGTGGCGTGGTCGAGCGGGTCCGAGATCGATGCCGACGCGTTGGTGGCCCGAGCCGACGCGGCCATGCACGAGTCCAAGCGCCGCGGCGCAGGACGGCCCGTGCTGTTCACTCCGTCGTTGCCCGACGCGCCGTCACGCGACGCGCAGTAGTCCGTTCGCTCGGCCCCGCCTGGGACCTCGGTGGTCCCGAGGACGTCGGTGATGGTGCCTTCGCGACACGGGCTGAGGTTCCGAGCGCTCCGTCGGAGGATCGTCTCAGTCTCAGTCTTCGTCGATCTCGGCCAGCGGGTCACCGACCTGATAGGTCATGCCCTCCTGCGCGATGCGTCGCAGTCGACCCGCGGCCGGGGACTCGATCTCGTTGGTGACCTTGTCCGTCTCCATCTCGTAGAGGGCCTGGCCTTTCACGACCGTGGCCCCGTCGTCGACCAACCAGCCGGCCAGGACGGCCTCGGTCATCTCCATGCCGATCTTCGGGAGTCGCAACAACACGGGGCGTGGCGCCCTCAGCCCTCGTAGGCCATGACCCACTCGAGCGCTTCGAGGAGTCGTTCGGGGCCAGGGAGCGCCAGGCGTTCCAGCCCGCGGGCATAGGGCAACGGCGCCGGCAGCGCACCCACGCGCAGGACGGGGGCGACCAACCGACCGAACAGGGCCTCGGAGATCCCCGCCGCCAACTCGGCACCGAAGCCGCCGGTCACCACCGCCTCGTGGAGGATGACGGCCCGGCGCGTCCGCCCCACCGACTCGAGCACCGCCGCTTCGTCGAGGGGGACGAGGGAGCGCAGGTCGAGCACTTCGACCTCGACACCTTTCGACGTCAGCGCGTCGGCGACGGCGAGGGCTTGGTGGACCTGTCGGCCGTAGGTCACCACGGTGACATCCGCGCCCGGGCGCTTGATGTCGGCCACCCCGAGCTCGATGGGCGTGGAGTCGATGACGCCCTTGCGCGACAGGAGGAGGACCTGCTCGATGAAGACACAGGGGTCCTCGTCGGCGATGCACGCCGCCATGAGGCCCCGGGCATCCGATGGCGTGCTCGGCACCACCACCTTGAGTCCCGGCACGTGGGTGAGCCAGGCCTCGAGCATCTGCGAGTGCTGGGCGCCGACCTGAAGACCACCACCCACGGCGGTGCGCAACACCATGGGGACCGGCGTCAGGCCCCCCGACATGTAGCGGAGCTTCGCGGCGTGGTTGGCGAGCTGGTCCAGACAGAGCCCGAGGAAGTCCATGAACATCACCTCGGCCACGGGCCGCAGTCCGCCCAGCGCCGCCCCCACCGCCGCGCCCACGATGGCCTGCTCCGAGATGGGCGTGTCGCGCACCCGGTCGGCGCCGTGCTTGGCGGCGAGGCCCTTGGTCACCCCGAAGACCCCGCTGTCGGAGATGTCCTCTCCGAGCAGCACCACCCGACCGTCGGACTCGAGGGCTTCGTCGAGCGCCAGGGTGATGGCGGAGCGCACACTCACCTCCACCGACCCGTCGGGCACCACCACCTTCGTTGCCGCTCTTGCTGTTCTCTTCGTGGCATCCGCCCCGGCGGGCGCCACGACGTCGGTGAGCACCTCGTCGGCGCCGGGCTCGGGGAGCTCGAGCACCTCGGCCAGCGTGGCGGCGGCCGTGGTCGCACTGCGCTCCTCGATCGCGGCGGCGTCTGCTTCGGAGAGCAGGCCCCACTCGACGAGGGTTTGGCGGAAGCGGGTCACGGGCTCGCGCTTCCACGCCGCTTCGAGCTCTTTGGGATCGACATAGGTCATGCGGTCGCCGAAGACGTGGCCGAAGAGCCGGTACGTGACGGCCTCGACCAGTGTCGGGCCCTCCCCGGCCCGGGCCCGCGCCACCGCGACCGACACCGCGTCGTGGACGGCCACGGGATCGTTGCCGTCCACCGTCACGCCGGGCATGCCGTAGGCCGCGGCGCGCTGGGCCACGTGGTCGACGCGCAGGTGATCGGCAAAGGCGGTGTGCTCGCCGTACCCGTTGTTCTGGCACAAGAAGATCACCGGGAGCCCCCACACCGCGGCCAGGTTGGCGGCCTCGTGGAAGGCGCCGATGTTGGTGGCGCCGTCACCGAACGAGGCCACCGTGACGCGACCCTCCCCCTGGCGGGCCGCCGCCCAGGCCAATCCGGCCGCGATGGGAAGGCCCGAGCCCACCACACCCGTGGTCAGCATGAGCCCGACGTCGGGCCACGAGACGTGCATGGGGCCGCCCTTGCCCCGGCCGGTACCCTCCGCCTTGCCCAGCATCTCGGCCAGCAACGGCCGGAGGGGGACGCCCTTGGCGATCTGGTCGTGCAGGCCGCGGTAGGTCGTGACGAGATAGTCGTCGGGCCGCAGTGCAGCCGCGAACCCGGCCGCCACGGCTTCTTGTCCTCGCGGCGAGTAGTAGGCCAGGGTGGCGCTGCCCGCCGAGATCGCAGCGCGCAGGGCGTCGTCGGTGGCGGCGACGAGGGCCATGGTCTCGAACATCTGCACCAGGGTGGCGTCGTCGACAGCTTCGGTCATCGGTCCCACCGTAGGCCGCGGCGGGTCGCGGGCGGCACCGTCGGCCCGGGTCTCAGCGGGCGCCGCGCACGAGCGCTCCCGGGCGCGCGCCGGTGTCACTTCCGTTGTCGAAGGTGGTCTGGCCCGACTTGATCGTGGCCAGATATCCCACCGCGTCCTGCACGAGCCGCCGTCCCCCCGCGGGCAGATCGGTGACCACGGTGGGGGTGCCGAGCTGGAGGTGCTCGTAGTCGATCACGTTGATGTCGGCCAGCATGCCGGGCTCGAGCGTGCCCCGGTCACCGAAGCCGTAGAGGCGGGCGGTGTCGAGGGTCTGCTTCTTCACCACCCACTCGAGCGGCAGCAGCTCGCCGCGGGTGCGGTCCCGGGTCCAGTGCGAGAGCATGAACGTCGGCTGGGGCGAGTCGCAGATGACACCGCAGTGGGCGCCACCGTCGCCGAGGCCGGCCACCGCCCGCGGATGCAGGAGCATCTCCCTCACCGGCTCCAGGCTCATCGACGCGTAGTTGAGGATGGGGAAGTACAGGAGGCCCTGGCCGGCGGACTCGAGCATGACCTCGTAGGCGATCTCGAGGGGATGGCGCCCCGCCGCCGCCGCCATCGACGCCAGGGAGGCTTCGGGGCCCGGCTCGTAGTCCGGCGGCACGCCGAGGACGAAGGTGACCGCGTAGGCCTTCTCCAGCGCGGCCCGGTGATCGGGCTCGGGCTGGAACGACACGATGGACTCCCGCACCGACGGGTCGCACAGGGCCTGGAGCAATTGGGCGTCGGAGAGGTTGCGGGCCTTGAGCGCCTGATAGGCGGGGATGGAGTCGAACAGGCAGTACGACGTGTGGAGGCCGGTGAGGATCCCCGTGGCGCGCGCCGCCACCTGGGGCCACAGCTGGGCTCCCTCCTCCGCGGCGCGCAGCGACTCGTCCATGAGCTCGCGCCACAGGTCCGGCGCGTCCCCGATCTGCAAGAGGGCGAAGGTGACGGGACGGCCGATGGCGACCGACAGGCGGCGCATCCAGTCCACTTCCTTGGCCGGGGCGATCACGTCCTCGCCCGCCACGCCGGCCGGTGCCAGTTCGAAGATCCCGGTGCCGAGATCGCCGAGGGCGGCGCCGATCCCGAACAATTCGTCCTCGGCCGCGTAGGTCCCGGGGACGGGCTCGCCGTCGATGGCGCGATGGGCGATCGTGCGCGACGTCGAGAACCCGAGCGCCCCCGCCGCCACCGCTTCTCTCACGATGGCGCGCATGGCGTCGATGTCATCGGCGGTGGCGGGCTCGTTGCGCGCCCCGCGTTCGCCCATGACATAGGCCCGCACCGCACCATGGGCGATCTGTGTCCCCACGTCGACGGTGAAGCGACGCCGGTCGAGTGCGTCGAGGTATTCGGGGAAGCTCTCCCAGTCCCACGCCATGCCCTCGGCCAGAGCGGTGCCGGGGATGTCTTCCACACCCTCCATGAGCCCGATGAGCCAGTCATGGCGGTCGGGCCGGGCCGGTGCGAAGCCGACGCCGCAGTTGCCGGTGACGATGGTGGTGACCCCGTGCCACGCGCTCGGGGCGAGGACCTCGTCCCACGTGGCCTGGCCGTCGTAGTGGGTGTGGATGTCGACCCAACCGGGAGTGACCAGTGCGCCGTCGGCGTCGATGGTGTGCCGGGCCGAGACCCCGTTGAGCGCCCCCACGGCGGTGATCCGTCCGTCGTCGACGGCGATGTCGGCGGTCCGTGCGGGTGATCCCGTGCCGTCCACGACGGATCCGGCTCGAACGACGAGGTCGTGCACGGGCTACCCCCTTCTCAGATCTTCATGGTGTCATCGGGCTGATCACCCGCACAAGAGCTCACCCGCCCGCGCCGAGGTGGGTGGGGATGGACTGGGCGAAGTGAAAGACGTCGTCGGGGTCGTATCTCGCTTTCACCGACACCAGCCGACCGAGGTTCGTCCCGTAGTAGGCCTGTTGCCAGTCGACCAGGGTGGGGTCGATGTAATTCTGGTACGCCTGGCCGTCGACATGGCTCGTCACCGACGAGGCGAAGTGGGCCAACCAGGATCGGCCCTGCTGGGCCACCGACGCGCTCGCACCCGTGGCCACGCTGGCCTGGATGCCGGCGATGGCGTTGCGGTGGACGAAGGCGGTGTCACTCGGCTTCACCGCGTTGATGGCTCCGCCCAACGCGTCGAAGGCGACGCCACCTCCGAGATGCGGAAGGGTCTGGATGAGGTCGTTCACCGTCGCCACGAAGGCGGCGGTGCCCGCCGGGGACGGAAGGGCCGAGACATACCCCGACGAGGCCACCGATCCGGACCGGTCGAGGGTCCCCATGGGGCTCTGCGTGGTGAGGTGACACTGGGCGATGTCCAGGCTCTCGCATCCGGCCTCGACGAGCATGGCGTGGAGGTACTGCTCGGGGCCGACGAAACGGTAGGAGGGTTGGGCGCCCACCGCGGTGACGAGGGTGTCGACCAACGAGCCGAGGGTGGCGGCCGAGCCGACGAACATTCCTGCCGTGCGCACCTCGAGGGCGCCGTTGCCACCGGAGAGGAGTTGGCAATTCGACCACAGCTCGTGGGGCCCGGCACGTTGCCAGCCGAACCACGCGCCCAGGACGTCCGCGGCGGCCGACGACGGCCAGTCGACGGTGAACAGGGCCAAGGGCGGGATGGGTGATGTCCGGAAGGTGAAGGAGGTGACGATGCCGAAGTTCCCCCCACCCCCGCCTCGACAGGCCCAGTAGAGATCTGCGTTGTCGGAGGCGTCACAGGTGAGGATGCGCCCGTCGGCGGTGACGATCTCCACGGACTCGACGGTGTCGCACGTGAGGCCGTATTTCCGTCCCACCACCCCGACACCACCGCCCAGCGCCAGTCCCGAGATCCCGACCGTCGGGCACGACCCACCCGGGACGAGCACGCCCGACGCTGCCAAGTGGTTGTAGAGATCGACGAGCAGCGTCCCCGCCCCCACGACGGCGCGGGCCGAGCCCCCCGAGCCCGCACCCGACACGGTGACGGTGTTCATGGGCGTGACGTCGACGACGAGGCCCGGCCCCGACG
>JADGOL010000284.1 GCA_017882995.1 Acidimicrobiales bacterium | reverse complement strand
GTACTGGTCGTCGTCGACCAGGCCGGTGAAGCCCGCGAGCTCATGCTGGCGGATCAGGTCGAGGCGTTGTTCGACGGCCTCGAGGAAGATCCCGCCGACGACATCTAGCGGTCGGTCACGGCCTTCGCCGGACACGGGCTCACTCCGAGCGCAGGGGTCCCCCGTCACTGTCGGTGGTGCCCGACGACGCCGGTCCCGCCGTCCCCGGTCCCGCCGCGCGCGACCCACGCGGAGAGCTCTTGCGACCGCCACCCAGGAGCTCGGCCAGCTCGTCGTGGGCGAGGCGGCGAAAGGCACGCCGGCCGTGGGCCCGGGCCAGCACGGCCACCTCGAGGTCCCCGGGCTCGAGGGTCCGATCGGGCCCGGCCAGCGCAGCCACGGTGGCCCGCAGCGCGGCGTCGAGGGCCCAGTCGTCCTGGTACGCCTCGGCCACCCGGTCCGAGATGGTCTCGGTCTCGCCGCCGAGCACGGCGAATCGGTCCTCGTCGGTGATCGTTCCTTCATAGGCGATGTGGTACAGCTGGTCGGACTTGCCGTCGACACCGAGCTCGGCCACGAGGATCTCGACCTCGAGCGGTTTCATCTCGTGGGTGAAGACCTGACCGAGGAACTGCGCGTAGAGATTGGCGAGGGAACGGGCGTCGACGTCCTCGCGGCTGAAGGCGAAGCCCTTGGTGTCGGCATGGCGTACCCCGGCCACCCGCAGCTGGTCGAACTCGTTGTACTTGCCCACACCGGCGAAAGCGATCCGGTCGTAGATCTCGCTCACCTTGTGCAACGACCGTGACGGGTTCTCGGCCACGACGAGGATCCCGTCCGCGTAGACACAGGCCACGAGCGAACGCCCCCGGGCGATCCCCTTCTGGGCGTACTCGGCGCGATCCTTCATGACCTGCTCGGGCGCCACGTAGAACGGCATGGTCATGAGCCGCCACCTCCCACGCCGCCCCCGAGACTGCGCCGCTGCACCAAGGCGGTGAAGCTCTGCGCCACCTCGTCTTCCTCGAGACGCTGATAGCCCGCCGCGGTCACCGTCGCCACCACGGGGAAGATCCCCCGCACGAGGTCGGGGCCGCCGGTGGCCGAGTCCTCGTCGGCCGCCTCGTACAGGGCCCGCACCGCCAGCTCGATGCTGTCGTCACGTCCCAGCTCGGCCTGCCATCCGAGCTTGATCGTGGTCCGGGCGTCGCGACCCCCCGACCCCGTGGCCGCGTAGTCGGCTTCCTCGAAATGCCCGCCCGTGACGTCGTAGGTGAAGATCCGCCCCTCACCGGTGCGGAGGTCGAACCCACAGAACAAGGGCACGACCACGAGCCCCTGCATCGCCATGGGGAGGTGCTCGCGCACCATCTGGCCGAGCTGGTTGGCCTTGCCCTCGAGGCTGAGCGCGACGCCTTCGACCTTCTCGTAGTGCTCGAGCTGGGTCTGGAAGAGCTTGACCATCTCGACCGCCGGCCCCGCCGCACCGGCGATGGCGACCGCCGAGTGCCGGTCGGCGGGGAACACCTTCTCCATGGCGCGATGGGCGATGATGTTCCCCTCGGTGGCGCGCCGGTCGCCTGCCATCACCACTCCGTCGGCGAACCGCAATGCCACCACCGTGGTGCCGTGTGCCACCGCCGGGACCGTGCCCCGGTTCGCGTCCGTCGGCGCCGGGACGGGCCGGTTCGGATCGCTGAGGCGGATGAGGGCGGCGAAGCTGGGGCCCGGGTCCTCCCCGGGCGGAAAGAGGGGCAGACCCACCCCGCTACTCCCCGCCCTTCTGCACGTAGTTGCGGACGAACTCCTCGGCGTTCTCCTCGAGGACCTCGTCGATCTCGTCGAGCAGGTCGTCGAGCTCGGCCTTCAGCTTCTCGCCCTGCGGCGACGGCGCGGGAGTCTCGGCCTCCTCGGTCGTCGTCTCCTCGCGCGTCGTCGTTGCCGGTCGGCGCTTCTTCTCTTGCTCTGCCATCAACCCACTCCTAGGCGCTCAACCGTGCCAACAGCTCCGCCGGTGAGGAGCTTCCATCCAGGAGCTCCTCGACGAATTCAGCTGTTCCACGTAGCGGATCCATCATAGGGACGCGTCGGAGGGGATCGGTACCCAGGTCGAACACCATCGAGTCCCAGTTGGCGCTGGCGACCGACGACGCCCATCGCTTGAGGCACTGACCACGGAAATAGGCGCGGGTGCGCCGAGGCGGCTCGGTCACCGCGTCGAGCACGTCCTGCTCTTTCACCAGACGCTCGGTGTCGAGGCGGGCGAAGAGGGAACGCTCGGGGCGAAGGTCGTGGTACTGCAGGTCCACCGCGGCGAGCCGGTGGTCGTCCCAGTCGAGCCCGTGGCGATCCCGGTACGCCTCGAGCAATCCGAGCTTGGCCGCCCAATCCACCTTGTCGGCGACGACGCTCGGGTCCGTCTCGAGGCCATGGAGGACCTCTTCCCATCGCAGGAGCACCTGTTGGCCGACGGCTTCGTCGCCCAGGCACTCGAGGCCGCGGTCCTCGGCGTACTTGCGGGCCAGGCCGAACAACTCCCACTGCAATGCGAGAGCGGTGGTCGTCCGCCCGTCGGCGAGGTCGATGGGCGCGTCCAGGCTCAGGTCGAGCGCGACCTGGCGGATGGCCTTCACGGGATTGGCCAGTGTCAGCTCCCGCCCGTCAAAGGCGTCGTCCTCGATGAGCGCCAGGACGAGCGCGGTCGTCCCCACCTTCAAGAAGGTGGCCACCTCGCACAGATTGGCGTCCCCCACGATGACGTGCAGCCGCCGGTAGCGCTGCGGATCGGCGTGGGGCTCGTCGCGGGTGTTCACGATGGGACGCTTCAACGTCGTCTCGAGGCCCATCTCCTCCTCGAAGAACTCGGCTCGTTGGGAGATCTGGAAGGTGATGTCGCGTCCCGCGTTGCCCGCCGTCTCGCTGCCCACCTTGCCGGCCCCGGCGAAGATCTGACGCGTGACGAAGTGCGGGGTGATGAGATGCGCGATGCGGGCGAAGGGCACGGCCCGGTCCATCAGATAGTTCTCGTGGGTGCCGTACGAATTGCCCTTGCTGTCGGAGTTGTTCTTGTAGACGACGATGGACTGGCCCTCGGGAAGCGTCCGGCGCACCGCGATCATCGACCGCCGCAGCACCTCCTCCCCCGCCTTGTCGTAGAGCACGGCCTCGAGGGGGTCGGCACACTCGGGCGAGGAGAACTCGGGGTGGGCATGGTCGACGTAGTACCGGGCCCCATTGGTGAGCACGGCGTTGACGAGATGGGTCTCGATCTCGGGGGGCATCGACCCCTCGCGGGCGAATCCGCGGGCGTCGTTGCCCGGTGACTCGTCCTCGAAGTCCCACCCGGCCCGGGCCAGGTCCGAGACGTACGCGTTGACCAGCAGCGAGGAGGACGCGACGGGATTGCCGTCGCCACCGACGTGGTGAATTCCGTACTCCGTCTCGATCCCGCACACCTTCGCGACGACCACGAAACCGACCCTAGTGCGTGGCGGCTGGGGCGGCGCGGCCCTCCGCTGAAGCCGGTACGGACCCCTTCAGCCTGCTCACAGATACTGGCCGGTACCCACCCGTTCGATGGAACGGCCGCCCTTGGTCTCCTCGGTGTCGGCCAGAAGGGTGCGCACGTACACGATGCGCTCTCCCTTCTTTCCCGAGATCCGGGCCCAGTCGTCGGGGTTGGTGGTGTTGGGCAGGTCTTCGTTCTCCTTGTACTCCCGGCGGATCGACTCCAAGAGGTCGGAGGTGCGGACCCCCTTCCCCTCCCCCGCGATGGCCCGCTTGATGGCCAGCTTCTTGGCCCGGCGGACGATGTTCTCGATCATCGCCCCCGACGCGAAGTCCCGGTAGTACAGCACCTCTTTGTCGCCGTTTTGGTACGTCACCTCGAGGAACTTGTTCTCGTCGTCGGCGCGGTACATCTCCGCCACCGTGTCCTCGATCATGGCCTGTACCGACTTCGCGGCGTCCCCGCCGCCGAGGCGTTCCACCTCCTTGGCGTCGATGGGAAGGTCCGCGGTGAGGTAGCGCGAGAAGATCTGCGACGCTGCTTCCTCGTCGGGCCGCTCGATCTTGATCTTCACGTCGAGGCGCCCGGGCCGGAGGATGGCGGGGTCGATGAGGTCCTCCCGGTTCGAGGCTCCGATGACGATCACGTCACGCAGCGCTTCGACCCCGTCGATCTCGGCCAGGAGCTGGGGCACGATGGTCGACTCCATGTCGGAGCTGATCCCCGTCCCCCGGGTACGGAACAACGAGTCCATCTCGTCGAAGAAGATGATGACCGGGACACCCTCCTCGGCCTTCTCCCGGGCCCGCTGGAACACGAGCCGGATCTGGCGCTCGGTCTCCCCCACGTACTTGTTCAACAGCTCGGGGCCCTTGATGTTCAAGAAGTAGCTCCGGATGTTGGCGTTCCCCGTCACCAGGGCCACCTTCTTGGCCAGCGAATTGGCGACCGCCTTGGCGATGAGGGTCTTGCCGCACCCCGGCGGCCCGTACAACAAGATGCCCTTGGGCGCGGGCAGCTTGTACTCCTTGAACAGCGCCCGGTGCAGATAGGGAAGCTCGACGGCGTCGGTGATGTCCTCGATCTGGCTGTCGAGGCCGCCCACGTCCGCATACGTGACGTCGGGCACCTCCTCGAGCACGAGCTCTTCGACCTCGGGCCGGGGCAGCTTCTCCACGAGCAGCCCCGAGCGCGTCTCCATGAGCACGGCGTCGCCGGCGCGCAGGTGCACACCGAGCAAGTCGTGGGAGAGCTCGACCACGCGCTCCTCGTCGGCGCGGGCGTAGACGATGGCACGCCGGCCGTCGTCGAGGAGGTCCTTCAAGGTGACGACCTCACCGGAGTCCTCGCCCTCGCGCGCCAGGATGACGTTCAGCGACTCGTTGAGGACGACCTCTTGTCCCCGGCGCAGCTCGACGCCGTCGATCTCGGGATGCACGGCCACTCGCATCTTCCGGCCACCCGAGAAGACGTCGACGGTCCCGTCGTCATTGGCGTGCAGGAACGTCCCGTACGCGCTGGGGGGTTGGGTGAGCTTGTCGACCTCTTCACGCAGCGCGGCGATGTGCTCCTTGGCCTGCTGCAGCGTGTAGGTCAGCTTCTCGTTCTGCGAAACCGCCTGGGCCAGCTGGCCCTTGGTCTCGAGCAGTCGCTCCTCGAGGGACTGGACGCGGCCGGGCCCCTCCGACAGGCGTCGGCGCAGGACGGCGACTTCCTCGTCGGCCTGCAGGCAGCGTTCGCGCAGTCGTTCGAGCTCTTCGCGCAGCGCCAGCTGTCGTTCCTCTTCCGGCTCGGCCGTCGGAACCACCTCCTGGGCTTGTCTCCGGGCGCCTCTTGCGACCATACACCGGCCCTGGGGTCAAATTGACGCTCAAGGAAGGGGGGATTCAGGTCGACGCCCCGGTAGACTCTTTGTCCGAGTGACAACGAGGTGGACGGCCACGTCCGGTGGTGATTCGGTCAACGATGCCGGCCGGGCATGGGGCCAGTTCGGTGATCGGTCAATTGACACCGCGAACCGGGCATCGTTACGTTCCGAAGGCGTCGACCGAGTACCCGAGAACGAGACCCGAGAAATGGCGAGAGCGAGCTCATGAAGGTCTGGATCGACCAGGATCTGTGCACCGGCGACGGCCTGTGCGAGGAGATCGCGCCGGCCGTCTTCACGTTGCTCGACGACGGCCTCGCCTATGTCAAAGAGAGTGACCAGGTCAAGAACGAGCCAGGCGGTTCGGCCGGCCTCGCCCTCGTCCCCGACGACCTCGAGGACGCCGTCACCGAAGCGGCCGAGGAATGCCCCGGGGAGTGCATCTTCATCGAGCAGGGCTGAACGCGCCTCACGGCTCAGGTAGCGGATCGCTTTCAGGCGACAGCTCCGGTTCAGGTGACAGCTCCGGTTCACGTATGGCCACGAGCAGTCTCGCCGTCGTGATGAACCCGGTGTGGGCCACCATGCGATGGTCGGGGCGCACCGACCGCTCTTCGACGTGCCACGTGCGCCGCAACACCTCGAAGGTCTCTGCCATCCCGAACGACCTCGACGCCATAGCGGCGCGCAGGGTGGCCACCTGGGTGATCGACGGCAGGTAAGCGAGAAAGATCCCGCCCGGTCGCATCGCCTCGGACGCAGGGCCCAGCGCACGCCACGGCTCGGGCAGGTCGAGCACGACACGATCGAGGTCGCGCTCCTCGATCCCCTGGTACACGTCGCGCTCTTCCACGCGGTAGGTGGCGTCGGGGCCTGCCCACGCCGACACGTTGGCGCGTGCCCCCGCCGCGAAGTCGGCACGCACCTCGTACCCCACGACATCGGCTCCGGCGCGTAGCAGCGCCATCGACAACGCGCCCGACCCGACCCCCGCCTCGAGCACCCGCATGCCCGGGCCGATGTCAGCCGCGATGAGGATGGCGCCGAGGTCCTTCGGGTAGATGACCTGGGCGCCGCGCGGCATCTTGAGCACCACGTCGGCGAGGGTGGGTCGCAGCACCACGAAGCGACGGCCCGTCGACGCCCCGATCGTGGATCCCTCGGGGCGTCCGATCACGTCGTCGTGGGAGACGATGCCGGAGTGGGTGTGGAAGAACGCGCCGGGGTGCAACGTCACCAGATAACGCCGCTCTTTGGGGTCGACAAGCAATACGCGCTCTCCGGCCGACAATTGGCCCGCGAGCGCGTCGGTGTGGCCCGTCACTCCCCGCCGGTCGACGGTGCGGGCGTGGAACGGTCGCCGACGGCGATCACGAGCCGCTGGCCGGGCTCCACTCGCCCGCTCCAGGCCACGTTGTCGCGGCTCTTCAACGTGCGTCGCACCATCCAGGCCGCACCCGCCACCGCCCACCAGATGGGCTCTCCCCCGCGACCACGTCGCACGGCGCGCGACACGAGGAAGCCCAGGATCCGGTCCACGGGGCCGGCCTCAGACCCTGCGGATCTCGATGACGGCCGAGCGGGACCGACCGCGCCGGCGCCCGAGCAGATATGCCACCAAGGCCACGAGCAACACGCCGGCCACGGCCGAGCTGATCAGCATGGGCCGGGTCGCCTCGACGGTCTCCTCCACGCCCCCCGACATCTCGCGGAGCTTGGCCTCGAGGTCATCGCGGCTGATCTTCGCCGTCGTCGCCATCGTCAGCTCCCTTTGTCGTCGCTCTTGGCCCGGGGCTCCCCGGCGCGGTGCTTCTTCGCGCCCGGCCCCTTGGTGATACGCCATGCTGCCAGCCCCATCACCGCTATCGCGACCGCGGCGACGATCAGATAGGGCAACCAGCTCAGATGTCCGGTGAACGACGACCCGGTCTCGGTCTGCAGGGCCCGCAGCCCCGCCAGCAGGAGCAGGACGGCGCCGGCGGTGATGGCGATGGACCCGATGAGGCCGAAGACCAGGAACCGCCCGAGGCTCTTGAGCGGTCCGAGGGTCTCCTGCTTGGCGTAATCGATGACGAGATGGAAGAAGTCGCCACCGGCCGCGCTCAAGCCGCCGTCACGTCCCGACTTCCCACCATCACGTGCCAACCGACCCTCCCCTGAGGGGCGCCATCCTCCCCCGCCCAGGCGCAGTGCTGCAAGCACCGCACCGTCTACCCACGGGGCGAGAGGAGATAGGTGGAGCTGGCCTTGGCCACGAGGCGACCCTCGGCGTCGGTCAGCTCGGCTTCGGCGAACGCCACCCGGTTGCCACCCGAGATCACCTTGGACGTGCAGGTGAGCGTGCCCCCGGGGCGCACCGGGGCGAGGAAGCTCACCTTCATCTCGGCGTTGGCGGAGAACACTTTCCGCCCCTTTGCCCACGTGACCGTGGCCGCCCCCATGGCCGAGTCACAGCACGCCGCCAGGAACCCTCCCTGGAGCACTCCCACCGGGTTGGTGAAGCGCTCGTCGGCGGGCATCTGCCAGACCGTCGTCCCCGGTTTCGACTTGTCCACGCACACCATGCCCAGGGTGAGGTCGCAGTTGGGCGGCACCTGCACCTGGGGATCAGCCACGGAGATACCGTACGACCCGCGTGCCCAGGCCACGAACCGACACCACCAACGGCGCCGCCGTCAGGGCAGCCACCGTGATCACGCCGGCGGGGCCGATGCCCGACGCCGAGGTGGTGATCGAGGACGGGCGGATCACCGAGATCCGACCCGCCGGTGGCGCCGTGCCCGACGTGGTCCTGGTGCCGGGGTTCGTCGACCTCCAGGTCAACGGGATCGGCGCCGTCGACGTGGCCGCTGCCACCGGCGCGCACTGGAGCGCTCTTGACGAGGCGCTGCTGGCCCAGGGCGTGACCACGTGGTGCCCCACCATCGTGACCGCACCGCTCGGCGAGCTCGAGGCCTCGTTGGCGGGCATCGCCACCGCCGCGGCCCGTGACGGCGGGGGCCGACCCGAGATTGCCGGGGCCCATCTCGAAGGCCCCTTCCTCGCGGTGCCCGGCGCCCATCGCCCCGAGTTCGTCCGCGACGTGGTCGACCGGCGCTGGCTCGAGAACCTGGGCGATGCGCTGCGCATCGTCACCCTCGCCCCGGAACTGCCCGGCGCCGTCGACGCCATCGCCGCGCTGAGCGCCCGGGGCGTGCTCGTGTCGCTCGGCCATTCGGCGTGCACAGCCGAGGTCGCCCGGGAGGCCACCGAGGCCGGGGCCCGGCTCGTGACCCATCTCGGCAACGCCATGGGGCCACTCCACCAGCGCGCCCCCGGGCTGCTCGGCGCGGCCCTCGCCGATGACCGTCTGTCGGTGTCGGTCATCGCCGATCTCGTCCATACGCACCCCGTGTTCGTCGCCATGGCGTTCGCCGCCAAGTCAGCCCATGGCGTGGCCCTCGTCACCGACGCGGTGGCGACCACACCGGGATCGGTGTCACCGGGATCGGTGTCACCGGGATCGGTGTCACCGGGTCCCCCACGCCTCGCCGACGGCACGTTGGCGGGCTCGGTGCTGACGATGGAACGCGCCGTCTCGAACGTGGTGAGCCACAGCGGTGTCGCGCTCGCCCAGGCGGTGCAGGCGGCCGCCACCACGCCGGCCCGGTTGCTCGGGCTCGACGACCGCGGCACCCTGGCACCGGGTCGGCGCGCCGACCTCGTCGCGCTCGAGGCGACCGGCGACGGGGGGTGGCGGGTGGCGTCGGTGTGGGTGGCCGGAGCACCGGCGTGGTCGGCGCCGGCCGAGTCCTGAGGGCAGGCACGCGGCGATAGGGTCGGGCCGATGCCCTTCGCGGCCGCCATGAGCGAACACCCGCTCACCGCTCACGCCGTGGGCGAGGTCACGGGAGCCGTGCTGGAACGCATCGGCGAACGGCCGGACTTCGCCACGGTGTTCGTGACACCGCCGCACGCGGGCGCGCTCGAAGACGTCATGCGCACCGTGGAGGAAGTGCTCCACCCCCTGGTGTCATTGGGATGCGCGGCGGAGTCGGTGCTCGGACCGCACCGCGAAGTGGAGCAGGACGCGGCGATCACCCTGTTCGCCGGGCACGTCGGCCCCCTGGTGCCCCTGGAGCTCGATGCGTTGCCGTCGGAGTCGGGAGACGGCCTGGTCCTGCGGGGCTGGCCGGCCGAGATCCCCTTCACCCCCGAGGTGCTCGTCCTCGTGGGTGACCCCTACAGCTTCCCGGCGGAGTCGTTCCTGGCCTGGGTGGACGCCAACCACCCCGGCATCCGGGTGGTGGGGGGCATGGCCTCCGCGGCGCGTGGCCCCGGTGGCAACCGGCTGGCGCTCGGCACCCGGGTCCGCACCGGCGGCGCGGTGGGGGCGTTTCTCGGCCCCGGCGCCGAGGTCACCACCCTCGTGTCCCAGGGATGTCGGCCCTTCGGCGACCCCCTCGCGGTGACGAAGGCCGAGCACAACCTCATCTACGAGCTCGCCGGCCGCCCCGCCCTCGAGCAGGTGCTGACCCAGGCCCGCGACTGTCTCAGCGAGGAGGAGGTCGTCTTGTTGGAGACAGGCGGCCTGCACCTCGGGCGGGTGATCGACGAACACCAGGAGCACTTCGGCCGCGGTGACTTCCTGGTGCGCAACGTGGTCGGCGCGGACCGCTCCTCGGGCGCCATCGCCGTCGGGGACGCCATGGCGCTGGGCACGACCGTGCAATTCCACCTCCGCGACGCGGCGACGGCCGACGAAGACCTTCATGCGCTCGTCGCGGCGTGCCGGGCCGATGCCGCTCTCGTCTTCACCTGCAACGGCCGGGGCACGCGGCTGTTCGGTGCGCCGCACCACGACGTGCGCGTCCTGTCCGAGCACCTGGGCCCGGTGCCGATGGCGGGTTTCTTCGCGGCCGGTGAGCTCGGCCCCGTGGGAGGTCGCAATTTCGTACACGGGTTCACGGCGTCGGTGGCGCTGCTGCGGGATCGCTCGGGCGATCCCGACACGGGCCCCGGGTCCCCGTGAGCGCCCGATTGGCGCCCCCGAACGAGCGGGTACGGTTCTCGTCGTGACCGAAGCGGAGCTCGAACAGCTCGGGATCAACGTCATCCGGGGCCTCGCCATGGACGCCCCCCAGAAAGCCGATTCGGGGCACCCGGGCACCGCCATGGCGCTGGCGCCGTTGGCGCACGTGCTCTTCACCCGCATCATGCGCCATGACCCGGCCGACCCGCACTGGCCCGATCGGGACCGCTTCATCCTGTCCAACGGCCATGCCTCGATCCTCCTCTACTCGTTTCTCTTCCTCACCGGCTACGGGCTCACCCTCGACGACATCAGGCAATTCCGGCAGTGGGGCAGCAAGACACCGGGGCACCCCGAGGTGCACCTCACCGCCGGGGTGGAAGTCACCACCGGGCCGCTCGGCCAAGGCGTCGGCAACGGCGTCGGCATGGGCATGGCCGAGCGCTGGCTGCGGGCGCGCTTCGGCCCCGACCTCGTCGACCACCACACCTTCGTCATCTGCGGTGACGGCGACCTCATGGAAGGGATCAGCCACGAGGCGGCGTCGCTCGCCGGGCACCTGGGCCTGGGCCGGCTCGTCTACATCTACGACGACAACCACATCACCATCGACGGCCCCACCGAACTGGCCTACACCGACGTCGTGGCCGAGCGCTTCGACGCCTATGGCTGGCACACCGACAACATCGGCGAGGTCGCCAATGACACCGGTGCCCTCGAGGCCGCCATACGACGGGCCATGGCCGTCGAGGACAAGCCGTCGATGATCCTGTTGCGCAGCCACATCGGTTGGCCCTCTCCACACAAGACCGACACCGCGGCGGCGCATGGGAGCCCCCTCGGCGAGGACGAGATCCGCGAGACCAAGGCCATCCTCGGGCTCCCTGCCGACGAGCAGTTCTGGGTCCCCGACGAAGTGGTCGAGCTCTACCGGCGGTGCCTGGCGCGCGGCCAGGCGCACCGATCGGCGTGGCAGACGCGCTTGGACGCCTGGGACGGCGACAAGGCGACGTGGGATGCCAGCCAGCGCGGGGGCGGGCTCGAGGGTTGGGCCGAGAAGCTGCCGATCTTCGAGGTCGGCACGAAGCTCGCCACGCGTGTGGCCATCAACCAGTGCATCACGGCGACCGCCGAGGTGGTGCCGGGGTTGATGGCGGGATCGGCTGATCTGACCGGCAACACCGGCGTGAAACTCGCCGACGCCGTCAACCAGTCCGCCGGGCATCCCGAGGGCAACCAGATCCACTACGGGATCCGCGAGCACGCCATGGGCGCGGCCATGACCGGCATGGCGCGCCACGGCGGCGTGCTTCCCGTCGGCGGCACCTTCTTCATCTTCAGCGACTACATGCGACCGTCGGTCCGTCTCGCCGCGCTGTCGGAGTCCCACGTCATCTACTCGTGGACCCATGACTCGGTGGGCCTGGGCGAGGACGGCCCCACCCATCAACCTGTCGAGCAACTCGCATCGCTGCGCGCCGTGCCGGGCCTGCGGGTGATCCGACCCGCCGACGCCAACGAGACCGCCCACGCCTGGCGCATCGCGGTCGACTCCGACGGCCCCACCGCGCTGGTGCTGTCGCGCCAGTCCATCCCGGTCCTCGCCGGCACCGCCGAGGCCGTCGACGGCGTCGCCCGGGGCGGCTATGTCCTCGTCGACCCCCCCGACGGGGACCCCGACGTCATTCTCATCGGCACCGGCTCGGAGGTCTCGGTGTGCGTCGCTGCGGCCGGGATGCTGGCCTCGGGTGGAGGCGACGCTGCGGCCGGGCCGGTGCGGGCCCGGGTCGTGTCGCTGCCGTCATGGGACCTCTTCGCGCTTCAGACCGAGGCCTATCGCCGCGAGGTGCTTCCTCCCGGCACCAGACGCCTGGCCGTCGAGGCGGCCGCATCGTTCGGCTGGGAGCGCTACGCGGACGACGTCGTCGCCATCGACCACTTCGGAGCATCGGCGCCGGGCCAGGAAGTGCTCGAACACTTCGGCTACACACCCGACAACGTGGCCGCCCGGGCCCGGGCGCTTCTGGCCCGGGCAACTCCGGCGACGCGCTGACACCAACCCACGGCCGGTCGTCCGGGGTCGGGAGCGTCGATCCCGGCCCAAAGCGATCCTGGCCAGAAGGGAGCACCATGACCAAGCTGCAGGATCTGTATGAGCAGCAGGGCCAGAGCCCGTGGCTCGACAACCTCCGGCGCGACTACGTGCGCGGCGGGCACTTGGCCGAGCTCGTGGCGCAGGGAATCCGGGGCGTGACGTCGAACCCCACGATCTTCGCCAAGGCCATCGAGGGCGGCAACGACTACGACGAGCAGTTCGGCACGTTGTTGGGCTCACACACCGTCGAAGAGGCGTACTGGGAGCTCGTCGTGACCGACATCCGCGACGCACTGGCGATCCTGCGCCCGGTGCACGACACGTCCGACGGGGTCGACGGCTACGTGTCGCTCGAGGTGGCGCCGGGGCTCGCCCACGACACTGACGGCACCATCACCGCGGCGCGCCATTTCCACGAGCTCGTGGCCGAGCCCAACTTGTACGTGAAGATCCCGGCCACGGCCGAGGGCGTGCCCGCCATCCGAGCCATGATCGGCGAGGGCCGGAACATCAACATCACCTTGCTGTTCAGCCTGGAGCGCTACGGCGAGGTGATCGAGGCCTACGTGGGCGGGCTCGAGGATCTCGTCGCCACCGGTGTCACCGATCTGTCGGCCGTACGCAGCGTGGCCTCGTTCTTCGTGAGCCGCGTCGACACCGAGGTCGACCGGCGTCTCGACACTCTCGCCGCCCAGTCAGCAGGGCGGGCCACCGAGATCCAGGCTCTGCGGGGCACCGCCGCGGTGGCCCAGGCCCAGCGTGCCTACGCGCTGTTCGCACAACGGTTCTCCGGCGCACGTTGGGAAGCCCTCGCCGCCAAGGGCGCCAAGGTGCAACGCCCGCTGTGGGCCTCGACGTCGACCAAGAACCCCGCCTACCCCGACCTCGTCTACGTCGACACCCTCATCGGCCCCGACACGGTGAATACGATGCCCGACGACACCATCGCCGCCTTCCTCGACCACGGCACCACGGCCCGCACGGTGGACGCCGATCCCGACGCCGCTCGGCGCGCCCTGCAACGCATCGAGGCGGCCGGTGTGGACATGGCGGACGTGGCCCGCACCCTCGAAGACGAGGGGGTGGCGAGCTTCACCAAGTCGTTCGACGAGTTGATCCAGAAGCTGTCCGACAAGGCCAACGCCCTGTCGGCCGGCAGCTGAGAGGCCGGCTCATGGTCGACGACGCCCGGACCCTCGTGCCGCGCCTGCTCGAGCGCGACGCGGGGCTGTGGCCGGCGGGCAACGTGTCGGCCAACCGTCTGGGATGGCTGGAGGTCCCGCGCCGCATGGCGGCGGAAGCAGCCGAGCTCAAGGCCTGGGCGGCGGGCATCGAGCAGTCCACCGTGGTCCTGCTCGGCATGGGAGGCTCCTCGCTCGGACCGGCGGTCCTCGAGGCGGTCCTCGCCGCCTCCGGCACGCCGGGTGGCCCCGGCCAGACGCGCCGCCGACTGGTGGTGTGCGACACCACCCATCCCGTGACGGTCTCCTCGCTCGACCTGTCCGACGCCTTCGTGCTCGTGTCGTCGAAGTCGGGCACCACCCTCGAGCCCAACGCGCTCTTGGGCCACGCCTGGTCGCAACTGCCCGACCCGTCGCGCTACGCGGCGATCACCGACCCCGGCACCCCTCTCGCCACCCTGGCCGCCGAACGCGGCTTCCGCCGCTGTTTCGCCAACCCACCCGACATCGGCGGCCGGTACTCGGTGCTGTCGTATTTCGGCATGGTGCCGGCCGCGCTCATCGGGTACGACGTCGCCGAGCTCTGTGGGCGCGCCCTCGACGCCGATCTGGAGGAGACGGCCGGTCTGGGCATGGCCATGGGCGAGGACGCCCGCGCCGGGCGCGACAAGGTGACCATCGTCGTGCCCCCGCAGTACGCGTCGTTCGGCCTGTGGGTCGAGCAGCTCATCGCCGAGTCCACGGGCAAGCAGGGCACGGGCTGCGTGCCGGTTCCCACCACCGAGCCCGAGGTCGGGGCGGACCGGCATGTCGTGCCGCTGCACCTGGCCGAGCCGGCCGACCTCGGCGAGCAGTTCTACCGTTGGGAGGTGGCCACCTCGCTGTGTGGTCACGTGCTCGGGATCGATCCCTTCGACGAGCCCAACGTGGCCGAGTCGAAGAAGAACACCAACGACGTTCTCGCCCAGCTCCCGTTGCCGGCGGTGGACACTGCCGCGCCTTCCGAGGTGCTGCCATGGCTGAGCTCCACGGTGAAGCCCGGCGACTACGTGTCCGTCCAGGCGTACGTGCCCTTCGGTCAGGACGCCGCCTTGGAAGCGCTCCGCCGCAAGGTGCGCGACCACCTCGGAGGCATCGCCACCACGGCCGGGTACGGCCCCCGCTTTCTGCACTCGACGGGACAGCTCCACAAAGGTGGCCCCGACACGGTGGTCGCCGTGCAGGTCGTCGACGCCAACCCGATGCCCGTGGTGCCGGTCCCCGACGCGGCCTACGACTTCGGGACCCTGATCGCGGCCCAGTCCATCGGTGATCATCGCAGCCTGCTCGCGCACGGGCGGCGTGTGCTGCGTGTCGCGGCCGCGGACCTGGGTGAGCTGCGATGAGCCTCGCGTGCACGGGCGCGTGACGAGAACGAGAACGGCGAAAGGGCGAGCGACATGAAGATCGGCATGGTGGGGCTGGGCAAGATGGGTGCGAACATGACCGAGCGGCTCATCGAGAAGGGCCATCAGGTCGTGGCGTTCGACTTGTCCGAAGAGGCCCGCGCCGGCGTGGCGGCCAAGGGGGCCGAGACCGCGGCGACCCTGGCGGAGATGGTGGCCAAGCTCGACACCCCCCGGGTGGCCTGGGTCATGGTTCCTGCCGGGGAGCCCACGACGTCGACCATCGACACCTTGAAGGGACTGATGGATCGCGGCGACGCCGTGATCGACGGCGGGAACTCCAACTACAAAGAGGCGGCTCCCACCGCCGCATCGCTCGCCGAGAAGGGGATCGGGTTCGTCGACGCCGGAACCTCGGGCGGGGTGTGGGGTCTCGCCAACGGCTACTGCCTGATGGTGGGCGGCGAGAAGTCCGTGGTGGCGATCTGCGAGCCGGTGTTCCTCGCCCTGGCGCCTGAAGGTGGCTATGCCCATGTGGGCCCGGTCGGGGCCGGGCACTTCGTGAAGATGGTCCACAACGGCATCGAGTACGGGCTCATGCAGGCCTACGGCGAGGGCTTCGAGATCATGCAGAAGGCCGACGAGTTCTCTCTCGACCTCCACGAGATCGCGTCGATCTGGCGCTACGGGTCGGTGGTGCGCTCGTGGCTGCTCGAGCTCGCCGAGCGCGCCCTCGCCCCGGGGTCGGGCTTCGAGAACATCGAAGGCGTCGTCGTCGACTCCGGCGAAGGGCGCTGGACCGCGCACGAGGCCATCGACCGGGGCGTGCCCGCGCCGGTGATCGCCACCTCGCTCTTCGCCCGCTTCGCGTCGCGCGACCAGGACTCCTATTCCAACCGGCTCATCGCGGCGCTGCGGAACCAGTTCGGGGGCCACGCCGTGGTCACCGAGCCAAAGAAGTCGAAATCGTGACGCCCGACACCACCCCGGTCATCGAGGCCGTCGACATCGACGACCAAGAGCCCGTCGAGGCGATCGCCCACTCCCTCGACGCCGTCGAGCAGCCTCCTCCGCTCGCGCTCGTGGTGTTCGGCGCATCAGGCGACCTGGCGTCGCGCAAGCTCCTGCCCGCCATCGCCGCGCTGGCCGAGCACAAGGCGCTCCCCGACGGGTTCACCGTGGTCGGGGTGGCCCGCACCCAGTGGAGCGACGAACAGTTCCGCCAGGCGGCACTCGACGCCGCGCCCTACGCCGGCCCCGAGTGGAAGAAGGTCGTCGGCCGGTTCCGCTACGTGGCGGGCGAGTACGCCGAGAAGCCGACCTTCGACAAGCTCAAGGAGGTGCTCGCCGACGCCGATGCCAAGCTCGGCACCGGTGGCAACCGGGTCTTCTACCTGGCGACCATCCCGTCGATGTTCGGCGACGTGGCGAGGGCGCTCGCCGAGCACGGCTGCAACGTCCCCGGTGACGGAGGGACCTTCGCCCGCATCGTCGTCGAGAAGCCCTTTGGCCGTGACCTCGACAGTGCCCGGGCCCTCGACGCCGCCCTGCACCGTGCCTTCGAAGAGGACCAGATCTTCCGCATCGACCATTACCTCGGCAAGGAAACGGTGCAGAACGTACTGGCGCTGCGTTTCGGCAATGCCATCTTCGAGCCCATCTGGAACCGCCGCTACGTCGACCACATCCAGATCACCGTGGCCGAGGAGCTCGGTGTCGAGCACCGGGGTGGCTTCTACGAGACCGCCGGGGCGCTGCGCGACATCGTCCAGAACCACGTCATGCAGGTCCTGGCGCTCACGCTCATGGAGCCCCCCGCCACCGTCGACGCCCAGGGGATCAGAGACGAGAAGGTCAAGCTCCTGCGCGCCGTGATGATCCCCGACGTCGACGAGGCGGTCATCAATTCGGTGCGCGGCCAGTACGCGGCGGGTGCCATCGACGGCGACGCTGTCGTCGGGTATCGCGAG
>JADGOL010000283.1 GCA_017882995.1 Acidimicrobiales bacterium | reverse complement strand
GGTCGGCTGCTCGCTCCGTACGCGGTGCGCTACGTCGTCGTGGTGGACACGTTGGCGCCTTCGATCCCAGGACTCCAGACCCCGATCTCCCATCCCGCTCCGGGTGACCTCCTCGGCGCGCTGTCTACCCAGATCGACCTGCGCCAGATCATCTCCCAGGGAGGTTTCGACGTCTTTGTGGACCCGAGCGCGCTCCCCTTGCGAGGGATGCGCAGCGCGGCCGGCGCGCCGCCGTCGGCCGCGTCGGCGGTTACCGGCGTCGATCCGCGGCTCACGGGATGGCGGCCCGCGCTGTTCGGCGTGTCGGGAGCCACGAGCGTCACGGGTCAGGTGCAGGCGGGAACCGTCCTCGACGCGGTCGCGCCCGCCACCGCCTGGAAGCTGACGGGTCGGCACGGCGCGGTTGTTCGTCCAACGAGCTCCTTCGGGTACGCGGCGACCTTCCACGTGCCACGACCGGAGACCGTCACCGTCGCCTTCGTCGGGTCGTGGGTTCACGGACTCGAGATCGGCATCGAGACCGCGGCCTGGATCGTGGTGGCGGCGGCTCTGGCGGGCCGGCGGTGGTGGCTCGACTGGTGGTGGGGGCCCATCGGTGGGAAAGGATCGAGACGTCGACGTCGGGGACGGTCCCCACACGACGCCGGCACGTCGGACATCACCGAGCCACTCCTCGAGCCGAGCCCAGATGCGAGCCCCGAGCCGTCGGGCCCCGTCAGCGAGGTGGTGACGTGACCGGTTCGCTGCGGCGCGCCCTCATGATCGTCGTGCTCATCGCCATCTTGATCGTCACGGGGATCTCGGACCGGATCGTGGCCCGCACCACCGTGCCCATCGGTGTCCCGGTGGCGAGCGCCTTGTCGACGCTGCGACTGGCACCCACCGCTCACACCGAATCCTCGGCGTGGTTCTGCGCCGGCGGGAGCGGCGCGCAAGGGGGTGCGCCCGCCACCATTGTCCTCACCAATGCCGGACACCATCCCGTGCACGGCACGTTGACCGCTGTCGCCGCGCTGGCAGCCGGCGCGCCACAGCCCGCACCTTGGGCAGGGGCGCACACGGTGTCAGTGACCGTGCCCACCGACGGTCAGGTGACCGTGGGGGCGGACCAGCTCGGAACGACGGGCCTCGTCGCCGCGGCCGTCGTGCTCGACGGTGGCGGTGTGGCGGTGTCGGAGTCGGTCCAGAGCCCACTCGGATGGAGCATGGCGCCGTGCGCGCCGTCGACTGCCACCAATTGGTTCTTCGCGCACGGGGCCACGGCACAAGGAGGTGGGCTCGTCCTCTCGCTGTTCAATCCGGCCGCCACCGACGCCGTGGTGAACATCTCCCTCGTGTCGTCGACGGCCGGGTATCTCGCGCCCGCCGCCTATCAAGGCATCGACATCGCGCCGGGGTCGCTCGTGACCGAGAACATCGGCGATCACGCCCCTGACGACGACGCCATCGCCACCGAGGTGTCCGCCTTGTCGGGTGCCGTCGTGGCCACCGAGTTGGAGTCGTCGGGCACGGTGGGCAGCGGAGGCATCTCCCTCACCCTGGGGAGCCCGGCCACGGCGTCGCGGTGGGTCTTTCCCCAGAACACCGGCATCCCGGGCGGGACCGTCGCCTTCCACGTCCTGAACCCGACCGCGAGCCCTGCCACCGTGTCGGTCGACATCGGGCTGTCCCAGGGAGCGGGGGCCGAGCCCTTGGCGATGCACATCCCGGCGCAGTCCCTGGTCACGCTGACGGGGGAGAGCCAGACCCGGATCCCGACCGGCGTCCCGTATTCGCTCACCTTCTCGAGCACCGGGACCGGGATCGTGGTGAGTCGAACCGTGCTGGCCCCGGCCGGCTCGCCTGCTTCTGTCCCCGAGATCGGAGACGTCTCGGGGGTGCCCGGTGGGAACGATCGTTGGCTGCTCCCCGCGGTGGTGGCGCCGGGAAGCGGGGCGTGGGCACTGGCCGTCGTCGATCTCGGCAGCAAACCCGCCACCATCAGGATCGTCACTCCGAGTGGACGCGCCATTGCCGGCCAGCACGCCCGGCGGGTGGAATCGGGATCGCCGCTCGTGATCGGGCCCAATCCCGGAGCGCCATTCGGGACCGCTCCCTTCGAGGTCGCCGCCGATCAGCCGGTGGCCGTCGAACTCGACGCGCTGCCCGTGGCGGAGCCGGGCGTGGTGGTCGTGCCGTCGTTCGCGCCCGCCTGAGGACTGCGCTCAACCTGAGGACTGCAATTAGTCTGGCTAGGCCTCAATCGGGCTGGGCGGTGGTCGAGCCGCTGGGCTCGGGTGCTGTGTTCGGGAGCTCGGACTCGGCGCCGTTTCCCGACGGGTTGGCCTCTGAGCTCGCGCCCGCCCCGTTGGCGGTCGTGAAGTGCGAAGCCATGACAGCGGCCTCATGAACGGGGCGACCGTAGGCCGTGTCGACGAGCTTGCTCACTTCGCCCCCGTCGAGCGTCTCGCGTTCGAGCAGTGCTCTTGCCACCGCGTCGAGCCCACCGCGGTGGCGACTGAGCAACTCGATGGCGCGCTCTTCTTGTTGTCGGAGGATCCGGGCGATCTCCGCGTCCACCACCCGGGCGGTGTCTTCGGAGTAGTCACGGGAGTGGAGGAGGTCCTCGCCCAGGAACACCATGCCCTGTGAGCCCCAGGCCATGGGACCGAGCTCCTCGCTCATGCCCCATTCGCGCACCATCTTGCGGGCCAGCTCGGTGTTGCCGACGAGGTCGTTGCTGGCACCGGTGGAGAGGTCGCCGTAGACGAGGAGCTCGGCGGCGCGGCCGCCCATGCGCACGGCCAGCGAGTCCTCGATCACGTCGCGGGGATAGATGTGGCGTTCTTCGATCGGGAGTTGCTGGGTCACACCCAGTGCCAGTCCTGTCGGCAGGATGGTGACCTTGTGCACGGGGTCGGCGTGCTCGAGCACATAGGCGAGCACGGCGTGACCCCCCTCGTGGAAGGCGACTCGCTCTTTTTCGGGCTCGGAGAGCACGAGGCTCTCGCGTCGCTGTCCCATGAGCACCCGGTCGCGCGCCGCCTCGAAGTCCTGCTGGTCGACCTGCTGCGAGCCCCGGCGCACGGCGTGCAGGGCCGCCTCGTTGACGAGGTTGGCGAGATCGGCCCCGCT
>JADGOL010000041.1 GCA_017882995.1 Acidimicrobiales bacterium | reverse complement strand
GCGCGCCCCACTGCCGTTGGAGGTCTCGGGTACCCGCAGCCGCACCTCGTAGCGACGCCCGTCGACCTCGGCGGTCACCTCACGCAACACCCGGGGCCCGGTGTCATCCGCGCCCGATGCGGGAGCGCCCACCGCCGGGGTCGGCGCCAGCGAGGCGAGGTCGAGGCTGTCCTCCACCCACCTCGTCGAATGGCGACCCTCGATGAAGTCGGGATGCGACAGGATCACGACGTCGGCGGGGATCGTGGTGGCGACGCCCGTGATGGCCGTCTCGCCGAGGGCCCGCAGCATGCGGCGCCGAGCCGACTCTCGGTCCGGGCCCCAGACGATCAATTTGGCGACGAGATTGTCGTAGAACTGGCTCACGGTGTCGCCCACCTCGTACCCGGCGTCGAGCCGGATGCCCGGTCCTCCGGGGGCCCGGAACGTGGCGATGGTGCCGGGGGAGGGGACGAAGCGACCACCGGCGGGGTCCTCGGCGTTGATCCGGACCTCGATGGCGTGCCCGTTGCGTTGGACCTCGTCCTGGGTGAATCCGAGCGCCTCGCCCGCGGCCACCCGCAACTGCCACTCGACGAGGTCGAGCCCGGTGACCATCTCGGTGACAGGGTGCTCGACCTGGAGGCGGGTGTTCATCTCCAAGAAGAAGAACTCGCCGCCTTCGTAGAGGAACTCCACCGTGCCGACATTCACGTAGCCGCACGCCTTGGCCACGGTGACGGCGGCCTCGCCCATGGCCCGGCGGACCTCGTCGGGGAACTGCGCGGCGGGGCTCTCCTCGACGAGCTTCTGGTGGCGGCGCTGGGGCGAGCAGTCGCGCTCGCCGAGCCACAGACAGTTGCCATGGGTGTCGGCGATGACCTGCATCTCGATGTGCCGGGGCCACTCCAGGTAGCGCTCGAGGTAGATCTCGGGCCGGCCGAAATACGACTGGGCCTCTCGCTGGGCGGACTCGACGGCGTCGGCGACCCCGTCGGGCGACGACACCACCTTCATGCCCCGGCCCCCACCGCCGTAGGCGGCCTTGATGGCGAGGGGCCACCCGACCGCGGCTCCGAACTCCACCACCTGGGCGGGGTCGGTGATGGGCTCGGTCCGTCCCGGGACACCCGAGACGCCGACGGCCTCCGCGGCGTGTCGTGAGCTGATCTTGTCGCCCATGATCTCGATGGCCTCGGGGGGCGGGCCGATGAAGGTCACCCCCAAGGCCGTGATGGCCCGGGCGAAGTCGGTGTTCTCGGAGAAGAAGCCGTAGCCGGGGTGCACGGCGTCGGCGCCGCTGCGGGTGATGGCGTCGAGGATGGCCTCGGTGTTGAGGTAGCTCTCCGCCGCGGTCTGGCCACCGAGGGGATAGGCCTCGTCGGCCATGCGGACGTGCAGGGCGTCGCGATCGAGCTCGGAGTACACCGCCACGGTGGCGATGCCCAGCTCGCGGCAGGTGCGGATGACCCGCACCGCGATCTCGGCGCGGTTGGCGATCAGGACCTTCTGGAACACGCAATACCTTTCAACTGAGGAACCACCACACTGGCACGGCCCATAGGGTGGGTGCCATGTGCGCCGCGCCGCTGTTCGTCGAGGTGGCGGCGCCCGCCCGTACCCGCTTCGGGCCCATCCGGCGGTTCACCGAGATCGACTCCACCAACCGCTACCTGCTCGACGAGGCGCGCGCCGGGGCCCCCGAGGGCACCGTCGCCGTCGCCGACTACCAGAGCGCGGGCCGGGGTCGTCTCGGGCGGCGCTGGGAGGCGCCACCGGGGTCCAACCTGCTGGTGTCGGTGCTCCTGCGTCCCTCCCTCGCCCTCGACGAGCTCCACCTCTGCACGGTGGCGGTGGCCCTGGCGGCGGCCGTGGCGTGCGAGCGCGGCGCAGGGGTCGCATCCGACCTCAAGTGGCCCAACGACCTCATGGTCGGGGACCGCAAGCTCGGGGGGATCCTGGCCGAGGCCATCCCGGCCGCGGCGCCCGAGCACGGCGCGGTGGTGCCGGGCGCGGTGGTGGTGGGCCTCGGGCTCAATGTCGGCTGGCCACCCCCCGACGGTGCCGCCAACACCACGCCTGATGTCGCACCCGCTGCTCCCCCCACGGTGTTCGCCACCCCGGCCACGTCGATCCGGCGCGAAGCGGGTGTCGCGCCCGAGCCCCTCGCCGTCCTCGGGCTCATCCTCGAGGAGCTCGAGGGGCGGCTCGTGGACCTCGCCGACGGCGAGGGTCGTCGACGGTTGACGTCGGAGTACCGCCGTCGTTGTGTGACGGTGGGCAAGACGGTGCGCGTCTCGATCCCTGACGAGGTCTTCACCGGGACGGCGACCGACATCACCGCCGAGGGGCACCTCATCGTGGACGTGGGGACGTGCTTGCGGACCGTGGCGGCCGGCGACGTCGTCCACCTGCGCCACCCCGGTTGAGGTCCTGCCCACCCGCGGAAACTCCCTCTGACCACAGAAAACGGCCCTGGCTCACCAGGTGTCGTGTGGCGCCCGGTCTACGATTGACCCACCATGAAAGTGCTCGTCACCGGCGGTGCAGGCTTTATCGGGTCCAATTTCGTCCG
>JADGOL010000282.1 GCA_017882995.1 Acidimicrobiales bacterium | reverse complement strand
GTCCCGATGGCGACCTGGCCCAGGAGGCGGAGGACCGCGGGCACGTCGAGACGGTCGTCGAGGACCCCGAGGACCGTCGCTCCCGCCAGCGCCACGATCACCATCGGATGTCGGAGGGCGGCGCCGATGAGCGACGCCAGGAACACCGCCACCCCCCCGAGATACGGCACCGCCGCGGACTGCGACTTGAGCGGCCCGGGGCGGTCCACCACACCTGTGCGCGTCGCCACCACCATGGCGAGGGGAGTGAGGACGGCCGCGGCCGCGAATGCCGCCGCGGCCACAACGACGACGCGCGTCACGAACCCGGCCCGGCGTCGGGCATGGCCCGGCTCGGGACGACCGTCTCCATCAGGACCGACCGGGTGCCCCGATGCATCTCGAGGGACCGCGTCGGGCTGAAGCCGGACCGACGGTACATGGCGATGGCGGTGGCGTTGTCGGCACCCACCACCACGTGAGCAGCGTGCAGGTCGCGTCGCTCGAGTTCGCCCAAGAAGCCCTCCACGAGCCGTCCCCCCACGTGTCGGCCCCTCCAGCTCGGGTCGACGGCCACGGCCAACAGCTCGCCGCCGGCCGGACCGTCGCCACCGCGCCCGTGGTTGAGCGTTTCGAGGACGCGCGGGAGCGCCGAGACGAGACGCACTGGGGCGCTCAAACCCGCCGCCACGCCGTCGCGTAGGAGGAAGCTCCGATACAGGTGGCCCACGTCCACCGAGCCCGCGATGAACCCGATGGTGGACCCCCCGCCTTCGGCGATGAGGAGGAACGACCCGCTCGCACACGCGATCCGGCGGTAGAGGCGACGAAGAAAGCGCGACCCGAGGCTCGACAAGAAGCCCTCGGAGATGAGTTGCCCGTGGAGGAGCGCCGCGGCGGACGCGTCCCCGACCATCCCCACGCGTACCGACACAGGGCCGGCGTCGGGCCCGCCGACTCCCGGACCGTCCCCGCTGCCGAGCATCTACGTCCGGCCCCGCGCCAGTTGGGACGCCATGAGGCGCGACTGCAGGCCCGGGTCTCGTCTTCTCTGCCCGACTTTGACCGCGCCCAAGCTCAACGTGAGCAGGGCGGCGACGACCAGGCCATCCCGGGTCGAACGACCTCGTCCCGGCACAAGACCCCGGAGCATGCCGGTCCGCCCGTGCTCGTATCCGGCGAGAATCGTCTCGTGGAAGCGCCGGCACGAACCGGTCATGACCGCGCCGTGTTTGGCAACGAAGTTCCGTCTACCCGTCACCTGGGCCGCGGCGGTCCGTGTGACCCGGCTCCCGCCGTGTTGTGTGTAGAGGTAGCCGACATGCGGCACGGTCCGCACCGGGCCGTCCTGCGAACACCGGAGCCACAGGTCCCAGTCCTCGCCGGTGGGCAGGTCGGGGTCGAAGCTCACGTCGAAGCTGAGGGCGCTACGTCGCACCATGGCGAAGGGAAGCGCCACGAAGTTCTGCCACAACAGCTGTTCGTGGCCGTACTCGAGAGGCCCCCGGAACACCGCCGCGCTCCCGCTGTCGGCGTGGAGCACCACGTGCCACGACGACGCCGCGACGACGTCGGGGTGTTCTGACAGGAAGTCCACGAGGACCTCGCCCACACCGGGGAACCAGGCATCGTCGTCGTCGCAGAACGCCACGAGCTCACCCTGTGCCACCTCGAGCCCACGGTTCCTGGCCACGCAGGGGCCGACGGTTGCATCGGTGCGTACCACGCGCACCCGCCCGTCCTGGGATGCGAGCCGGTCGAGCACATCGGCGGTGTCGTCGGAGGAGCTGTCGTCGACGATCACGAGCTCGAGGCTCTCGACGTTCTGGGCCAACACCGACGAGGCGGCCCGCCCGAGCTCACGGGCGCGGTTGTGTGTCGGCATGACCACGCTCAAGAGGACCGACACGACCTGCCCAGCATATCCGGGGGTCCCGAAGAAACGCCGCCCGGCGGCGCCCACGTGGGCCCGTGGCGGGCCCGTGGTCCGACGTTCTGTTAGGGGTGCCGTGTCAAGCGGTCCCTGACCGTGGCGTAGACCTGGCGGGCCCGCCAGAAGGGGCTGGCCTGCATGGAGGCCACCTGGAGCCGCGCCTGCTCGAGCTCGGTGTTGAGCGCGGCCTGCTCTCGCCGCAGCCTGGCAACGAGGTCCGCGCCGGTGGAGGTACCCGACGGCTCGGGCGCGGGCGCGTCGGGTAGGCCCGGCTCTGCCATGGCGTCGGTCCCGTCGGTCCCGTCGATCAACCATGATCCGATCGACGACAGGTTGGTGTGGATGGGAAGGAGCTTCTCCCATTTGCGCGCCAGGACGCGCTCGCTCTCTCGGTACTTCCACGGGACCCGTCCCGTGAGCGAGTTGTGGTGACAGGGCGCGTCGAGCACCACCACCCTCAGCTCTCGCTCCTGGGCCTGTAAGGCGAGATCGGTGCCGTAGAGATGCCACCCCAACTCGGCATCGACGCGCAAGGGCGTGCCACGCGGCACCACCATCAGCAATTCGTCGAGCCCGTTCACGTCCGCCGGCAGGGTGCGGTGCTCGAGCAGACGGTCGCGGTGCACCACCCGGCCGATGGCGTCGAACGGGACCCGACGGTCGAGCACCCCGAAGACCCCACCGATCCCGATCGGCCCTCCCCGTCGCTCGGCGAGCCGCCATTGCGCCACCATGCGCGCCGGCCACCGGGCCGGGATGTAGACGTCTTGATGGAGGAGCACGACGAGCTCGTTCCGGGCCTGCTCGATCCCGGCGTTCAGCCCCTCCGCCGCGCTGGCACAGCCGCGGAACACGAGGAGCTCGTGCGGGCCGGCGTCGCTCAGGCACGGGGAGCGGCGCAAGTTGGCATCGAGCTGCGCATCGTCGTTGACGCACGCCACGAATGTGACCGGCACCTCGTCGTGGGGGTCCACGTCGGGGAGTGCGGTGCCCCTCACGATCAACTTGATGGTGCGCAGGTCACGCTCGGCATCGCTCGCGCCCACGCCGAGGAGCTCGAGCAGTGGCGCCCCCGCATCCGCCACCGCGGTCGCGCCGGGGTCCTCGATCCTGGCCACGGTGTCGGGCGCATAGCCCGCGTCCAGGAGCAGCTGCATGATGCTCGCCGAGGTGAAGAGCCGTAGGTACGACGGATCGAGCAGTGTGCCGGCGATGTAGGGGAAGACCCCACGGAGGATCCCCGTCACCACGCTCTGGTGTTGGAGGTTCGGAATCGAACACACCACGGTCCCCGACCCAGACAGCAGGGCACGGTGCCGCACCAACGCGGCGAGGGGATCGATGATACGGGGCAGCACGTCCGCGTACACGATGCAGTCGACGGACCCCGGGTCCAGAGCGGGGACGTCACGATCGAGGTCGACCTCCTCGTACCCGTCGAGACCGCTGGTCTCGGTCACGTCGGAGGCGAAGGAGTCGACGCCGTAGACGACGGGCGCGGGGCGGCGCCGCTGCAGCGACGGCGCGATCCAGCCGTCGCCCCGCCCGATCTGAAGGATTGTCCGGGCCGAGCCGGGGACCGCTCGAGCCAGCAGCTCGTTGGCCACGACCGTGTCGACGCGTCCCTGGGCACCATCGGGCATTCGATCGAGGCTACTGCCCATGCATCTGGCCCGGTCCTATAGGTTTGGGCGGCGGCGCGCGTGTCGCACCGACAGTGCCGGTGACGCGCTGCCCGAGAGCGACTGCTGAGAGGCTGCGAAGCGGCGTTGGCCAAGACCGTCGAACGAGGACTGCCTCTGGGGCCGTGGGTGCTCGTCGTGGGCATGCACCGCAGTGGGACCTCGGCGCTCACGGGGGCGCTCGGTCGGCTCGGCCTCGCGCTGCCCAGCGCCGACGACTTGGTGGCCGGCCGGTACGACAACCCCGTCCACTACGAGAGCCAGGCGCTCAACGATCTCGACGACGCCATCCTGGCCGCGTTGGGAGGGAGTTGGAGCGCACCTCCCACGCTCGGTCCCGGCTGGCAAGCCTCGGCCGCGGTTCTCGAGGTCTCGCGCCACGCCGTCACCGCGACCCGGCGGGCCTTTCCGGCCCGGGGCCCCGTGGTATGGAAGGACCCCCGCCTGTGCCTACTCCTGCCGTTGTGGAGGTCGTTGCTCCCCGCACCGGTCGTCACCGTGTTCCTGTGGCGCTCTCCTCACGCCGTGGCCCGGTCGCTGCGAGCGAGACAGGGCTTTCCCCTCAGTCTCGGGCTCGCCCTGTGGGAGTGCTACACGCGCCACGCCTTGGCGGGGCTCGCCGGCCACGGTGCCTACGTCATGCGCTACGAGGAGTTGCTCGGCGACCCTCGAGCCGCGTTGGGACCGTTGGCCCATTGGCTCGGGACGCGAGGGCGGGTGCCGATCGAGGTCGACGACGCCGTCGTGGACGGCGCAGCCGACACGGTGACAGGGGACCTGGCCCGCCAAGCCGGGATCGATGACGATCCACTCCCTGACGTCGTCGAGGACACTGTCGGGACCCTCACGGCTCTGGCCGGCCCTCACGACCGCTTTGCCGACATCACCATGGCCGACGCCCCGTCGTGGATGGCCGATGTGATCGCGCAGCGGCGCGAGTACGAGGAGCTCTATGCCCGCTACATGCGCTACGTCCGGCTGCGCCGGAAGATCCCGTTCCTGAGAGGGTCGGGGCGCTAGGCGCCACCGTGGCCGAGCACGTCGTCCCAGAGTGCCTCGAATCGTCGCACCATCTCCTCGACACCGTATGGCTCGGAGGCGCGGGCGGCTGCGGTCCCGACCGCGGCGCGTTCCGAAGGATCGTCGAGGAGGCGCGCCACCGTCGAGGTGAGCCCCTCCACGTCACCGGGGCCGAACAAGACCCCGCTCACCCCGTCTTCGATCAACAGCCTCGGCCCGTCGGTATCCGCCGCCACCACCGGCTTTCCTGCCGCCATGGCCTCCAGCACGGCCAGGCCGAACGATTCCGCGTGCGAGGGGTGCACGACGACGTCGGATCCCGCCACCAGGTCGTCCTTCAGCGGCGGTCGCACGTCTCCGGGAATGACGAGCCGATCCTCGAGGCCGTATTCGGTCACGAGTCCCTCGAGCTTGCGCCAATACGCAGAGCTCTTGTCGGCGGGACCGCACATCACCCCGTAGAGGTTGGGGTAGCGCGCCGCGAGCCGGCCCACGCAACCGACGAAGTCGGCCTGTCCCTTCATCGGCCCCACCCGGGCGAACATCGACAGCACGACGGCGTCGCTCGGGATCCCGAAGGCCCGACGACCACGTTCGGGGTCGCCGCTGCGACATCGCTCGAGATCGACACCCGGCGTCACCACCGACCAGGGGACCCCGGCAAAAGGGATGGTCCGGCGCTGCGCCCCCGATGAGGTGAAGACGATGTGGGCGGGACGAACGAGTCTGAGCACTCGGGCCACGGCGCGTTCTGAGCGAGCCCGGGGCTGCAACGGGGAGTGGATGTGCCAGATGACCGGTGTGCGGGTCAGGCGTCCGGCCAAGCTGGCGTAGAGCAGGGCCGAATTCTCACTGGCATGGATGAGCGCCACTCCCTCACGTCGGGCCACATCGCGCAAGCCGAACACCAACGCCATGAGGTTGCGCGGTGATCGCAGTCGCGACCTCGGGAAGCTGAATGCAGCCGTGCCGCCGGCGCGGACGAGCTCGGGCCATCTTCCAGGCGACAAACAGGCCAATGCGGGAACGAATCGCGTCCGATCCACGCGTCCGATGATCTCGTTCAGGACCGTGGAGGCCCCTCCGAGGTCCTCGTATCCCGAGCTGTCCACCAGCAGGACGTGGACAGGCGCACTCGGCGTCACGGGTCCCGCTCGCCGTTCATCGGAGTGTCGCCGTCGAGGACCGGGACGTGGTGAGGACGCTCGGGGACCATGGCGCGCGTCCGGGCCTGGCGCGCCGGACCAGACGCGTAGAGGCGGGCGAGGCGCAGCGAGGCGCGCCGACGACCGCCCGTGGATACCGCGGCGCGGCGCAGCGCGGTGAGCACCGTCGCCACCTGATAGGAGTGCCATCGAATCGACCCGTGCCACTTCCGCATGTAGGTCTCGACCCCGGCGTGGAACCTGACCTCTCGTCGATCCGAGTCGTCGTCGGTGGCAGCACCCACGTGTGACGCCGACGCCTCGGGGCAGTACGAGACCGACCAGCCGCGACGCGTGGCACGGCGCTCCCAGTCCGCCTCCTCGGCGTAGAGGAAGAAACCCTCGTCGAGCCCCCCCACGTCCACGAAGGCGTCGCCACGCACGAGAAGCACCGATGCGATGACATATCCCCACCCGCCCCGGAACCGCCCCAATCCGACGGCCTCGGTCCAGGCTCGGGCCGCGGAGGGCCACGGCCAACACACCGGGGAATCCTTTTCCGAGCCCGGCCGGTGCTGGGCGGGCGCCACGCACGCGACAGACGACCCGGCGTGCAACGCCCGACGTAAACGTTCCACGGCATCGGGGGAGATGACGGCGTCGGGGTTGAGAAGCAGGATGTCGGTGCCGCGCAGGGGGACAAGCTCCAACCCTCGGTTGACCGCCGCCGCGAACCCGACGTTCTCACCTGGGTCGTGGTACGTGGCTCCGGCCCGGATCACCACGTCACGCGTCGCCAGAGAGGACGAGTTGTCCACGACGATCACCGGGTAGCCACCTCCGAGCGCTGCGAGGCAGTCCTCGAGGGAGCTCGGATCGCCATAGGCGACGACGACCACGTGCACGGGGTTCATGCCGAGGAGCTCATCGGTAGCGCCGCATGGCGGTGGCCAGCTGCGCCGCGATCACCGGCAAGGAGAAAGCACGCTCGGCGAGCTCCCGACCGGTACGGCCCAGCGCGCCCGCCTTGTCGCGGTCGCGATACAGCGTGAGCAGTGCCTCGACCCACTCGTCATCGGACCTCGCGGCCAGTCCCACCTCGGCCATGGCGAGGACCTCGGTGTTCATGCCCACGGGCGACACCACGGCGGGGACCGCGCAGGAGAGGTACTGGAGCATCTTGAACGCGCACTTGCCCTTGGCCCAGTCGCCACCGGTCAGTGGCATCAGACCCAGGTCGAAGCCCTGGATGACCGTCGCCTCGGTGGCGGGGCTCCAGGGGACGAGCTCAATCCGGTCGACGGGGACCTCCGGGAGCTCGATGAAGACGTCGGCCATCACGACGAGCCGGGCCTCGGGTACCTCGGTCATGAAGCGCCCGATGGCCGGTGCGATGGCCCGTAGGTATCGCAAGCTCGATCCCGAGCCGGTCCAGCCCAGCACGAAACCCTCGTGAGCGTCGGTTGCAGGCGTGAACCGGTCGGTGTCGATCGCTGTCCACACCCGTTCGACCGCCGGTGCTACCGACCCGAACCAGTCGGCCAGGAAGTCGTTGCCGGCGACGACACACGCCGACCGGCGGGCGATGGCACGGGTGGCCCGCTCGTGGCCCGGGGACAAGAGCCAGATGGCGTCGTCGACGTCGAAGAGCACGGGCCGGTGCAGCAACGGCTCGAGGGTGAGGTGTCCGGGCAGGATCTCGCGCTCGAGCCAGGTCATATCAGCGCGCCATGAGCGCGCCGCACCCGGCATCCGCGTCGCCAGTTTGGCCCCCTCCATGGCCAGCTTGGCACCGGGTGCGCCCATGGGGCGGCGTGTCCAGCGCACCGGGACCGACGCGTATTTCGAGATGCGCGGCGCACGAGCCGAGACTTCGATGCCGAGTCGGTGCAAGGGCTCGACGTGCTGAAGGACGCGGAACCGACTCGACGCGGCCAGGCGTCCTGACACGATGGCCTCCACTCGCAGCTCGGGGACGACGGGCACCTCGGAGATCACCGACCCGTCACCGGTCATGGACGCCGTTGCGCGCTGACGCCGCGTCGGAAGGTCGACTCGAGCCGCTGCCCGGGGAGCGAGAACCGCAATGCCGACAGTCCGTGCAGTCGCGTCCAGGCATCCTCTTCTTTCTCCGCGGTCGAGTGGCCGAGGCCCATGCGCAGTAGGCGACTCAGCAGCACCCGCCCCGCCAGGAGCTCGGTTCTGGTCTGGTCTCGCAGGATCGGACCCATGACCACGTTCCACAACACCACCGTGATGGGTGACGCCGGGAGGAGGCGCCGGGGCGACTCGAGGCGCGAGAAGAATCGACGCCATTCGTACCAGGGCACCGGTGCCACGCGTTCCATGGGGAGCGCCTTCCAGGGAAGGCGCCGGGCGAGCTCCCACGTCACGTCCTGGGCGAGCGCCGCGTAGGGAAGGTCGGCCCAGTCTGAGCGGCGCGACAACGCCGCATCCTGACCCTCTACCCATGCGTCGACGAACGCGGTTCCCGGAGCGGCCGCGCACAACCCACCGAAGAACCGGCCGAGCTCCTTGCCGAAACACACCATTCCCGTGTCGTCGAGCTCGTCGAGCAACTGCGAGAGCGGCGCCAGTGCCACGGTGTCGACGTCGATCCAGATGCCGCCGTAGCGCTGCAGGAGTCGAGAACGGACGTAATCCGACCGGAAGTTCGGCATCGGCAGTGACTCCCAACGCTCGACGTCGAGGTCGGGAAGCCACGTGATGGCGTCATGCCGAGACAGCACGCGCAGCTCCAGCGGCGCGACGTGGCGGGCAATGGTCTCGACACACAGGTCCAGGTATGCCGAGCGGCGGGCCCGGCGGTGGTTCTCCCAATAGGCCCACACCACCGCGGCGGGCTCGGCGGTCATCGACGGGTCCCCGAGGGGGCGATCGATATGCTCGCCAGGTGAAGCTCGGCATCTTGTTCTGGTTCTATCGCGATGTCGTGGTGTGCGAGAACCGCCTGCGACTTCTGCGTCGCCGCAACCCGGGCGTTCCCATCTACGGGCTCTACGGCGGCCCCCGACACGACGAGCCGCACTTCATGGCGCGCCTCGCCCCGCTCCTCGATGACTTCTGGATGTTCCCCGACGACCACGACGAGGCCTACAAGTGGCGCAACGGCGACATCATGCTGAGCCGCTGGTTCACCGAGCGCGGGGAGAGCTTGGCGTGGGACTCGGTCTTCCTGGCGCAATGGGACCTGGTCGTGGTGTCGCCACTGTCGACGCTGCTGCCGCCGATGGGCATCGGTGACATGCTCATCTCCGGCGTGCGACCGGTGCGCGAGGTCGAGGCCTGGTGGCAGTGGATGCGCGGCGACGCACGGCGCGAGTACGACGCGTTCCTGGCCCATGTGGCGGCTCGATTCGGCACCGTCGAGGATCCGATGTGCTGTCAGTTCATCGGGCTCGTGGCCCCCCGGACCTTCATGGCGCGCTACGCCGGCATCGACGAGCCCGAGCTCGGCTTCCTCGAGTACAAGATCCCGGTGTACGCGCAGGCCTTCGGGGTCCCGCTCGTCCCCGACACGCTCTTCCGGCCGTGGTGGCCCGAAGAGCCCGCCACGTCTCGTGCCACGCGCACCCAGAGTCTCGTCCACGCCTGGCGGACGCCGGTCCGGCTCCCGGTGATGCTCTACGAGTCCAAGCGCCCCGGCGGTCGTCGCCTGTTCCACCCCTACCACGGCGTCTACCCGCATGACGTCGCATCGGTGGGGGAGTTCGTCCGCCGCCGGCGCGCCGGTCGGTGATCGGCTAGGACCGTGCTGTCGATGGCGCCCTGGAAGGCAGCCTCGATGGCGTCGACCTCGGCGTCGAGTGACAGGCGCGCCTCGGCGTCCCGACGACAGCGCTCCCCGAGATCGCCTTGGCGTTGGCGCCACCCGTAGAGCGAACCCACCCGCTCGGCGAGGCCCGAGACGTCACCCGGCTCGACGAGGTACTGCGCGAGCCAGTCGGTGAGGATCTCGGGGTTACCCCCGACGTTGGTGGCCACGACCGGGATCCCACACGCCAGCGGTTCCATCACCGATCGGGACAGCGGCTCGGGCCACAGACTCGGGACCACGGCCACGTCCGCGCTCTGGATGAGGGCGAGTACGTCGCGCTGCGCGGGCAGCCACGACACCGCCAGACCCTCGGCCAGCTCCCGTAGCTCGGCCTCGTAGCGCGCCGAGTCGGCGGGGTCGGACCCGAGCGACGGCGAGCCCACCACGACGAGATGCCCCCCGGGGTTCTTTTCCGACAGCTCGGCGAAGGCCCGCACGAGGACGTCGACGCCCTTCTCCCGTCCGATCCGGCCCGCGTAGAGCACGACCGACGCGCCGTCGCCGATGCCCAGGGCCCGCCGTGTCGACGATCGCTGCTCCGCGTCGGCGGGCACGTAGCGGGCCAGGTCGATCCCGGTCAGCACGACGGTCGTCCGGTCCGATCGCAGTCCGGTGTCCCTCCAACGGGTGGCGGTGTCGCGCGACACCGACAGCGTGCGGTCGACGCGCCCCAGGAAGGGAACCAGCCATCTCGGCACGATCGGGGGTGGGGGGAGGCAGAGGTGGTAGACGACGGGGGACCCGACGAGCCGTCCTACCGCCACGGCATAGGGGATGTCCCAGTAGCGATAGACGTACAGGGCGTCGGGCCTGGTTCGGCGCCCGGCCCGGATGGCGCTCACGACCCCCAGGGCTGATGCGACAGCGTGCCGGCGGCGGGGGAGGGTCCCCACTGTCGGGATCATGGTCCCGGTAAAGCGCTCCCACTCTTCGGCGAAGTCCCCGGCACTCACGTAGACCAGGTCCATCTGGTGCCCTCGGGCCGCCAGGGCCCGGCAGTTCGTCAGCTGCGTCCGCTCGAGCCCCCCGCGTGCGCCGAGATGGTTGGCGACGGTCAGGATGCGCACGCGCGGTGACAATACAAGGGTCGTTCCCGCTCCCCGGCACTTCCGAAGATCGCCACGATCTCCCGGAAAGGCGTCCCCTCCCGGCTAATCTGACGCCGCGGCGACCGGGGCAGCCGTGTGCGGAGGGATCTCGTGGTTCGACGTCGACTGCTCGAGCTCTTCGCCTGCCCCCGCTGCGGCGACGGTTTCGCCCCTGTCGACGACCCTCAGCCGAGCTCGGTTCTCTGCGCCCGGGGGCACCGCTTCCCCTTCGACCGGGGATACCTCGACCTCTCCGGAGCCACCCCGTCCGACGGCACGACGGCGCGCACGTTCGAGAGCTTCGGCTACGAGTGGAACACCTTCGACGACGTGCGCGACGAGGACAGCGAGTTCGCCGAGGTGTACTTCCGCGACCTGGACATGACCTCGTTGCAGGGCAAGATCGGGCTCGACGCCGGCTGTGGCAAGGGGCGCTACACGCGCTTTCTCGCCCCCCACCTCCAGGGCCTGGTGGCCCTGGACGGCTCGAGTGCGGTCGAGGCCGCGGCGCGCAACCTGAAGTCCTTCGACAACGTCCTCGTCGTCCGGGCCGATCTCCGCACCGTCCCGGTTGCCCCGGGCAGCATCGACTTGGTCACGTGCCTCGGGGTGCTCCATCACCTCGACGACCCCCGCGCCGGGTTCGGGTCCCTGGTGCGGCTGCTCGCACCCTCGGGTCGGATCCTCGTCTACCTCTACAGTCGGCCCGCTCAATTCGGGGCACGCCGCCTGGCGCTGTCGGCGGCGGGGGTCTTCCGGGCCGCGACCGTGCGGACGCCACACCGGTTGCTGCGTCTCGTGAGCGCACCGGTGGCGGCGCTGTTGTACCTGGGCGTCGTCCGGCTCGGCGCCTTCGGCCAGCGCGTGGGCATCGGCCCCCTCGCCCGCCTTCCCATGGCCGGCTATCGGGGCAAGCCCTTCCGCAGTCTTCTTCTCGACACCTTCGACCGCCTGAGTGCTCCCGTCGAGCACCGCTACCTGTGGGAGGAACTGGCGCCGTGGTTCGAGGAGGAGGGCCTCGTCGTCGACGCGGCCCGGGACGAGGCGGGGTGGTTCGTCCTCGCCCATCGGGGCCCCAAAGACCCCGCGTAGTCACCGCTCAGTCCCTGGCTCGTCACACTGCGCGCGGCTCACGGTTGGCGCGCTACCCAAATATGACGATGTGCGAGGGAACGGACACATTCCATACTGGGTCCTCGGGGGTTCGGTCACATTCGACTTTGTTGCCGTGATGGTGCGCGGCAGGTCGAAACCGGGCCATTGGCTTGGGGGGGCCGGAGCACCCGGTACCCCTCGCGGTGAAGGGGGTGGGGGTTTGAGGATCCTCGTGCTGGGGGGCGACGGGTATCTGGGTTGGCCGACGGCGTTGCACCTGTCTCGTCGTGGCCATGACGTGGGCGTGGTCGACAACTTCTGCCGTCGGAAATACGACTTCGAGATGGGGGTCGACAGCCTCGTCCCCATCTCCCATCTCCAGCACCGG
>JADGOL010000040.1 GCA_017882995.1 Acidimicrobiales bacterium | reverse complement strand
TCGACCACGACGATGACTTCGGTCCCGGCGAACTCGGCCTGGAATTGCCGGACGGCGTCGTCGAGCTGGGCCAGGCTCGGAACGGAGCGGCCCTCGGTCGCGATGTTCGATCCGTCCACGACGGCGTAGGAAGGGGCCATGTGGGTTCCAGTCAACCATCTGACCGCCGGGATCTGTCCGACCCTCACCCGGGGGCAGCCTGCCGGCCCCGGTACCCGCCGTAGGATGCCGCCATGGCCGGCGACCTGGGCGGAGAAGTAGCCGAAGTCCTTCAAGCGATGATCCGCAACGCGTGTGTCAACGACGGCACGCCCGAGTCCGGGCACGAGCAGCGCAACGCCGATCTCCTGCGCGACCTCCTGGACGGACGTGGCCTGGACATGGAGCTCTACGAGCCCCTCCCGGGCCGCACCTCACTGGTGGCCAAGCTCGAGGGTCGAGACCCCGCCGCCCCGGCGCTGGCGCTGCTCGGGCACACCGATGTCGTCCCCGCCAACGGCGAGGACTGGCGGCACGACCCCTTCGGTGGGGAGATCATCGACGGCGAGGTCTGGGGTCGCGGTGCGGTGGACATGCTGAACCTCACGGCTTCCATGGCGGTGTCGGTGGCCCATCTGGCCGATGAGGGATATCGCCCCGAGGGCGACCTCTTGTTCATCGGTGTCGCCGACGAGGAGGCTCTCGGGAGCCACGGCGCGCAGTGGCTGACCGAACATCTGGCCGAAGAGGTCCACTGCGACTACCTCATCACCGAGGCGGGCGGCTTCCCCATGGCGAGCCCGGGTGGTGTGCGCCTCCCGGTCATCACCGGGGAGAAGGGCGCGTTCTGGTGCACCATGACCGTGCGCGGCACTCCGGGACACGCCTCACAGCCTCTTCGTACCGACAACGCCTTGGTCAAGGCCGCCGAGGTGGTTCGCAGGCTGGCTGAGCACGAGACACCTGCCGACATCCATGACGCATGGCGACGCTTCGTCGAGGGCATCGGCCTCCCCGCGGAATTCTCGGGCCCGTTGCTCGACGCGGCGCGCATCGGCGAATTCTGCGATTCCCTGCCCCTGCTCGGCCTCGCCCGCCAGGCGCATGCCTGCACGCACACCACGATGGCACCCACCGTCTTGCAGGCCGGGACGAAAGTGAACGTCATCCCCGATCGTGTGCACCTCCAGGTCGACATCCGAACCCTGCCCGGCTGGGGACGGCCTGAAGTCGAGGCCATGATCAACGATGCCCTGGGCGACTTGGCCGGGGACGTGGAGCTGACCTGGAACAGCATCGACGTGGCCAGCACGTCGCCGACCGACACCCCGTTGTGGGACGCCCTCGAGCGCGTGGCCCAGGCCTCGTACCCCGACGCCCAATGCGTGCCCTTTCTCACCGTGGGCGCCACCGATGCCCGCTTCTTCCGGCGGCTCGGCACCGTCGCCTACGGCTTCGGCCTCTTCAGCGAGCAGTTGTCGTTCGAGCAGTACGCGGCGATGTTCCACGGCATCGACGAGAGGGTCGACATCGCCTCGCTCGGGTTGTCCGCCGCTCTGTGGGACGGGCTCGCCCGACAGTCGCTTCGGTGAGCGCACCGGGGGCTCCCGAGACGGAGCGGATCGCGGCGGTGCTCTTCGACTTCGGGGGCGTCATCACCGACAGCCCGTTCGACGCCTTTCGACGCTACGAACGCGACCACGGGCTGCCCGACGGGTTCATCCGTGGCGTGAACGCCACCAACCATCTCGACAACGCCTGGGCGCGCCTCGAGCGCAACGAGCTCGACTTCGACGCCTTCTGTGAGGCCTTCGAAGCCGAGACCGTGGCGGCGGGAGGCCGCATCGACGCACGCGACCTGTTCGCCATGTTCTCCGGACAGCTCCGTCCCGAGATGGTCGAGGCCGTCCGGCGCTGTGGCGAGCACTTCAAGACCGGGCTCTTGACGAACAACTTCGTCACCCCGATCTCGGCATCGGGCTACTCGGCCCTGGCCGAGGTCCTCGCCATGTTCGACGCCGTGGTCGAATCGTCGGTCGTCGGCGTCCGCAAGCCTGACGAGCGCTTCTATCTCATGGCCTGTGACGCGCTCGACGTCTCACCTCGGCAGTCGGTGTTCCTCGACGACCTCGGGGTCAATCTGAAACCGGCTCGGGCACTGGGCATGGCGACGATCAAGGTCACCGACACCTCGAGCGCCTTGACCGAGCTCGAAGAGGTCACCGGCATCACGTTGCGCTGATCGACCCGCGCCACCCGCGCTACCGGAGCGACCGGAGCGACCGGATCGATCAGGCGAAAGCCCGGCGCAAGAGGTCTTCCTGCTCGAGGTGGTGCAGCGCCGCGCTCCCGGTGGCAGGGCTCGCCGACTCGGCCCGACTCACATGGGTCAACGTGAAGCGATCACGCATGAGACGGTGCAGACGTCCGTGTGCGAAGGACCACGCCCCCATGTTCTCGGGCTCCTCTTGGATCCACACCACCTCGTCGGCGTCGCGGTAGTGGGCGAGCACCGAGGCCAGGGCCTCTTCGGGCCAGGGATAGAGCTGCTCGACGCGCACCACCGCCACCGCGGCGGGATCGACGCCGGGATCGGGGAGCCCCTGGACCGCTCCGAGCAGGGCGTCGCGCCGGGCCATGGCGTCGAAGGCGACCTTGCCCGAGCACAGGAGCACCCGTTGCACCGCGGCGGCGTCGACACGACGGGGCGCCGCGTCCCCGTTGTCGCCGCCGGTGCCGGGGCTGGAGTTGGTGGCGGGATCGTCGAGAACCTCGGCGAAGGAGCCCGTGGCGAGCTCGTCGAGCCCCGAACGTGACTGGCGCACCCGGAGCAGGGACTTGGGCGTGAACACCACCAGAGGCTGTCGGCCCAACCCCCGCACCTGGGAGCGCAGGAGGTGGAAGTACTGCGCGGCCGTGGTGGGTTGGGCAAGGCGCATGTTGTCACGTGCCGACAGGGTGAGAAAACGCTCGATGCGTGCCGAGGAGTGTTCGGGGCCTTGACCCTCGTAGCCGTGGGGGAGCAACAGGACGAGGCCCGAGCGCTGGCCCCATTTGTCATCCGCGGACACGAAGAAGTTGTCGATGATGATCTGCGCTCCGTTGGCGAAGTCGCCGAACTGCGCCTCCCAGGCGACAAGAGCGTCGGGGGACTCCACCGAGTACCCGTACTCGAAGCCGACGGCCGCGTACTCCGAGAGCAACGAGTCGTGCACGCCGAACCGCCCGACGTCGTCGCCTTGCAGATGGGCGAGGGGGATCCACTCCTCCCCCGTCCGGTAGTCGACGAGCACGGCATGGCGCTGGCTGAAGGTGCCCCGTCGGGTGTCTTGGCCCGAGAGCCGGACGTCGGTGCCCTCGAGCACGATCGATCCGAGGGAGAGAGCCTCTCCGAGCGCCCAGTCCACATCGCCGGCCGCCACCATCTGGGCCCGCTGCTCGAACTGCCGGAGCAGTTTCGGATGCACGGTGAAACCCTCGGGCACCGTCGTGGCCGCCACGGCCAAGCGCTCGAGCTCGCGGCGCGCCACCCCGGTGGACAACGCCGGGCTCGAGGCGGGCCGCACCGGTGCTGTCGGCAGGACGGTCGGCTGGGGCGGCGCGGTCTGGCGTGTCTCGTCCAGTGCCACCTGCAGGCGCGCCTGGAAGTCCTCGAGGGCTCGTTCGGCCTCCTCGACGGTGATGTCACCGCGGCGCACGAGCGACTCGGTGTAGAGCTTTCGCACCGAGCGCTTGCCCTCGATGATGGCGTACATCCTGGGCTGGGTGTAGCTGGGGTCGTCGCCTTCGTTGTGGCCGTGGCGCCGGTAGCAGACCAGGTCGATCACGACGTCTTTGTGGAACGTCTGGCGGAAGCCGAATGCCAGGCGCGCCGCTCGCAGACAGGCTTCGGGGTCGTCACCGTTCACATGGAAGATCGGCGCCTGGACCATCTTGGCGACGTCGGTCGGGTAGAGCGACGAACGAGCCGACTCGGGAGCGGTGGTGAACCCCAACTGATTGTTCACCACCACGTGGATCGTTCCCCCCGTGTGGTATCCGGTCAGCTGGGACAGCTCGAGGGTCTCCGCCACCACGCCTTGGCCCGCGAAGGCGGCGTCGCCGTGGACGAGCACCGACAGCACGTGGAGAGACCGGTCCCCACCGAGCATGTCCTGCTTGGCCCGGACCATGCCCTCGACGACGGGGTCGACCGCCTCGAGATGCGACGGGTTCGACGCCAAGGTGACCGTGAGCTCGGATCCGGCCCGGGCGACGAACTTGCCCGAGGCCCCCTTGTGGTACTTGACGTCTCCTGAGCCCTGGACCGAATCGGGGTCGAGGTCGCCCTCGAATTCGCGGAAGATCTCGCCGTAGGACTTGCCCACGATGTTGGCGAGGACATTCAGCCTGCCCCGGTGCGCCATGCCGAGCACCGCCTCGGTGGTTCCGGCCCGAGCGCACTCCTCCAGGACGGTGTCGAGGAGCACGATGGTCGACTCCGCCCCTTCCAGGCCGAACCGCTTCTGGCCCACGTACCTGGTGTGGAGGAAGCGCTCGAAGGCCTCGGCGGCGTTGAGGCGGTCGAGGATGTGGCGTTGCTCGACGGGGTCGAGCGTGGTGGGCACGCCTTCGGTGTGCTGCTGGATCCACCGCTTCTGCTCGGGATCCTGGATGTGCATGTACTCGATGCCCAGTGTCCGGCAATAGGCGTCGCGCAAGAGGTCGAGCGCCTCGCCCAGGGTGAGGGTGTGGCGTCCCGCCAGGCCGTCGACCACGAACTCGCGGTCGAGGTCCCACAAGGTGAGGTCGTAGGTGGTGGGGTCGAGCTCCGCGTGCAGCGGTCGGGGCTCGGCCGAGAGAGGGTCGAGGTCCGCGATGAGGTGGCCCCGTACCCGGTACATGTTGATCAGGCTCTGGACATGGACCTGCTTCACCAACCGCATCTGCTCGCTGTCGACGGCGTTGACATCGGCCTGCCAGCGGACGGGTTGATAAGGCACGTCCATCGCCGCGAACACCGACTCGTAGAAGTCGTGCTTCCCCGTCAGGCATTCGGTCATGTACGTGAGGAACAGCCCCGACTCCGCGCCCTGGATGATCCGGTGGTCGTACGTCGACGTCAGCGTGACGACAGGCCCGACTCCGATCTCGGCCAGGCTGCGCCGATCGGCGGCCTGGAACTCGGCGGGGTACCCGAGGGCCCCGACGCCGATGATCGCCCCTTGGCCGGCCATGAGCCTCGGCACCGACTGCATCGTCCCCAGGGTGCCGGGGTTCGTGAGCGTGACCGTGGCGCCGGCGAAGTCGTCGGGCGTCGCCTTGGCGGTGTGGACCTTGCGCACGAGCTCCTCGTAGGCGATCACGAAGCCCCGGAAGTCCAGGGCCTCGGCCGCGCTGATCACCGGGACCAACAAGGTGCGCGTGCCGTCGGACTTCTCGAGGTCCACCGCCAAACCCAGCCCGACGTGGTCGTGGCGGATGACCCCGGGCTTCCCCGTCCCGTCGACGTCGGGCACGAAGCTCGAGTTGAGCGCGGGGACCGCCTCGAGCGCCCGCACCACGGCGAAGCCGATCAGATGGGTGAAGCTCACCTTTCCGCCCGAGGTGCGGGCCAGGTGCTGGTTCACGATCGACCGGTTCACCTCGAGGAGCTTGGCCGGGACCGTTCGCACGCTCGTGGCGGTCGGGACCGTGAGCGACGCGGCCATGTTCTGCGCGATGCGCGCCGCCGCGCCCCGAAGCGGGGACGGGACGGGGGCGGTCGTGTCGGAGGACGTCGGAGCGGTGGACGTCGGAGCGGTGGACGTCGGAGCGGAGGACGTCGGAGCGGTGGACGTCGGAGCGGTGGACGTCGGGCTCCCCGTCGGAGCCGCGGCCGGGGACGGCGCTGGCGCCGGTTCGACGGCGGCGGGGGGCGCCAGGGCCGGCGGCGCCGGCATCGCCGCGGTGGCCACGCCCCCGGGGACGTAGTCGGCGAAGAACTCGCGCCAGCTCTCGCTCACCGACGACGGGTCGTTGCGGTACTCCTCGAACATGTCGTCGACGAGCCAGGCATTGGGGCCAAAAGCACCACCGACAGGCGGACTCGTGGCTCTGGCCTGGTCTTGTGGCATCACAACGATCTTACCGGGGCACCTCGACGGGAAGCCCCATGTGCACCAGGCATTAGTCTTGCGCACCATGTTCGTGGCCAACGCGGTGATCGAGCCGGGCTGGGCACCGGTGATCGGGCCTTGAGCACGCGCCCTGACGGCCTCCACGTCGTCGACCACCGAGGTGACACACCGGGGCCCACGCCCACCGTGGTGCTCGTCCACGGTTCACTGGACCGGGGGGCGTCCTTCGCACGCACCGTGCGGCGTCTCGCCGATCTTCACGTCGTCACCTACGACCGGCGCGGCTACCACCACTCACGCGCCATGCCCGTGGCCCGCTCCCTCGACGAGCACGTCGCCGACCTCGTCGCGTTGGTGGGCGATGGGCCGGCGGTCGTCGTGGGCCATTCCTATGGCGGCGACGTGGCGCTCGGCGCCGCCATCGAAGCCCCGGACGTCATCGGTGCCGTCGGCGCCTACGAGCCACCCCTCCCGTGGTGCGAGTGGTGGCCGCGCCGGACCGCCTCGAGCATCGCGGATGAGGACCCCGCCACCTTCGCCGAGGGGTTCTTCCGCCGCGTGGTGGGTGACGCCGGGTGGGACCGTCTGACCGACCAGGCGCGCGCCGATCGCCAGGCCGACGGCCCCGCCCTCGTGGCCGAGCTCTCCGACATCCGTCGCCACGGCGCGCCGTTCGACCTGGCGCAATTGCGCGTGCCCCTGGTCCTCGGGCGCGGCGGCGCGTCGATCCCGCACCACCGACGCGCCATCGACGCGCTCGTCGAGCTCGTCCCCGATGCCGAGGTCATCGAGATCCCCGGCTCCGCCCATGGCGCGCCGCTCAGCCATCCCGACGCCTTCGCCGCCTTCGTCCGGCGTGTCGTCGAACGAGCCATGGGCGCGCCGCGCCCGGGATGAGTCCAGAAGAAGAAGAGGAAGAAGAGGAGCCTCAGGCCTGAACGGCGCGGCGCGCTTCCGCCCACGACCGAGACGCCTCGACGTCGACGTCGTGGGGAAGCCCGAGCACGCGCTCGGCGATGATGTTGCGCTGCACCTCGGCGGTGCCGCCGCCGATGGTGAGCGCCCTCGAGAAGAGATACCCCTTGGCCCACACCGGCGACGGCCACAAGTCACCGGCACCGCCCGGCGCGGCGGCTCTCGTCCCTGGCTTCGACGCCAAGCCTTCGGCGGGACCGGCGTCGGCCAACATGCCGAAGGTCCCCGCCATCGCCTGGGCCAGCTCCATGACCCGCTGCCCGTGGTCGTCGGCGAGGGCCTTGCGCACCGACGCCTCGGGGCCCGGCGCCCGGCCCGCCACCGCCGCGCTGACGGTGCGCAGCCGGATGAGCCGCAGCACCTCGCCTTCGATGAACAGCCGTGCCAGGCGCTGGCGCAGTCCGGCGTCGCGCACTCCTCCGCCGCGCCGGACGATGTCGAGCAGGTCGCCGACGGTCGGCCCCTGTCCCCACAACGCGCCCTCCCCCGACAACGACACCCGCTCGTTGCCGAGCGTCACCTTGGCGAGGGCCCAACCACCGTTCACCTCGCCGACGAGGTTCTGCGCCGGCAGGCGCACCTCGTCGAGGAACACCTCGTTGAAGGCGTGGTCACCGGTCATGTCGACGATGGGGCGGATGGTGACGCCGGGCGCGTCCATGGGGCACACGAAATACGAGATGCCCCGATGCTTCGGGACATCGGGCTCGGTGCGCGCCAGGAGGATCCCCAACGCGGCGATGTGGGCAAAGCTCGTCCACACCTTCTGGCCGCTCACCACCCATTCGTCGCCGTCGCGCACGGCCCGGGTCGAGAGCCCGGCCAGGTCCGATCCCGCGCCGGGCTCGGAGAACAACTGACACCAGATCTCCTCGCCCGCCAGCAACGGCAGGAGATAGCGCTGCTTCTGGGCCTCGGTGCCGGCATGGACCAGCGTGGGCCCCGCCCAGCCGATGCCGATCTGGTTGAAGGGCCGGCGCACACCGGCCCGACGCATCTCGTCGTCGATGACGAGCTGGGCGATGGGATCCGCGTCGAGGCCCCACGGACGCGGCCAATGCGGAGCCACATAGCCGGCCCCGGCGAGCTGACGCGGCGAAGGATCGGGGTTGGCGGCCAGCCAGGTCCGGAACTCGGCGCGAGCCGGGTGATCGTCTCCGGGCAGGGCGAGGTCCACAGCGAAGCAGCGTAGGCTGCCGCCGTGACCGATTGGAACTTCGCTGATGTCTGGGAAACCGTCGCCGAGACCGTGCCCGATGGGCCCAGTGCCATCCATGGCGAGCGCCGCCTCACCTGGGCCGACACCGAACGGCGCGCCAACGGCGTGGCCCAGTTCCTCCTCGACCTCGGGGTGGCCCATCAGGACAAGGTGGCGCACTACCTCTACAACTGTCCCGAGTACATGGAGTCGACCTTCGCCATCTTGAAGGTCGGGCTCGTGCCGGTGAACACCAACTACCGCTACACCGACGACGAGCTCGTCTACCTGTGGGACAACGCCGATGCGGTCGTGGTCATCTTCCACGGCGCCTTCTCCGAGCGCATCGCCGGGCTCAGGTCACGCGTGCCCCGGGTCCGAGCCTGGCTGTGGGTGGACGACGGCACCGACCAATGCCCGTCATGGGCGACACCCTATGAGCGCGCTGCGCAAAGCGGGGCGCCCCGACCGGCCGCACCATGGGCCCGTTCGGGAGACGATCTCTACTTCCTCTACACCGGCGGCACCACGGGGATGCCCAAAGGCGTCATGTGGCGCCAGGACGACCTGTTCGCCAAGCTCAATGCCGGGAACCTGTTGCGGGTGCCCGAGGACGGGGGCACCGACGGCGTCCGCAAGACCATCGTGGGCCCCGGGCCCCTCCACCTCCCCGCCTGTCCGCTCATGCACGGCACGGGGGGGTTCACGGCCATGGCGGCCATGACCGTGGGCGGATGCATCGTGACGCTCACCAACCGCCACTTCGACCCCGTCGAGCTCCTCGACACCGTCGACGCCGACAACGTCAACACCATCGCCATCGTGGGTGACGCCTTCGCCAAGCCCATTCTGCGCGCCCTCGACGAACATCCCGGCCGATGGAGGCTCTCGACACTGCTCGCCTTCGTGTCCTCGGGGGTCATGTGGAGCGAGGAGACCAAGCGGGGCCTGCTCCACCATCATCCCAACCTGATGCTCATCGACGCCTTCTCCTCCTCGGAGGCTCTCGGTATGGGGACCTCGGTGTCGAGCGGCACCACCGCGGAGCACACGGCGCGCTTCACCTTGAGCCCCGACGTGCGGGTCCTCGACCTCGAGTCGAACAAGGACGTCACCCCGGGTTCGGATGAGGTCGGGGTGCTCGCCCTCGGCGGGCGCAACCCCGTCGGCTACTACAAGGACCCCGACAAGTCCGCCAGCACGTTCAAGGTGATCGACGACATCCGCTACTCGGTTCCCGGGGACTTCGCCACCGTCGACGCCGACGGCGCCATCCACCTTCTGGGCCGCGGGTCGGTCGTGATCAACACCGGCGGCGAGAAGGTGTTCCCCGAAGAGGTGGAAGAGGCCCTGAAGCTCCACCCGGCGGTCGTCGACGCCGTGGCCGTGGCGATCCCCGACGAGCGCTTCGGTCAGGTGGTGGCGGCCGCGGTCGAGCTCCGCCCCGGGGCGTCGGCCACAGAAGCAGAGCTCATCGCCCAGGTCCGCGGCCATCTGGCCGCCTTCAAGGCCCCCAAGCGCGTGCACTTCGTCGAGACCATCGGGCGTTCCCCGGCGGGCAAGGTGGACTACTCGCGCATGCGGGCCGAGACCACCGAGTGGGCCTCGACCCCCACCTGAACGACACGGGCCCGCTGCCACCACACTCCCTCGGCGCGCTGGCGCAGTGGCCCGTGGGCTCGGCCGCCGCCGGCGTGGTCCGCCGGACACCCGGTGGCGCGGTCGAGGTCGCCGAACACACCGGCGACCTCGACGCGCCCTTCGCGTGGGCGTCGGTCACCAAGTTGCTCGTCGCCATGGCGGTCCTCGTCGCGGCGGAAGAGGGCACGCTCGGCCTCGACGACCCGGCCGGGCCTCCGGGGTCCACCGTCGGTCATCTCCTCGCCCACGCGTCGGGTCTCGGGCCCGACGCCGCGCAGCCTCTCACCGCGCCGGGACGGCGCCGGATCTATTCCAACATCGGCTACGAGCTGCTCGCCGACGTCGTGTCGCTCACCTCGGGCATGCCCTTCTCCGACTATCTGCGCGCCGGCGTGGTCCTCCCTCTCGAGATGACCGCGACGGAGCTCCCTCCCGGGACCTCGCCGGCATCGGGCGCGCGTGGCCCTCTGCGCGACCTCCTCGCCCTCGGGGCCGAGCTCCTGGCGCCGCGCCTGGTGGCACCCTCCACGTTGGCGGGCGCCACGGCGGTGGCGTTCCCGGGCCTGGCCGGAGTGTTGCCGGGTTTCGGCCGGTTCGACCCCTGCGACTGGGGCCTGGGCTTCGAGGTCCGTGACGCCAAGGCACCGCACTGGACCGGCGCCCGGAACTCGCCGGCCACATTCGGGCATTTCGGGCAGTCGGGCAGCTTCTTGTGGGTCGACCCCGACGCCGAGGTGGCGTGCGCGTCGCTGTGTGACCGGGACTTCGGCCCGTGGGCGAAGTCCGCGTGGCCGGCCCTCGCCGATGACGTCCTGACCCGGTGGGGACGGTCCCCTTCCCCGTCGACGGCACCCGGGAGGCTCGACCCGGGTGCGGCGGGGAACCTCCGTTAGGATCGGGTCGTGAAAGGCGTCATCCTGGCGGGAGGCAGCGGCACCCGGCTCCACCCGCTCACCCGCATCACCAACAAGCACCTCCTGCCCATCTACGACCGGCCCATGATCAGCTACGCCATCGAGGCGCTCGTGCTGGCCGGGATCAACGAGATGATGCTCGTGACCGGTGGCACCCATGCCGGTGAGTTCCTCCGGCTGCTCGGCAACGGCCACGAGCACGGCATCGACCGGCTCAGCTACGCGTACCAGGACCGGCCCGGTGGTATCGCCGAGGCACTGGGCCTCGCCGAGCGGTTCGTGGCCGGTGACTCGGTCCTCGTGATGCTCGGGGACAACATCGTCGAGCGCACCTTCCGACCCACTGTCGAGCACTTCGCCCGCCAGGGGGGCGGGGCCCGCATCGTCCTCACCGAGGCCGATGACCCCGCCCACCTTCGCCACCTGGGTGTCCCCGAGTTCGACGCCGAGCGCCGCATCACCCACATCATCGAGAAGCCCGAGGACCCCCCGAGCAACTACGCCGTGACCGGCATCTACTGCTACGACCCCTCGGTGTTCGAGGTCATCGGCACCCTCGAGCCCTCAGGACGCGGCGAGCTCGAGATCACCGACGTCAACAACTACTTCGTCGATCAGCGCACCATGTCCTATGACATTCTCGACGGGTTCTGGGGCGACGCCGGCGAGTCGATCGACGCGTACTACGCCGTCAACGACTTCGTGAGGGAGAACGGCGCCAACAAGGGCTGAGGTCCTCGGGCTCGACCGCGAACCCGGGCGAGGATCAGGCGTCGAGGAACCGCCGGATCCCGAGGTAGGACCCGAAGGATCCGATCACCACGCCGATCAGCACCACCACGAGGCTGGTGATGATCACCTCACCGGTGGGCATCCGCATCTGATACCAGATGTTCCCGGTCTTGATGTTGGCGAAGCTGTCGAGCAGGAAATGCAGCGAGAACACCGTCAACGACGCGAACAGCGCGCCGAACAGGCCCTGGGCCACCCCCTCGAACATGAACGGGACCCGGATGAACCAGTTGGTGGCGCCCACCAGCTTCATGACCGACACCTCTCGTCGACGGGCGAAGATGGCCAGGCGGATGGTGTTGATGATGAGCACCGACGCGGAGAGCAACAAGATGACCGCCAGCACCACGAAGACCAATTGCAGGATCCGGCTGACGGTCTGGATGTTGTGGATCGTCTTGGTGGGCACCGCCACGCTCTTCACACCCGGGAACTTGTCGAACTGACGGGCGATGGCCAGCGCCTCACTCGGGTTGTCGAGCTGGATCCGCAACGAGGCGGGCATCGTCTCGACGGTGAGCACCTGGTACTCGGGTGGGGTGAGGAGGTGCTTGGACTCGTTGAGGTCGAAAGCCTGAGAGCGGTACGTGATGGACCGGACATAGGGAAGTTGCTTGACCTGATGCTCGACGCCGGCGGTCTGGGCGGTGGAGATGTTGGGGTTGAGCCACACGATGGCGTCGACGCCGTGCGCCCATTGGGTGGTGGCGTGCGCCACCCCCTGGCGCAGCAGCAGCGACGCGCCCACGAGCGACAACGACACCCCGACGGTGAGCACCGCGGCGATGGTCATGAGCCGGTTGCGCCACAGGTTCGACGCCGTCTCGCGCGCCACGTAGTCGAACGAGACCGGCACCTCAGTGCGCGCCCTTCTGGAGCTGGTCCTCGGGAGCCATACCGGCGGGTGCCATGCCGTAGACGCCCCGGGCCTGGTCGCGCACCAGGGTCCCGTGGTCGAGCTCGATGACCCGCCGGCGCATCTGGTCCACGATGCCGGCGTCGTGGGTGGCGACCACCACCGTGGTGCCGGTGCGGTTGATCCTGTCGAGCAGGCGCATGATCCCCTGACTGGTGGCAGGGTCGAGGTTCCCGGTGGGCTCGTCGGCCAGGACGACCAGAGGCCGGTTCACGAAGGCGCGCGCCACGGCCACGCGCTGCTGCTCGCCACCGGACAACTCTCCGGGGAGGCTTTCGTGCTTCTTCGACAACCCCACCAGATCGAGCACCTGCGGGACCTGCAGCGCGATCACGTGCTTGGGTCGCCCGATCACCTCGAGCGCGAACGCCACGTTCTCGAACACCGACTTGTTGGGGAGCAGCCGGAAGTCCTGGAACACACACCCGATGTTGCGCCGAAGGTAGGGAATCCGCCACTGGCTGAGATGACAGATGTCGCGGCCCGCCACCCAGATGCGCCCGTCGTCGGGATCCTCCTCGCGCAGGAGCAGGCGGATGAACGTCGTCTTTCCCGACCCCGACGGGCCCACGAGGAAGACGAACTCGCCTTTGTCGATGTCGATCGACACGTCGCGCAGCGCGGTCGAGCCGCTCTTGTAGGTCTTGCTGACGTTCTCGAAAGTGATCATCGAGTGAGTCCTCGGCGGCATGCCCCAACCGCCATCGGCCGTTGTGGCACACGAGGGCGGTACGACTCTACCAGTCTCGCTTCACCACACACAGGTCGGCTGCTCGGCACTACGGAATCGCCCACGCGTGGCCCCTAGTCGCCCACGGGCCGGCGGCGGCGGAGCTCGGCCTCGATGAAGGCGTCGATGTCACCGTCGAGCACGGCGTCGACGTTGCCGGTCTCGTACTCGGTGCGCAGGTCCTTCACCATCTGGTACGGCGCCATCACGTACGACCGGATCTGACTCCCCCACGCCACGTCCGCCTTGGGCCCCGACAGCGAGTCGAGCTCCGAACGCCGCTCGGCGCGCTGGACCTCGGCGAGCTTGGCCGCCAGGATCTGCATGGCCCGCGCCTTGTTCTGGTGCTGGCTCCGCTCGTTCTGACACGACACCACGATGCCGGTGGGCAGGTGCGTGAGCCGGACCGCCGAGTCGGTCTTGTTGACGTGCTGTCCCCCCGCGCCCGAAGACCGGTAGGTGTCGATGCGCAGGTCCTTGTCGTCGATGGCGATCTCGGTCCCGGCGTCTTCGAGGAACGGGATCACGTCGACAGAGGCGAAGCTCGTCTGGCGACGGTGCTGGGAGTCGAACGGTGACATGCGCACGAGCCGGTGCACGCCACGCTCGGCCGACAACAAGCCGTAGGCGAACCTGCCCTTCACGATGAACGTGGCCGACAGCAGCCCGGCTTCTTGGCCTTCGGTGGTCTCGTCGACCTCGTACGCGAACCCGCGCCGTTCTGCCCACCGTAGGTACATCCGCAGCAGCATCTCGCACCAGTCCTGGGCGTCGGTGCCCCCGGTGCCGGCATGCACTTCGGCGATGGCGTCGCGTTCGTCGTACTCGCCCGAGAACAGTGATCGCAGCTCGAGGTCCGACAGTCGCTTGGTGAGGTCGTCGACGGAGTCGGTGAGCTCTCCCATGAACGAGTCGTCGGACTCGTCGATGATGAGTTGGTGGAGCTCCTCGGCGTCGGACAATTTGGCGCCGAGGTCCTCCAGCATGGTGATGTCGTCGTTGACGGAGCTGAACTCCGACGTCACCCGCCGGGCCACATCGGGGTCGTCCCACAGGTCAGGGCGCGACACCTCGAGCTCGAGCTCGGCCTGCCGCTCCCGCAACCGCTCCAGGCCCAGATAGCCCTCGGCTTCCTCGAGTCGTTTGCGCAGCGACGCCAGCTCGCCCCGGAGGTCGCGCTGGTCACCCGCTCCGGCGGGCTCAGACCGCGCCATGACAGAGCTTGAACTTCTTACCGCTCCCGCACCAGCACGGCTCGTTGCGCCCGAGCTTCTCGGTCGGGGCCTTCACGAGTGGCGCCTGGGTCTCCTCGTCGGCCTGATGGCGAGGCGAGACCTGGCCACCGGGGACGGGCATGCCGCCCATGTCCAGCCCGGCGGGCACGCCCGCGCCGGCGGCGGCCACCTCGGCCGGAGCAGACGCCCGCATGACTTCGAGGAGGCTCGCCCCCTGGACCGGGTCGTCGGCCGCCTGGTAGCTGGCGTGGGAGAGATCGGGCTCGGGGGCGGGCTCGGTCACGACCTGGACGTGCATCACGTAGCGCAGGTAGTCGTCGTCGATGGCGTCCATCATCTGGCCGAAGATCGAGAATCCTTCGCGCTGCCACGCCACGAGCGGGTCCTGCTGGCCCATGGCCCGGAGGTTGATCCCCTCGCGCAGGTAGTCCATCTCGGCCAGGTGGTCGCGCCAGCGCTGGTCGATGATCTGCATCATCACCTCGCGCTCGACGGCGCGCGCCTCGTCCTCACCTCCGGGGAACACCGCGTCACGGGCGTGATACGCGTCGAGCGCCTCGGCCAGGAGGCTCTCGGCGATCTGCGAGGCGGTGACCGCCTCGGCGAGGTCCTCGACGGTGAACCCCGTCGGGTAGTACTGCGTCACCTCGGCCAGCAATCGCTCGAGCTCCCACGCCTCGGGGAATTCACCGGGACACGCCGAACGCACCAACTCGTCGATGGTCTGCTCGAGCAGCTCCTCGGTGTGCTCCCGCAGGTCCTCGCCGTCGATGACCTGGAGCCGGCGCGCGTAGATGACCTTGCGCTGCTCGTTGAGGACCTCGTCGTACTTGAGCACGTCCTTGCGGATCTCGGCGTTGCGACCCTCGACGGTGTGCTGGGCTCGCTCGATGGCCTTGGTCACCATCTTGGCCTCGATGGGGACGTCGTCGGGGAGGGTCCGGCCCATCACCCACTGCATGGCGCCGGTGGCGAACAGGCGCATGAGCTCGTCCTCGAGCGACAAGAAGAACCGGCTCTCGCCGGGGTCACCCTGGCGACCCGACCGGCCCCGGAGCTGGTTGTCGATCCGCCGGGACTCGTGTCGCTCACTACCGAGCACGTAGACCCCGCCGAGCTCGCGGATCTGGTCGCCCTCGTCGTTGCAATCCTTCTCGAATCGGGCCAGAAGCTTCTCGTACTCCGCGGCGCCCTCGTCGGTGTCGAGGTCGAAGCCCTTCCCGATCGCCTCTTGGCGCGCCAGGCCTTCGGGATTGCCTCCGAGAAGGATGTCCACGCCTCGACCGGCCATGTTCGTCGCCACCGTGACGGCGTGCAGCCGGCCGGCCTGGGTCACGATCTCGGCCTCCCGGGTGTGCTGCTTGGCGTTGAGGACCTGATGCGGGATGCCCCGGCGCTCGAGCAGCTTGGAGAGCTGCTCGGACTTGGCGACCGAGGCCGTGCCCACGAGGACGGGTTGTCCGGTCTCGTAGCGCTCGACGATGTCGTCGACCACGGCCGCGAACTTGGCGTCCTCGGACTTGTAGATGAGGTCGGCCTGGTCGGAACGGATCATGGGCACGTTGGTCGGGATCGGCACCACCGGGATGTTGTAGGTGGTGGCGAACTCCGCCGCCTCGGTCTCTGCGGTCCCGGTCATGCCCGACAACTTCTCGTAGAGCCGGAAGTAGTTCTGGAGGGTGACCGTGGCCCAGGTGTGGTTCTCCTCTTTGATCTGGACCCGCTCTTTGGCCTCGACCGCCTGGTGCAGGCCGTCGGACCACCGCCGCCCCTCGAGGGTCCGTCCCGTGAACTCGTCGACGATCTTCACCTCGCCGCCTGCCACGAGGTAGTCCTTGTCGCGTTGGTAGAGCTCCTTGGCCCGCAGCGCCTGGGTGAGGTGGTGCACGTAGTTGACCGACACCATCTCGTACATGTTGTCCACGCCCACCTGGGCCTCGACCTTGGCCACGCCCGCCTCGGTGGGATAGGCGATCCGCTTCTCCTCGTCGACCTCGTAGTCCTCGTCGCGCTTCAAGGTACGGACGAGCCCGGCGAACTGGTAGTAGAGCTTGGCCGACTCCGACGCCGGGCCCGAGATGATGAGTGGCGTCCGGGCCTCGTCGATGAGGATCGAGTCGACCTCGTCGACGATGGCGTACACGTGGCCGCGCTGGACCATGTGCTCGCGCGACCGTGCCATGTTGTCGCGCAGGTAGTCGAAGCCGAACTCGGTGTTGGTACCGTAGGTGACGTCGCACGCGTAGGCGAGGCGCTTGTCCTCGAAGTCGGGGAGCTCGGGGCTCACCCGACCGACGGTGAGCCCGAGGAAGCGGTGCACCTGACCCATCCAGTCGGCGTCCCGTCGGGCCAGATAGTCGTTCACGGTGATGACGTGCATGCCGCGCCCCGACAAGGCGTTGAGGTACACGGGAAGCGTCGAGACCAAGGTCTTGCCCTCGCCGGTCTTCATCTCGGCGATCCACCCGAAGTGCAGCGCCATGCCACCCATGAGCTGCACGTCGAAGTGGCGTTGGCCGAGCACCCGCCACGCCGCCTCGCGCACCGTGGCGAAGCCGTCGATGAGGAGGTCGTCAAGGGTCTCGCCGTTGGCGATCCGCTCCTTGAAGTCGACGGTGCGATGGGCCAGGTCGTCGTCGGACAGGGCTTCCATCTCGGGCTCGAGCTCGTTGATGAGGGGAACGAGCTCTGCCAGCCGGCGGACCTTCTTCCCCTCGCCGGCCCGCAGGACGCGCGTAAAGACACTCATGACGCCGGCAGTCTACTGCCGGGCCATGCCCGCTCAGCGGCGCTTTGCAGCTCTCGACGACGCCGGGGGGACGACACCACCGGTCGATTGGCCTGCTCAGGGCCTGCCCAGCGGCCTGCTCCAGCGCCGGTGCGGTCAGTCCTTGGGAAGCGTGTGGGAGCGGCGGGGGTGCGAGCGCCCCACGAGCTTTCCCTTCAACCGCTCGACCTGGTGCTCGAGCTTGTCGACGACCTTGTCCACGGCGACGGGCACTTCGTCCGCGGCGGCCTTGGCCCGCAAGGTGTGGCCGTGACCGGTGATGGTGACCTCGCAGACCTTGCGCCCCGATCCCGGGGCGTCGCGATCCTCGGACAGGCGCACTTCGGCTCGCTCGAGCACGGGGGTCAACCTCCCGAGCTTGGCCACCTTCGCCCGTGCGAGCGCCTGGATTTCTTCGGGCGCGGTCTGCTTGGCACCCTGAACGGCGACGTCCACCGCCGCACCTCCTTCAGGCCGTGGGTCGGGTACTCCCTTCCCGTTGGGCTGACATGTTCGATGCGTGTGAATCGCGTCCGGCTGACCTGGTCTTTGTCCCCACACTCGCCTGCAGAGGAGTTGGCGACCCGGTTGTCGGCGACGGCACGGTTGACCCGCACCGCCCGACGACACCCACGACGGCCTGCTTCGCTCCTTCTCCGTCGAACACCGAGAGTCGGTGCCCCGACAGGCAGGGCTTACTTCTAAGTCGCACCATGCTCAGCAACCATGAGTTGCCTTACGTGGGTCGTTTCGCCTGCGACTGGCCTCGACTTGCAACCACAGACCCGGACGCGATCCACGATCACAGCGTACGCCTCAAAGTCCCGAATGTCTCGGGCACGATGCAAACATGGCTGTTGGCGTGCCCGTACGCGGTGCCGGTGTCAGGTGCCGGCGTCAGGTGCCGGTCTGCCAGGAGCCGAGGTACTCCTCCTGCGCCGCGGTGAGGCGGTCGATGTCGATACCCATGGTCTCGAGCTTGAGACGGGCAATCTCGGCGTCGATGGTGCGAGGGACGTCATAGACACGCTTCTCGAGTGTCGCCGCGTTGGCCATGACCCACTCCGCGGCAAGTGCCTGGTTGGCGAAGCTCATGTCCATGACCGCGGCGGGGTGACCCTCGGCCGCACTCAAGTTGACGAGCCGGCCCTCGGCAATGACGAGGATGTGCTTGCCCCGCACTGAGAACTCCTCGACCATCGGTCGGACGTGGCGCCGCTGGCCTTCGGACATCTCGGCCAGCTTGATCAGGTCGATCTCGATGTCGAAGTGCCCGGAGTTGGCGACGATGGCCCCGTCCTGCATGCGCTCGAAGTGCTCGGCGCGCAACACGTCACGGTTGCCGGTCACGGTGATGAAGATGTCGCCCTCCGCCGCGGCCACCTCCATGGGCTCGACGCGGAACCCGTCCATGACGGCCTCGAGGGCCCGCAGCGGGTTGATCTCGGTCACGATGACCTGGGCTCCGTGACCGCGTGCCCGGCTGGCCACACCCTTGCCGCAGTAGCCATAGCCGGCGACCACGACGCGCTTGCCCGCCAGGAGGACGTTGGTGGCCCGGATGACGCCGTCGAGCGTGGACTGCCCGGTCCCGTAGCGGTTGTCGAACATGTGCTTGGTATCCGCGTCGTTGACGGCCACGATCGGGTACTTGAGCGCACCTTCGGCTTCCATGGCCCGCAGGCGGATGACACCGGTCGTCGTCTCTTCGGTTCCGGCCAGGATCTCCGACACCTGGTCCGGACGAGTCGAGTGGATCCGCGACACCGTGTCGCAGCCGTCGTCCATGGTCATCGTGGGGTGACGGTCGAGCAGCGCGTCGATGTGCGCGTAGTAGAGCTCGGCGTTCTCACCCTTGACCGCGAAGGTGGGGATGTTCTCGTCTCGCACCAGAGACGCGGCCACGTCGTCCTGGGTCGACAAGGGGTTCGAGGCGCAGATCAGGACCTCGGCACCTCCCGCCTTGAGCGTCCGCAGCAGGTTGGCGGTCTCGGTGGTGACATGCAGGCACGCCGCTATGACGGCGCCCGACAGCGGGCGCTCCTTGGCGAAGCGCTCCCGGATCGACGTCAGCACCGGCATGTTGGCGTCGGCCCATGCGATGCGCTGGTGACCGAGATCGGCGAGATCGAGATCGGCGACGTCGTGATCAGTGGCGGACGTGGACATTGTGTGCTCCTCGTGCTCCTCGTGTGATTGACAGGCTGTGTTGTCTGGGCCTAGCGGGCTTCTCGGGCCCGGCGGAGGTCGTCTATGGCTCGAGCAGACGCCGCTTCAACTCCTCGAGGACCGGCACCGGCCCCGGGTCGATGCCTTCTCGGGCAGCGAGTTGGAGCGATACGAAGTCCCCCACGAGCATCAGGTCGAGCAGCTGTGCCAGGTCCCCCTCACCCTGGGCGCGCACCTCGATGATGTCAGCTACGACCTCCCGAAGCACATCCGAGACGAAGGCGAAGCGCCGGGCCAGCTGGGGATGCTCGGCGTCGTGGCGCAGGTTGATCAGGGTGATGACCTGGCGGGTCACGTCCCCGTGCTGGCCCCAACCGGCGATCTCGTTGTGACAGAGCTCGGGGTAGACCGCCGCGAACGCCGGTGCCTTGGCGTTCTCGTTGACCTGTGCCTTCCACCGGATCGCGGCGGCGGCGCCCACGGCCTGGGCACCGTGGATGAGGGGGATGGTGCGACCGATCCGGCGGGCCACCTCCTCGGCGGCGCTCCCGGGCTGGACGAGCCGGTCGCGGCGGTACTTGAGCTGGTCGACCGCCAGGGCCACCCAGGTGGCGGCGCCGGGGAAGAGCCCGATGTCCTCGAGGACCACGAGGGGCGGGATGGCCATGGCGCCGAGCGCCGCCCTGGGCTGGGGGATGGTCGTGGGCACCGCCACGACCGGGGCGCCCCACTCTTCGGCCAGCCGACCGAGCTCGCCCCCGGCGGTGACGGCCACGAGGCTCGCACCGGCGTTGGCCGCCTCTCCGGCCGCCTCGACGGTCTCCTCGGTGTTGCCCGAGAACGAGATGGCGAACACGAGTGATCCCCGGCCCACGAAGTCGGGGAGGTCATAGGACTTCACCACCGTGATGGGCACGGGGACGAAGGGCCCGGCCACGGCCACCATGACGTCGCCGGCCAGCCCACTGCCCCCCATGCCGAGCACGACGACGTTCTCGACGTACTCGCGCTCGGGAAGCCCGTCGAGACCGTGCGCGGCACCGACCGCGGCGGCCACCTGTTCGGGAAGTCCGGCGGTCACCTCGAACATGCCGAGCGTGTCGAGCACGCCCTCGTCGGTCATTTGTCGGTGCCCGCACTCAGCGTGCTGCGGACGCCGGTGTCCTTGGCCTTCGCCATGAGCCGGTCGTGCTCAGCGTCATCGACCGCGGTGGCCTCGTCGACGAGCATGACCGGGATCCCGTCGCGCACCTCGTAGCTGCGATGCAGGCGCGGGTTGTAGAGCCGGTTCTCGTCCTCGAAGTACAGGAGCGGGCCCTTGTCCTCGGGACAAGCCAGCACCTCCAGTAGCAAGGGGTCCAATGCCATCGGTCGTCGTACTCCCAACTTCGGTCGTGGGTCTTGTGTCGGTCGTGGGTCTTGCGTCGGTCGTGGGTCTTGTGTCGGATCGTGATTGTTCAGTGGCCGGAGGAAGGCCCTCCACCGGGGACCTCCGCCACGAGCTCGAGGAGCTCCGCGGTGTGGCGGTCGCAATCGGCGGGAGAAGCCGCTTCGACGTTGAGGCGGAGCAGCGGCTCGGTGTTCGACGGGCGGACGTTGAACCACCAGTCGTCGAAGTCGACGCTCAGCCCGTCGGTGCGGTCACAGACGAGCCCCTGGGCCCCGAAGTGCTTGGCCAGCGATTCCACCGCGGTGGCGGGGTCGGCCACTTCGGTGTTGATCTCCCCCGAGTCGGCGTACTTGCGGTACGGGGCGAGCAGCTCCGACAACGGCACGCCCGCAGCGGAGAGCTCCTCGAGGACCACCATGGCCGCGATGAGCCCCGAGTCGGCCCGGTAGTTGTCCATGAAGTAGTAGTGCCCCGAGTGCTCACCCCCGAAGACCGCCCCGGTGTCCACCATCACCTGCTTGATGAACGAATGGCCGACCCGGGTGCGCACCGCGGTGCCGCCGTAGCGTTCGATGGTCTCGGGAACGATCTTCGAGCAGATGAGGTTGTAGAGCACCGTGGCGCCGGGATGCTTCTCGAGCATGGCGCGCGCCACCAGCGCGGTGGTGAGCGAGCCCGACACCGGCCGGGCCTGCTCGTCGACGAGGAAGACGCGATCGGCGTCCCCGTCGAAAGCGAGCCCGATGTCAGCCTTCGAGGCCAGGACCGCCTTCTTCAGATCGGCGAGGTTCTCTTCCTGGATGGGGTCGGCGGGATGATTGGGAAACGTCCCGTCGAGATCGCCGAAGAGGATCTCGAGCTCGACGGGCACACCCTCGAAGGCCTTGGGGACCACGAGGCCCCCCATGCCGTTGGCGGTGTCGGCCACCACCTTCAGCCGGCGCAGCGCCGGGGGGTCGATGAAGGAGCGGACGTGCACGGCGTACTCGTCGAGCAGCTCGTGCTGCTCGTAGCCGCCGGTCTCGGGGCCCTGGTCCGCGCCCGAGACGAGCGCCTCTTGCGCCTCGTCGCGGATCACCGCCAGCCCCGTGTCCTGTCCGACGGGCTTGGCGCCGGCCAGACACATCTTGATCCCGTTGTAGCCGGCGGGGTTGTGCGACGCCGTGAACATCGCCCCGGGGGCGTCGAGTCGACCCGAGGCGAAGTACATCATGTCGGTCGAAGCGAGCCCGAGGTCGATGACCGTGGCCCCGGCGCTGCGGGCTCCGCTCGCGAAGGCGGCCGAGAGCTCCACACCCGACTCCCGCATGTCGCGCGCCACCAAGATGCGACTCGTGCCCACGAACTGCGCGAACGCCCATCCGATGGCACGACAGCTACGGCCGTCGAGCTGCTCGGGCACCGTCCCGCGCACGTCGTAGGCCTTGAACACGGCATCGAGTGCGGTCATGGCGCCCGAAGCCTACCTGGTCGCCTCCCCGCGGCCCGGTGTCCGCGGCCGGCCTGATCGGTCGACCGCGGCCACCGGGGCGGACGTGGATCGAGCCGGGGGGCGTGACCGCGGGCGGCGTCTCACGCAGGGCCGGTTCGGCCCCCACCACTACTGGAGGTCGGCCCGGATGTGCTCGGCGTCGACGTAGGCGGCGTGCAGGTCGTTGTGCGCGTTGGTGGCGTTGGTGCGTCCCGCCAGGAAGACCGGCCAGTTCCCGGGGAAACCGGTCGGTGTCTGCGCCAGGATCTGGGCCGACTCCCCGTTGGTGGCGCCCTGTGCGCTGGACACCTGGCTCTTCAAGTCGTTGAAGGCGGCCTGCGCCGCGGTCACGTCCTTGCCGGCGGCCTGCGCGTTCGAGATAGCGGTGGCGATCTGGGGCTCGAGGTTGACGAGCACGCCCTCGATGTAGGTCTCGTCGTCGATCACGACGGTGAGTCGCGTCTGGGGCGTCATGACGACGTAGACGCGGTAGTTGTAGACCATCGAGTGGGCTACGGCCCGCAGACCCGCGCACGTGGTGGCTGACTGCGCCTGGGTCTGCAGCGCCTCGATGCCCGGGAGCTCCACGGTGGTGATGTCGTTCTGCAGCGTCTGTCGGTCACCGGTCGTCAGGTGGTTGGCGGCGTTGTTGGCCGCGGCCGACAACGTGTTGAGCTTTGTGACCCGTCCCGCCAGGGCTGCCTCGACCACCTGCTGGGCCGGGGCGAAGGTCGTCGGAGTGCATCTCGGGCTCGACACTTGGGTGGTGGCGGTGTTCGACCCGGTTGTGGTGGTGGTCGACGGTGCCGCCAAGGCCGCGCCCGGGATCGTCACGACGAGCCCCACGACCGCTCCGGCCGCGGCTGCCCCCATTGCCATACGACGTGCGAAGTTGTGCTTCATCTCAAGAATCTCCTTGCGGGTGGTTCAGGTCGGAGTTCGCCGTGTTGAGGTTGTTGTCCAGGGCCCCGAGGTCGGCGGCGACCTGATCGAGTGTCTCTGTGTCGAGCGCGTTGGAGGGTGAAGTCGTCGTCGGTGTGCCCCCGGCCGGAGGCGACTGCGCCGGGCCCGCCACGGTGCCGGGCACCGCGGTCGTGGTGGACGTCGACGGCACCGACGTCGTGGAGGTGACTCGGGCCACGACGTGCGACGAGCTTCCCGCTCCGCAGGCCGCCAATGTCACGGCGACGGCGCCGAGCAGTGTCGCGGTGACGAGCCTCGGTGTCTTCATCTCCATCCCTCCTCGTGCGCCTCGGTCCAGATGGGCGTTCCCCGTTGCATCGGACCCGATGAGGGTCCTCTGAAGCGGCCTTCGCCGTTCTGGGCCTGACCGAATGATCGGCCCCGGGCATTTGGGAGCCGTGTGCGAGAAGTTAGGGAATGGTGATCCTCGCCGACCTCGAGCCATGTCGGAGAAGGGCTCTCGACACCGAGTTGAACGGACCTCGGGGAGGTGGACCGACCTCAGGGATAGGCGAAGCGGCGCCAGACGAGCACGCCCAGTACGACCAGGCCGGCCAGGCTCAACAGCATCCCGAGCTTGTCCGGACCGCTCGCCCCGTAGTTGAGGGTGACGTCGTGCGACGTCGGCACGACCACCATGAGGTTCGGTTCCGAGCGCCACGGTCCGAGGGCACCGGTCGCGTGCCACGACGGGAAGTACGACACGCGCACCAAGACGGGCACCCCCACGCGACTGA
>JADGOL010000281.1 GCA_017882995.1 Acidimicrobiales bacterium | reverse complement strand
ATGGCCGAGATGGTGGCCGACGCCTATCCCGGTGCCAGCACCATCGAGCACGTCGAGGACCCCCGGGTGGAGAAGCAAGAGCACTACTACCGGGCGGCGCACACCAAGCTCCTCGACCTGGGCCTGGTGCCGCATCTGCTCGAGGAGCCCACGATCAAGGGCCTGCTCGAGGTCGTCGACCGCCACCGCGACCGGGTCGACCTTCAAGCCATCGCCCCGACGGTGCAGTGGCGCAAGACCGCCAGCACCCTGAAGACCGGCGGCAGCGCGCCCGCGTAGGTCTTCGGAGGGGCCGGTCGGCGTCCGGCGACACCCCTGATCATCGAACCGGGACGCGCTACCCACCGGCAATACTTTCGACCACATGACCGGGACCTCACTCGCCTCGAGCGCCCGGCCCCGTCGCTCCCCGGTCCCCGACCTGATCGGCGTGTTGTGGGTCTTGGCCGCGGCCGGCGCGGTCTTGGCCCCGGCGTTGTCGCATGGCGCCTACCTGGGCTCGTTCGACTGGGTGTCGCGTTTCGGCTTGTCGAGGAACCCGAGCGTGGTCGTCCACGATCGCCAGGCGTTCGACCAGATCGCCGAATTCATCCCTTGGACCAAGCTGGCGTGGACCCAGGTGCACCACGGGCAGCTCCCCCTGTGGAATCCCTCGAGCGTGCTGGGCCTGCCACTGGCGTTCAACTGGCAGGCCGGCACCTTCAGCGTGCCGGCCCTGCTCGGATACCTCTTCCCCGTCCGCCTGGCGTACACGGTCCAGGTGCTGGCCACGCTCGCCATCGCCGGGACCGGGGTCTACGTGCTCGGGCGCGTCCTGAGGTTGAGCGTGATCAGTTGCGTCATGGCCGCCACCGTCTACGAGTTGAGCGGGCCGTTCTTCGGATGGCTGGGCTGGCCCATCGCGTCGGTGATGTCGTGGATCGGATGGTTGTTCGCCGCCACCATCCTCGTCGTGCGCGCCGAGCACCGTGCCCGGGCCGTGGCCTTCTTCGCGGTGGTCCTGGCGTGTGCCGTCTACGCCGGGCAACCCGACACGCTCGTCTTGTTGGGCTCGGCGTTCCTCGTGTTCGTCGCCGCGCTGGTCGTGCCGCGCCTGAAGTCCTTCGGAGGCTCGGGCCCCGTCCGCCGCCCGCTTCTCGACATCGTCACCGCCGTCGTCGCCGGGGCCGCCTTGAGTGCACCATTGCTCCTCCCCGGTCTTCAGCTCATCTCGGGGTCGGTCCGCACCGGCAAGAACCTGAGCCAGGCGGTGTCGGTCCAGAGCGTCGTGCTCCTCCCCTTCCAGGGTTTCGACGGCTTGCCGGTGGCAGGCAGTCGGTTCTTCGGCTCGGGGTATTACACGAAGTCTGTCGCCTACGTCGGCGTGATCGCCTTGGTGCTGGCGGTCTTGGCGGTGGTGGGCGCGGTGAAGCTCCGATGTCGCCGACCCGAGGTGATCGCGTTCAGCGCGGTGGCCCTCGCCATGGCGGCGATCGTCTATCTCCCGATCGTGGAGTCGGCTCTCGACGGCCTGCCGGTGGTGGGCAGTGTGCTGTGGCGCCGGGCCACCATCCCGATGGTGTTCGCCATTGCCGTGCTCGCCGGCCTCGGGTCCGAAGTCCTGGTGCGTTCCCACGGCCAGCAGGTGATCCGGCGGTGGTGCGGGGGCGCCTTCGCGGTCGCCGCCCTGGTGCTGTTGGCCCTGTGGGGGCTCGGCCGGGGCCGGCTCCCGTCCATGGAGGCCTCGATCAGGGCGAAGAGTTTCATCTGGCCCGTGGCGGCGACCGCCCTCGGGTTGGCGGTCGCCGGGGCCCTGGCGGTCGAGTCTCGACGTCGACGGCACCGCGCCGGCTCTGCACCCGACGGCGGATGGCTCGGGGGTGGCCGCATCGCCCTGGCGGTGCTGCTGGGGTGTGAGACCGCCTTCCTCGTGAGCGCGGGCACGCCGTTGTGGGCGTCGAGCCCCACCTATGTGACGCCCAACCGAGCCGAGGCGACCCTGGCGCGTGCGGTGGGGTCCGGGGTGGTGGGTTTCGGGTCCAACACGTGTTTCGGCGATCAGCTCGGCATCGTCCCCGACTACAACGTGGCGCTCGGCGTCAAGGAGTTCGCCGTCTACGAGCCCTTGATCCCCATGACCTACGGCGCGTCGTGGCGGAGTTCCACCGGGGAGCTCGCCGCCCCCGTGCAATTCCCCGGTGTGCCCTTCTCGGTGTTCTGCCCGGCGGTGACGACGGCGTCGACGGCGAGGCACTACGGGGTGGGCTTCGTCCTCGAGAAGGCCGGGGCGGCCGGTCCCAAGGGTGCGGTCTTCGACGAGAAGGTGGGCGACGAGGATCTCTACCGCATCCCTGACGTCGGCCTCGCCACCCTCGTCCCGGCGCACTCGGGCGTCACGAAGCCGACCGGGTCCGAACCCAAGGCAACGGTGGTCCCCGTGAGCTCGCACGACCCGGCGTCATGGAGGATGGTGACTCGGGGGGCGGGCCGGCAGATTCTGGAGCTCCACCTCACCGCCGTACCCGGTTGGCACGCCACCATCGACGGGCACCCGCTCGCCCTGGAGCGCGACCGCGGCGTGATGCTCCAGGCCCGTATCCCGCCTGGACGCCACGTCGTGGAGCTCAGTTACTGGCCCGTCGCCTTCACCGTGGGCATCGGCCTGGCGGGGGCCGGCGTGGTCGGCCTCGGTGGCGCGCTCGTGCTCGGTCGGACCCGTCGTCGCGCAGAGATCACCCCTCCTCCGGCCCCGGCGTGAGGTCACCCAGGACCACGGGGTCTTCGACGAGCCCTTTGCCGGGCACCCACCACTCGAAGGGGAGGTTCTGGGTCTCGGTCAACTCGCGCCACGCCGCGCGCAGTCCGTCGTCGTCACGGGCTCCGAGGCCGCGCCACGCCTTGCCGATCTGATCCGAGAGGTCGGTGGCGTTGAGCGCGGCGGCACCTTGGCGCAGCTTGCGGACGAATTGTTCTTCGGAGCGGTACGGGAAGTGTCGTATCTCCAGTCCCCCCGTCCTCTTCCCCGAGCGCGACACCCCGTGGTTGCCATAGGCCACGCGGGCCCGACGATGAGCGCGGAACGCCACCTTGTGCAACCGGTTGGGCTGGGTCTTGCGCCAACGGAGGCGACGGACCGGGTCGGGCTCGCTCAGGTCGTCGAAGGTCGTCGGCACGTGGTTGAACATGGGCGCCTGGACCACCGCCGCGTCACATGCCCTCAACCACTCCGCGACCGAGCCGGTGGGTGACAACCAGATCTCGTCTGCATCGAAGGGGATGACCCAGCTCGCACCGGCGCGCGCCGCGGCGCGCGCCAGAAGGGTCGTCTTCTCACCCTGGTAGTAGTCGGGCAGCCGGTCCATGAGGACGGTGACCGGGTGGGTCTCGGCCAGCCCCTCGAGGATCTCGTGGGTTCCGTCGGTCGACAGGTTGTCGGCGATGAGCACCCGCTGTACTCCCTGGGCCAGGAGGTGACCGACCACGGTGCCGATGATGTCGGCCTCGTCCCGGACCATCCCGACGGCCCAGACCCCGCCCGGAGCGTCCCCCACGTCGGGGATCGGATCGAGGTGACGCCGTGCCGCGGCGCTGTGGCGGAACCACCCGGGCTCGCGCTTCAGCCGCTTGGGCACGGCGGTCACGCTAGCGCGGCGCCACTACGATCCCGGTCCAGCGATGCCTCTGCCCAACCTCTTCATCATCGGGGCTCCCAAGTGTGCGACGACGTCGCTGCACCGCTATCTGGACCAGCACCCCCGGATCTCGATGTCGGCGGTGAAGGAGCCGAAGTTCTTCCTCACCGACGGGTCGCGGCCGCGTCATCGCGGCCCCGGGGACGACCGTGCCGATCGGGCCTACGTCGTGCGTCGCGACACCTACGAGGCCCTCTTCGAGTATCCCCCCGGGACCGGGGGGTACGCGGGGGAGTCGACGCCGTACTACCTGTGGGACCCTCATGCCGTCCCCCGCATCCGGGCCCTGGTCCCCGAGGCGCGGCTGCTGGCGGTGCTGCGCGAGCCGACCCTACGGGCCTACTCCAACTGGGCCGACCTGCGTGAGCAGGGGCGCGAGAAGCTCGACTTCGCGTCGGCCATGGCCGCCGAGGAGGAACGCCGGCGGCTCGACTGGGAGCCGTTCTGGCTGTATCGCGAGCTCGGCCTCTACGGCCGGCAACTCACGCGGTTGTTCACCGTCTTCCCGCGGGAACAGGTCAAGGTGCTCCTCGCCGAGGACCTGGCCGAGGCCCCCGACGGCCCCGTCGCCGAGGTGTTCGCGTTCTTGGGCCTCGAGCCCCTCGACGGTGCGCTCCACGACGAGCGTCTCAACCAGACCATGTACAAGCCGGTGGACCGCAAGAGTCGGATGCTCGAGGCTCTGTTCGAGCGCGGTCAGCGGGCGCGCCCGGTGGTCCCGCGCGCGGTACGGCGCATCGCCCGCGAGGTGGTGCGTCGACAATTGCGGTCCCAGGCGACCTCGGGATCGCATGGCTCGCGCCTGCGCCACGACTACGTCGGGGTGTTCACCGAGGACCGCCGCTCGCTCGAGTCTCTGGGTGTCGACGTCACGCGCTGGGACCGCAACGACGCCCCCAGCGCCTGAAAATAGGCCCATATCCTGCGGAAACAGGCACGACCCGGAGCTATACTGGCGCGTCACGCCATGACCACGCACTCGCTGCAACAGCTCTACGAGGACCCGGCCACGCCGCTGATCTCGGGGTCCCCGCGCGCCAAGCTCCAGACCGAGATGCTCGTGGAGCTCACCGCCGGTGCCCACCGCCCCCTGCGCGCCGTCGACGTCGGCTGTGGCGAAGGGACCTGGACGGCCATGGCCGCCGCGGGCGCCAAGCGGGCCGGCATCGACATCACCATCCTCGGGCTCGATTGGTCGGTGGCGGCGCTCAACCAGGCGCGCAGCCACGGCCTCGAGGTCATGCGGGGCTCGGTGGAGCATCCCGGGCTCCCCCTCGGCTCGGCCAGCGTCGACGTCATCATCATCAGCGAGCTCATCGAGCACCTCGTCGACACCGACACCGTTCTGAGCGAAGCCCGACGAGTCCTGGTTCCGGGGGGGAGCCTTCTGCTCTCCACCCCCAACCTGGCCGCCTGGTACAACCGCGCCCTGCTCATGGTGGGTGTCCAGCCCATGTTCACGGAGGTGAGCCTGCAGGGGATCTACGGCCGGCCCGGCCACGAGGTCGTCGGCCATCTCCGGGTCTTCACCCGACGGGCCCTCGAGTCCCTGCTCGTCGCCCACGGCTTCGTCGACGTCACCATCACCGGTGCGCCCTACCACGACGTGCCCCGGCCGCTGCGACCGCTCGACCGCCTGTTGTGCCGGACGCCGAGCCTGTCGTCGATCCTGCTGGCCTCGGCGCACGCCCCCTGAGAGCGTCGGGTGCCGATCCGCCCGGGCTCCCGGATCGCCCTCCCCAGGCCTGGTCTTGGGCACGCCACGAGGGAAATTCGTCAGATGTGACGATGAGAACCCGCACCCCCCGTCCATAGAGTCATCTGAGAAGGGGCATTCCACGTGCCGCCGCGCGCCTTCGACGCGCCCGATGCGTGGCCGCGCTGTCGTCCGCCGGGGGGGGATGGGGTGACCGAGGTCGATCGTCTGGGGGGGGTCTTGGCTGTTCGTGCCGAGGAGGGCGTTCTCAACGGGGAGCTCGTCCGTGTGCGCCCCGAGCCGGACCTGCCGGCCATCGAGCTCAGAGAGCCTCACGGTGAGCGGGACCTTCGCACCGACGGGTTCGCCACGGCGCGACTCGACCGAGTGGCCGCCCGGGCTCTCGAGATCGGCCTGCGCCGGGTGCAGGTGCTCGCCTGGAGGGACTTCGAGGACCCCGAAGCCGGAGGGTCCGAGCTCCACGCCCATCGCATGGCGGCGGCCTGGGCCCGCGCCGGCATCGACATCTCGATGCGCACCTCCGCGGCTCCGGGCCAGAAGTCCATCTCGACGCGCGAGGGGTACCAGGTCATCCGCAAGTCGGGTCGCTACGGCGTCTTCCCGCGTAGCGCCCTCAGCGGTCTCGTCGGCCGCCGGGGAAGGCCCGACGGGCTGATCGAGATCTGGAACGGCATGCCGTTCTTCACTCCGCTGTGGGCCCGGTGTCCGCGCATCGTCTTCCTGCACCACGTCCACGCGGATATGTGGCGCATGGTCCTGACCCGTCGCCTGGCGCGCATCGGCGAGACCATCGAGCTCCGACTGGCGCCACCGCTCTATCGCCACAGCCGGGTGCTGACTCCGTCGACCTCGTCGCGAGACGAGATCCTGTCGATGCTCGGCCTCGACGCGTCCCGGGTGAGCGTGGTCCCCCCCGGTGTGGACGCTCGCTTTGTTCCCGGTCCGGGCAAGTCCCCGGTTCCCCTCGTGTTGGCTGTCGGCCGGCTGGTGCCGGTGAAGCGCCTCGAGCTCCTCGTCGACGCCGTGGCACGCGCCCGGAAGGTCGTCCCCGACCTTCGTCTCCTCGTCGTGGGCGAGGGGTACGAGCGGCCTCTGCTCGAAGCCAAGATCCAGGCCGTCGACGGGCAGTCGTGGATCGATCTGGCCGGGCACGTGTCCGATGACGACCTCGCCGACGCCTATCGACGCGCCTGGGTCCTCGCCAGCACCTCGCTGCGCGAGGGATGGAACATGACGATCACCGAAGCAGGCGCGTGCGGGACCCCCGCCGTCGTCTCAGACATCGCCGGACACCGCGACGCGCTGACCCACGGCGTGAGCGGGCTTCTCGTCGACCCCGGTGACGCCTTTGTCGATGCGTTGGTCCAGGTGCTCACCGACACCGCGCTGCGCGAGAGCCTGGCCCGGGGCGCGGTGGCCAGAGCCGCCAATCTCACGTGGGACGCCACGGCCGCCACGGTCCTCGGCGCCCTGGTCGAGGAGGCCGAGGCGAGGCGCTAGCGCCCGTCCTCAGCGACGCAGGCGCCGCACGAGCTCCACGACGGCGTCGGCCCCCAGGAACACGATCGCCGTCCACACGAGCTCGTTGGCCACCTCGAAGTGGGTCGGCCAGGCGCCCGACGGGAAGTGTTGGGTCGCCTGCAACACGATGCTGTAGACGATCGCTCCGATCGTGAAGCCCACGACCGCCAGACCCAGAAGCCCTCGCGCCCGGGGGGCGATGAAGGCCACCGCCACGCCGAGGGCGACTCCGAGGAAGACCGCGAGGAAGATGGCTTGGGGGACGAGCACGCCGGCGCCGAGCCCGCACACCGCGGCCACAACGGCCGCCAACCCCGGGGTCACGGCCCGGGCCGTGGCGAATGGGCTCGACAGCGCGGGCGTGTCGATGTCCTCGGTCAAGACGGGGTCGGTGCTGAGCGCGGCGGTGGCGGGCAGGCTCGTCACGGCACCACGGCCCCGGCTGGTGCGCCGGCGCCGTGTCCGCAGAGCCAGCACCACACAAGCCACCGTCGCCAGCGCCGACACCACGAGCGCGATGTTCTCGCTCGACTGCGGCGTCCAACGCAACGTCACCGCCACCGTGCTCGCCCCGGTGGGCTTCACGAGCCAACCGTTGGCGAATCCGTCGATGAGCGTGGCATGCCCGAGGATCTGTCCACTGCCCGCGATGGTGGGCTTCCATCCCTTGTTGATGCTCTGACCCAGCACGAGCCAGTACGGCCCCGTCGCCCCGGTGATCTTCAGGTTGATCTTCGTGGATGTCGCCGAGGTGACCCGGACGGTGGGCGAGGGCCCCGGCGTCGGTGCCGCCAACGCGTCTCGACGCGCCACCGGCGCCAGGCCGGGCGCACCCTGGGCCGCCGAGTCGAGGGCGAGCTGGTCGATGTTGAGCCCCGTTGTGCCTCCCGAGGCACTGAGCACGACGTGGGTCCCCGCCGCCATGGTGAGACCCTTGGCGTGTGCTCCGCAGAGGGTCACCGT
>JADGOL010000280.1 GCA_017882995.1 Acidimicrobiales bacterium | reverse complement strand
CCGTGCCGGACGAGGAGCGCGACGGCAGGGGCCGGATTTCGGCGGGCGGGCACGGCGCGCCATCGTACGCTGTCGGCCGTGCACGTCTCGCCGCTCGACGAGCTGACCAGCGAGATCACACGGTGCCGGCGCTGTCCCCGTCTGGTGGCCTGGCGCGAAGAGGTCGCCACCGAGCGACGAGCCGCGTTCGCCGACCAGGCCTACTGGGGTCGGCCCGTTCCCGGGTTCGGTGACCCCGGGGCCCGGGTGGCGGTGGTGGGCCTGGCGCCGGCGGCCCATGGCGGCAACCGGACGGGGCGGGTCTTCACCGGCGACCGCTCCGGGGACTGGCTGTTCGCGGCGCTGTGGCGGGCGGGGATGGCGAACCAGCCCACGAGCGTGTCCGTCGACGACGGGCTCGAGCTGTCGGGGGCCTACGTGCTGGCCGCGGTTCGCTGCGCCCCTCCGCAGAACAAACCGACCCCGGCCGAGCGTGACGCCTGTCGGCCCTTTCTGCACCGGGAGCTCGGTCTGCTCGAAGAGCTCAGGGTCGTCGTGGCGCTGGGCCAGTTCGCCTACCAGGTGCTGGCCGACGAGCTCGGTGTCCGGCCCCGCCCCAAGTTCGGACACGGTGTGGAAGCGGTCACGCCCGACGGGCGCACCCTGCTGTGCTCGTACCATCCGAGCCAGCAGAACACCTTCACCGGCAAGCTCACCGAGCCCATGCTCGATGCCGTGTTCGACCGGGCCCGGGACCTCGCCGCCATCGAAGGTCCGCGGCCGGCCTCAGGCCGGTGACTGTTTCTCTCGGCAGGCTCTCTCGGCAGGCTCTCTCGGCAGGCTCTCTATGTTCTCTCTGCCCGCGCTCTATACCGGTGACGGGGTCACGCCCGGCCCCGCCACGGCCGTCTCGGGCCAGCGCCGCCTGCTGACCCGGGCGAGCTTGCGCAGCAGCTCCAACGCACCGGGGTCATCGTCACCGGGTCGCGTCTCGACCACCCCGTCGGCCACCATGCCGGCCAGGATCTCGCGTCCCTGGTCGGTGCGCACGATGGTGAGGGTCCAGTCGCTGAAGGCGCCGATGCCACCGGTGGAGATGTCGGCGTGCTCGGCGGCGAAATCCGGGCACGACTTACAGCCTTCGCGGGTCCAGGCGTGGCCCTCTTTGAGCGGCACCTCGTGGTACCCGCCGTCGCGGGTCCAGATCTGGAACACGCCTTTGATGTTGATCTTCGTGATCTCGGCGCGCTCGAGGCCGTACTTGGCCTCGAAGAGCTCGGGGAAGATGGCGTCGTCGAATGTCTTCGAGCACAACAGGCCGATCGAAAGGGCCAGTCGGCGGGCCACCTTGCCGGTCTTGCGCGCCTTCATCACCGCCGGGATCGAGGCCTGGCAGCTCATCCCGACCAGGGCGATGCGCTCGGCCCCGGCCGCGATCGCCTGGGGATAGGCGAGGGTGTTGGCCGAGTACGTATAGCGAGAGCCCGCCGCGGCCAGTACTTCGGCCCGGTTCCGGGCCACGGCCGGGATCGCCTTCCAGGTGCCTTCGCCTTCGAGAGCCGAGACGAGCGCGGCGTCGATCCGGTCGTGCTCGAGGGCCCAGATGAGGATGGCGGACACGAGCCCCCCGTCTTGCCCGGAGTCGAGGATCTCGGGATCTGTCGCCCGGGCCAGCACGATGTCCCCGGAGATCCCGGCCACCTCGTCCTCGGTCCGCTCGCGCCCGAAGAGGAACGAGTCGATGTCCGTCTCCCAATTGCGAAAGCGCGGGCACGCCCGGGTGCACATCGTGCAGCCCTTGACCCCGTGGGTGCAGTCGGTGGGGCCGCCGTCCTCGTCGACCTTCCACGGTCGGTACACGCCGCCCTGGTCGTCGTACTTCAAGACGTCATGGGGACAGGCGATGATGCAACCCGCGCACCCGGTGCACAGTCCGGACGTCACGACCTCTTTGTACAGGTCGGCCCAATGTGGCTTCTCGGGAGGCACGGCGCCCACAGTAGCGTCGGCGGTCGTGCCTGAGTTGCCCGAGGTGGAGGCGTACCGGCGGTTAGCCGAGGGGGCTCTCGGTCGACGGGTCGAACGCGCCGTGCTCGGTGACCGACGCTTCGTCCGCGGTCACTCGTCTCCCCGCCGCCTCACCGCCGCACTGGCGGGGGTGTCGTTCGTCCGGGCCCGCCGTCACGGCAAGTTGCTGGTTCTCGACACCGACGGTCAGGACGAGGGCCCGCACCTCGGACTTCGCTTCGGCATGACGGGGCGACTGCTCGTCGACGGGCGCGCCGCGGTGGAACGACTCATCTATTCGAGCGAGCGCGAGGTGTCGGCGTGGGACCGGTTCACCGTCGTGTTCGAAGACGGTGGTCGGATGGTGGTGCGCGATCCGCGCCTGCTCGGTGGGGTGGAGCTCGACCCCGACGAGTCGGTCCTCGGGCCCGACGCCCTCGGGGTCAGCGCCGCAGAGCTCCGCCGGGCTCTCGAGCACAGCGTGGTGGCGCTCAAGGCCCGGCTCATGGACCAACATCGCCTGGCCGGCGTCGGCAACCTCATCGCCGACGAGGTGCTGTGGCGCGCCTCTCTTGCTCCTCACCGACGTTCCGGCTCACTGACGCCGGCCGAACACCGTCGACTCCATCGTCATCTGCGCCAGACCCTGGAAGAGCTGATCAGGCGCGGTGGCTCGCATCTCGGGGACCTCATGCCCGAGAGGACCCTCGGCGGTCGCTGCCCGCGTGACGGGACCGAGCTCGTCCGATCGACCGTCGGAGGCCGAACCAGCTGGTGGTGCCCGAAGCACCAGCACTGACCCAAGTGCTCGTGGGTCTCAGTCGCCGATCTCGGCCAGGACCTTCTCGGCGTGGCCGTCGGCCTTCACGTGGTACCAGGCGCGCTGGACCTTGCCGTCCGCGCCCACGAGGAACGTCGAGCGGATCACGCCCACCGACTTCTTCCCGTACAGCGTCTTCTCGCCCCAGGCGCCGTAACGCTCCATCACGGCATGGTCCGTGTCGCTCAGCAGCGGGAAGCCCAGCCCGTACTTCTTTCGGAACGCCAGGTGCTTCTCGGCGCCGTCGGGTGAGACCCCGAGCACGGCCGCGCCCGTCCGGGAGAAGGCCCGCAGGTTGTCGTTGAACTGGCAGGCCTCTTTCGTGCATCCCGGCGTGTCGTCGGCCGGGTAGAAGTACACGACCACGGGCTTGCCGGCGAAGTCGCGCAACGAGACCTTCTTCCCGTCCTGGTCAGGCAGTGTGAACGGCGGGGCCTTGTCGCCGGGCCCGAGGCGTGTCTTGTCGTTCGTCTTCTCTGGCACCGCAGGCTCCTCCTGGTCGGGTCGCGCCCCACCATGGCACAGCGGCGCGCCCTCGGGCTTCGCCGGGCGCGGGCCGCCGGTTCGTGCGCGAGACTCGGGCCGCGGGAGCTCGGAGGTACCGGGCTGAGAGGGCGCCTCGCCGGCGCCGACCGTCGACCTGATCCGGGTAATGCCGGCGGAGGGAGTCACGTCATGGGCAACACCGAAATCACCGAAGTCGCCGAGGTCACCGAAGTCACCGCTTCAGTGTCGGACCCGGCGACGTTCAACCGTCGCAAGGTGTACGTGGAGGGCACCACACCGGGGGTGCGCGTGCCGTTCGTCGAGGTCTCGCTGTCGCCCACCCCGGGCCCCGAGACGCCCAACGCGCCCGTCCTGCTCTACGACACCTCCGGCCCCGGCTCCGATCCCCGCGCCGGACTGCCACCGATGCGCCTGGAGTGGATCTCGGGGCGTGGGGACGTCATGGAGCACGAGGGGCGCGCTCCGAACCTGCGAGACGACGGGCGGGGCGCGCTGCGCCGCGCCGAAGCACCCGAGGCGTTCCCCGGGGCTCGTCGTCGGCCCCTCGTCGGCAGCGGGCCCGAGCCCGTGACGCAGCTGCACTACGCGCGGCGCGGGGAGATCACCCCCGAGATGGAGTTCGTGGCACGGCGCGAGCAGATGGACCCATCCACGGTGCGCGACGAGGTGGCGGCAGGCCGCGCCATCATCCCTGCCAACGTCAACCATCCCGAGTCCGAGCCCATGGCCATCGGACGGGCCTTCCTCGTGAAGGTGAACGCCAACATCGGGAACTCGGCGGTGACCTCGTCGGTGGCCGAAGAGGTGGAGAAGCTGACCTGGGCCACCCACTGGGGGGCAGACACCGTCATGGACCTGTCCACGGGCCCCGACATCCACACCACCCGTGAATGGATCGTGCGCAACTCGCCCGTCCCCATCGGTACCGTGCCCATCTACCAGGCACTCGAGAAGTGCGACGGCCGTCCCGAGGAGCTCACCTGGGAGATCTACCGCGACACCATCATCGAGCAGGCCGAGCAGGGCGTCGACTACTTCACCGTCCATGCCGGTGTCCTGTTGCGGTATGTCCCGCTCACGGCTCGACGCGTCACGGGCATCGTGAGCCGGGGCGGCTCGATCATGGCGGCTTGGTGCCTGGCGCATCACGAGGAGAACTTCCTCTACACGCGCTTCGAAGAGTTGTGCGAGATCCTCGCCTCCTACGACGTGGCCTTCTCCCTCGGCGACGGGTTGCGGCCGGGCTCGATCGCAGACGCCAACGACCAGGCGCAGTTCGCGGAGCTGCGCACCTTGGGAGAGCTCACCCAGGTGGCGTGGCGTCACGACGTCCAGGTGATGATCGAAGGCCCCGGCCACGTCCCATTGCACCGCATCGCCGAGAACGTGACACTGCAGCAAGAGGTGTGCCACCAAGCGCCCTTCTACACACTCGGGCCTCTCACCACCGACGTGGCCCCGGGATACGACCACATCACCTCGGCCATCGGCGCGGCGGTGATCGGCATGCACGGCACCGCCATGCTCTGTTACGTCACCCCGAAGGAGCATCTCGGGCTCCCCGACCGCGAGGACGTGAAGGCGGGCATGATCGCCTACAAGATCGCCGCCCACGCCGCGGACGTGGCCAAGGGCCATCCCGGCGCCCAGGCATGGGATGACGCCCTGTCGGCGGCGCGATTCGAGTTCCGTTGGGAGGACCAGTTCAACCTGGCCCTCGACCCCGGCACGGCGCGCCGCTACCACGACGCCACCCTTCCGGCCGCGCCGGCCAAGACGGCGCACTTCTGCTCGATGTGCGGGCCCAAGTTCTGCTCCATGCGCATCAGCCACGACGTCCGGGCGCTCGCCGACGCGCAAGGGGTGTCGCCCGAAGAGGCCCTCGAGCTCGGCATGCAGGCCAAAGCCGTGGAGTTCCGCACGACGGGATCAGAGATCTACCGAGCCCCCGCCGACGCCTGATCGGCACCGTTTCGGCGGTGCCTGACCAGGCTCCCCGTCGAAAACGTCCTGTTCGGAGCCTTGAGCGCTACACTGAGGACGTATGCCGCGGCGACGTGTCGCGCGCACCGGGGTCTTCCTCACCGGTTCTTCGATGGCCGCCACAGAAGCGGCCGGGGCGGAGTCATCGAGGCGGGCCCGCCCCGCGGCCGATGGGCGGCCGTCAGCGAAGACAAGCGAGCGACACAACCGATGACAATGACCTCCAGGGGCCCGGCGGAGCTGGAGAGCTCCGAT
>JADGOL010000279.1 GCA_017882995.1 Acidimicrobiales bacterium | reverse complement strand
GAGAGGCGGACCGATACGACCTGATCCGACGGCACGTTCGTGGCACCGGCCTTCGGGACCGTCGACACGACCGCCAACGCCTTCGCACCACCCCCGCCTGAGCCCCCACCGTGGGTCGGGGATGCGGACCCGGACCGGTGGCTGTGTCTTCCGATCACGAATGCGCCCGCGCCTACCGCAACGACGATGACCACGACAACAGCGACAACCCACGGCGTTCGGCGACGTCTCGGCGGGGGCACGAGTATCTGGTATTCGGGCATGGCTCCTGGTGCTCCAGGGGGCGTGAGGTTCGGGGATCGACCGGCTCAGTTGCGGCGGAGCCGGTGCGGGAACCCTCGCCTGCAACAGTAGTCACCTGTGCCGGACGGGCCTCATCACCGAGCGACGCGTGTCGCCGATCGACCTGTCGAGTCGATCAGCCCGGGCGAGTGAGCATGGCCCGAACTTGACGGGCGATCTCGAGATCCTCTCTGGCCTGAACAACTAGCACAGCCGGTGTGCCGCCGTTGCGTGAGACCACTCGATCGCGTGTCCCACTCGGTTCAGAGGTGTTTCGTTGTTCGTCGAGCTCGATGCCCAAGAACCCCAGCCCGGCACAGGCTTCGTGGCGCAGTCGGGCGGATCCCTCACCGGCGCCACCGGTGAACACCAGTCCGTCGAGCCCACCCAGGGCGGCAACCATGGCGGCGATCTCGGCGCGCAGGCGATGGATGTACACGCCGAATGCCAGTTGCGAACGCGCGTCGCCGCGGTCCGCGGCGAGCAGGACTTCGCGAAGATCCCCCGACACTCCTGACAGGCCCCACAACCCGGCCCGGCGATCCAGGGCATCCTCGAGCTCATCGACCGTCAGGTGCCGGTGGCGCAGGACCCACAGCAACAGGCCGGGGTCGACGCTCCCCGAGCGTGTCGCCATGACGAGACCCTCGAGCGGCGTGAAGCCCATGGTGGTGTCCACCGATCGACCCCCTGAGACTGCGGCCAGGGATGCACCGGCGCCGAGGTGGGCGGTGACGAGGCGCAGTTGCTCGACCGGAACCCCGAGAAGGCCGGCGGCCCGGCGGCTAGCCCAGGCATGGCTGAGGCCGTGGAAGCCGAAGCGCCGCAAGCCCCAGTCCCGCCAGGCGTCGGGTAGGGCATAGGTTGAGGCTTCGGGCGGCATGGTGACGTGGAACGCGGTGTCGAAACACGCCACTTGGGGGAGGTCGGGCCACACGGACTGCAGGCTGAGGATGGCGGCGATGGCAGGTGGGTTGTGAAGGGGGGCCAGCTCGGCAAGCTGTTCGAGTCGGCTCTCGGACGCCGCGTCGAGGAGGAGTGGGCCTGTGAACTCGTCGCCACCATGGACGACGCGGTGCCCGATGGCGTCCACCCCGGGCGCATCTCGCAGGGCCCTCTCCATGACGTCGCCGAACCCACCCGGCGCCGGCAGCTCCTGCTCAGAAACCATGAGCGACGAATCGTCGCCATCAAGGACACTGAGCTTGAGACTGCTCGACCCGGCGTTCACCACGAGCACTCGCACGTCCCCACCATGCCAAGGAGGAAACGCACATGCACGATCCGATCGGCCTTCCCCCCGTTCAGAACACCGTGAGTGAGGCTCCGCCCACTACCGAGGTGCTCCGAGACCTCGACGCGTACTGGCGTGCCGCCAACTATCTGGCGGTCGGGCAGATCTACCTGCTCGACAATCCCCTGTTGCGCGAGCCGTTGCGCGCCGAGCACATCAAGCCGCGACTTCTGGGCCACTGGGGGACGAGCCCGGGACTGAACTTCGTCTACGCGCACCTCAACCGGATCATCAACCGCCGAGCCGCCAACCTCTTGTACATCTGCGGACCAGGTCACGGTGGGCCGGCCATGGTGGCCAACGCCTGGCTCGAGGGGACCTACAGCGAGCTCTACTCCCATATCGCGAGGGACGGCCATGGCATGGCTGGTCTGTTCCGTCAGTTCTCGTTCCCGGGGGGAATCCCGAGCCACGCCGCTCCCGAGACCCCGGGATCGATCAACGAGGGAGGCGAGCTCGGTTACGGGCTCGCTCATGCTTATGGCGCGGCCTTCGACAACCCCGACCTGGTCGTGGCCTGTGTCGTGGGCGACGGAGAGGCCGAGACAGGCGCTCTCGCGACCAGTTGGCACGCCAACAAGTTCCTCGACCCGGTCGGTGACGGTGCGGTGCTTCCCATCCTGCATCTCAACGGCTACAAGATCGCCAACCCCACCGTCCTGGCCCGCATCCCCGGCGCCGAACTCTCGGCGCTGTTCACCGGTTACGGATACCACCCCCTTGTCGTCGAGGGTGGCTTCGACGGCGAGGACCCGATGCTCGTGCACGAGCGCATGGCCCTCGCCCTGGACACTGCCTTCGACGAGATCGCCGGGATCTGGTCCGAAGCGCGCTCGGGGGCCGTCCGGGAGCGGCCGGCGTGGCCCATGATCATCCTGCGCACCCCCAAGGGTTGGACGGGCCCGAGATTCGTCGACGGCGTTCCCGTCGAAGGGACATGGCGCGCCCATCAAGTCCCTCTGGGGGAGGTCCGCACCAACCCCGCCCATCTCGCCCAGCTCGAAGAGTGGATGCGCAGCTACCGTCCCGACGAGCTCTTCGACGAGGCCGGCCGGCCGGCCCCCGCCATCGCCGGTCTCGCACCCGCCGGCGATCTCCGCATGAGCGCCTCGCCCCACGCCAACGGCGGCACGCTTCTGCGCGATCTGGAGCTCCCCGACTGGACGGCGTACACGGTGCCGGTGCCCGCGCCCGGGACGACCCTGCGGGAAGCGACGAGGGTGCTCGGCGGGTTCCTCCGGGACGTGATCCGGAACAATCCGTCCAACTTTCGCCTCTTCGGCCCCGACGAAACGGCGTCGAACCGACTCCAGGACGTCTTCGAGGTCACCGACCGGGCCTGGGACGCCGAGAAGGCCGAGGGTGACGACCACCTCGCCCCCGGGGGCCGGGTCATGGAGGTGCTCTCGGAGCATCTCTGCCAGGGCTGGCTCGAGGGGTACCTCCTGACGGGACGACACGGACTCTTCAATTGCTACGAGGCCTTCATCCACATCGTGGACTCCATGTTCAATCAACACGCCAAATGGCTCGAGTCGGCGCACGAGGTCCCCTGGCGTCGATCGGTGGCCTCGCTCACCTATTTGTTGTCGAGCCACGTGTGGCGCCAGGACCACAACGGCTTCTCCCACCAGGACCCGGGCTTCATCGATCTGGTAGTCAACAAGCAAGCGTCGGTGATCCGCGTCTACCTGCCCCCGGACACCAACTGCCTGTTGTCCGTCGCCGATCACTGTCTCCGCAGCCGGGACTACGTCAACGTGATCGTGGCCGGCAAACAGCCCCAGCACGACTGGCTGTCCCCCGATGACGCTTTGGTGCACTGCACCCGCGGAGTCGGCGTATGGGACTTCGCGTCGAACGACGCGGGCACGGTCCCGGACGTGGTCATGGCATGTTGCGGTGAGGTGCCCACACTCGAGACATTGGCCGCGGTGGACATGCTCCGCCGCCACCTTCCCGACCTCCGGGTCCGTGTCGTCAACGTCGTCGACCTCATGCGGCTGCAGCCCGATTCCGAACATCCCCATGGGATGACCGATACCGAGTTCGACACCGTCTTCACTGTGGACCGCCCCGTGATCTTCGCCTTCCACGGATACCCGTTTCTCATCCACCGGCTCACCTATCGGCGCGCCAACCATGCCAACCTCCACGTGCGCGGCTACAAGGAACGGGGCACGACGACCACGCCCTTCGACATGGTCATGCTCAACGACCTGGACCGCTTCCACCTCGTGATCGACGTGCTCGACCGGGTCCCTGGTCTCGAAGTGCCCTCGGCTGCCTTCCGCCAGCAGATGGTCGATGCCCGCCTCGAGGCGCGCCGCTACACCCGTGAGCACGGCGAGGATGCACCCGAGATCACCGATTGGTGTTGGCCGGGCTGACCGATACCCGGGAATTGCTTCCCCCGCCGGGGTGCACCAGCTCGGTAGTTTCGACGTCCAGGGATTCGGAGGGTACGACCAGGTGGAGACCACGGCCATTCGAACCGAAGGCTTGACCAAGCGCTACGGCGATGTCGATGCCCTGAGCGACCTCAGCTTCGAGATACCCCGCGGTGAGGTCGTGGGATATCTCGGCCCCAACGGTGCGGGCAAGACGACCACCATTCGATTGCTGTTGGGGTTGATCCAACCGACGGCGGGGCGCGCCGAGATCTTCGGGCTCGACTGCCAACATCGATCGGTCGATGCCCACCGGCGCTTGGCCTACGTCCCGGGCGAGGCGAACCTGTGGCCCTCATTGACCGGCGCCGAGACCCTTCACCTGTTGGGCCGAGTGCAGGGGAAGGTCGATGAGGCCTATCGCCAGGAGCTCGTGGCCCGGTTCGACCTCGATCCGTCCAAGAAGGTCCGCGCCTACTCCAAAGGGAATCGTCAAAAGGTCGTCTTGATCGCGGCGCTCATGACCCGTTCAGACCTTCTCGTTCTCGATGAACCGACCAATGGCCTCGACCCGCTCATGGAGCAGGCGTTCCGCCGCTGCATCCACGAAGCGAAAGAGCGAGGCCAGACGATCTTTCTCTCTTCTCACATCATGAGCGAGGTCGAGGCACTGTGTGACCAGGTCGGGATCCTGCGCGACGGCCGACTCGTCGAGATGGGAACGTTGGCCGAGATGCGTCACCTCTCCGCACTCACGGTGGAGGCCACCTTCGACGCTGCGGTACCCGACCTGTCTCGTGTCCCTGGAGTCAGTTCGGTACAACAAGACGGGCGCGTCGTCCGCATGCAAGTGCGCGGGGATGTCGAACCGCTGCTGAAAGTGCTGGCTGTCTCGGGCGTCAAAGGGTTACTCAGTCGCGAGCCATCGCTCGAGGAGCTGTTCCTCGCCATCTACGGCGCCGACCCGTCACAGACGACACCTGCCCCGTGAACACGGACCTCGCGCTCGTCGGGCCGGCTCGGACCGGTCGATCGCCCGGCACGGTCATCGCCCATCTGACGGCACGGAAGGCGATCCGATCCGGAGTCCTGTGGGGCTACATCTTCGGCATCGTGGTGGCATCGTCGGCCCTGAGCTACGTGTCGATCTACAAGACACAGGCCCAGCGACATCGTTTGGACGTGGCGTTCGGATCAAACAACGCGACGAGCGCTCTGTTCGGTCCCGCCGCTCGACTCCAGACGGTGGCCGGTTTCACCGTGTTCAAGGCTTCGATGACCCTGATCATCCTGGGTGCGGTCTGGGGTCTGTTGACCAGCACCAGGCTCTTGCGCGGCGAGGAGGATTCCGGACGATGGGAGCTCCTCCTGGCGGGCCAGACGACTCGGAGGCGCGCCACCGCGCAGGTGATCGCCGGGCTGGCGGCGGGGGTCGGCGCTCTGTGGGCCCTCACGGCGCTCATCACGATCGTCGCCGGTCGTTCCTCCAAAGTCCACATCGCCGCCGGGCCCGCAATGTTCCTCGCGCTTGCCCTCGTGTCGAGCGCCGTCATGTTCCTGGCGATCGGAGCGCTGACGAGCCAGCTCGGCGCCACGCGGCGCCAGGCCGCCGCCTACGCGGCAACCGTGCTCGGCGTGAGTTATGCCGTGCGGATGGCGGCCGACTCCGGTGTCGGCCTTCACTCCCTGCGCTGGGCATCACCGCTCGGGTGGGTCGAGGAGCTCCAGCCCTTGACCGCACCCCGTCCCCTCGCCCTGGTGCCGATCATCGCCTTCACGATCGCGGTACTCATCGCTGCGGTCCACCTTGCCGGGGCTCGAGACCTCGGGGCGAGCACGGTGCCCGACGAGGTGCACGACACGCCTCACCTGCGACTGCTGTCGGGGCCGTTGGGACTGGCGATCCGGTTGATCCGATCCACCGTCATGGGCTGGGGGGTGGCGATCGCGGTTTCAGGTCTGCTTCTCGGTCTCGTGGCAAAGGCCGCAGGCGGGACGATCTCGGGCTCGTCCTTGAAGACCGTCTTCACACGTCTCGGCGCCCCCGGAGCTGGCGCCGATGCCTATCTCGGTGTGGCATTTCTCATGGTGGCGATCCTGGTCGCATTCAGCGCCGTCGGCCAGGTCACCGCGGCAAGGGCCGAGGAATCCGCAGGGAGGCTCGAGCACCTGGTGGTGCGGCCGTTCTCCCGATCGTCATGGTTCTGGGGGAGGCTTCTCGTGGCGGTCTCCGTCCTCGTCGTGAGCGGCGTGATCGCCGGCCTCTTCACCTGGCTCGGCACCGCCAGCGAGCATGCCGGAGTGGGTTTCGCGACCACGTTGAGCGCAGGTTTGAATGTCGTCCCGCCCGCGCTGTGCATTCTGGGCATCGGAGCGCTGGTCATCGGTATCTGGCCTCGCGCCACCTCGGTGGCGACATACGGCGTGCTGACCTGGTCGTTGCTGGTCGAGATCATTGGTGGCATCGGTGCCTTGAACCATTGGGTCCTCGACACGTCGGTCTTCCATCACATGGCGGCGGCTCCGGCGGTATCGCCGAATTGGGGGACCGACGCCATCATGGTCGCGGTCGGTGCCGCGGGAGCGGTCATCGGTGGCTACGGGCTCACGCGTCGCGACCTACAGGGCGAGTAGGACGCCATCCCGGTTCCGGCGGGCAGCTGGTGCTCAGTACACCCAGACTGCGGTGCCGATGGGTGCGAGGTTGTTGGCCCAGATCCAGTCGATCGCCTCGTTGCTCACCCGGACACAGCCGTGGGAGACGGGTTCGGGCGGGACAGAGGTGTCGCCGTGGATGGCGAAACCGGCATCGAAGAACTTTGGCCGCCACAGGGATCCGAGCGAATCAACGACAAGGCCGTTGACCTGTCGGTAGACCGCAAAATGACCGGTCGGCGTGATCGCCACCGACGTGACTCCGTCCTGGGTGTAGCGATATCCACCGCCCGTGGACGTGTTGAGGGTGTCGTCGATCTTGCCGTTGGTCACGAGCATCACGAGGTCGTCTTCGAGATCGACCTCGATCACATAGCCCGACGTGCTGCGGGGTTGGGGAACGACACCCTCTGCCAACGCGGCCTGGGTGGCGGGCCCGACGACCCCGGTCCGGCTGATGCCAGCCGCCTTTTGCAGGGCCCAGACCGCCTGCTCGGTGCTGTCGCCGAACTTGCCATCCGGGGTCCCGAGCCAATAGCCCAAGGCGGTGAGCCGCTGTTGGAGCGCGAGCACGGCGGCCCCGCTCGCACCCGGCTTGATGTTCGCCGACGCGATCTGGGTGCTGGGCAGAAGCCAGTAGCCGGCGCCGTCGGGAGTGGCCGCGATGGCCGTGACCGGGTTCTGGAGCTGTTGGCCGCCCATCGAGCCGAAGAAGCCGGCGTCGCCGAAGCTGAACACCCCACCGTCCGACGCAACGAGCCAGTAGCCGTGTCCGGATGGCGTCGCAGCCATGCCGACCACCGGTGCGGCCAGGTGGATGGCGCCGGTCGAGCCGAAGAAGCCGGCGTCGCCGAAGCTGAACACCCCACCGTCCGACGCGACGAGCCAGTAGCCACCTCCGTCAG
>JADGOL010000278.1 GCA_017882995.1 Acidimicrobiales bacterium | reverse complement strand
TTGGGAAGCACCTCGATGTATTGCGAGATGCGTCCGCTTTCGGTCTGGACTTGGACGAACTGCGGGGACCGTCCCTGCGGGGTGGAAATGGTGGGCCCGTAGGCCGGAAGCCCCGCATACGACGACGCCTTCGAATGGGCGTTGTTCCAGGCCGCCACCGTTGCTCCGAAGCCGGTCAGGCTCGAAGCCGGTGTCGAGCCTCCGCACGCGCCCGCCAATACCAGGACCGCCGCAGCCGCCGGAGCCCTCACGCGCCTCCACATAGCCCACCATCATGCCCGCTGGCGAAAGCGAAGCAGGGTCCATCGAGAGCGGGGGAGCGCATCGGCCTCACCCGTTCCCTGTCGAGACAGCCAGGTCAGAATGTCTTTTGCCCCTCCAGGCGGACACGGTGCGGAAGTCGATACTCTGTATGGTATATAACGTCTTTGCTATATAGCGTCCGGTCCCAAGCCGCCCCGATGGCCGTCACAGGGCCGGGGGTGGCATCGTGTGTCGCCCGCCAGCCGGCGTGGCGCGCTGAGCGACGAATGTGGGAGCACGGGGGTTCGATGGCGACGACGGTGACACGCAAGACGCCCGACGGAGACATGGACCTGTACGACGCCGAGCCGAAAGGGGAGGCCCGGGCCGCGGTGATCGTGGCGCAGGAAGCGTTTGGTGTGAACCCCCACATCGAAGACGTCACGCAGCGCCTGGCCGGGGCCGGTTACCGCGCGGTTGCCCCGCATCTGTTTCATCGCACCGGTGACCCCGTCATCGAGTACGGCGACTACGACAAGATCATGCCCCAATTCGCCGGGCTCTCCGAGGCCGGGGTGCTCAACGACATTGACGCCTCGATCGCGTATCTCGAGAATGCGGGCTTCCCACCGAGTCGGATCGGCGTGGTGGGGTTCTGCATGGGTGGGACGGTGGCCTACCTCGCCTCGGTGCGCCGGCCCCTGGGTGCCGGAGTGACCTTCTACGGCGGAGGGGTCACCGAGGGACGTTTCGGCATGGCGTCGATGGTGGACCTGGCGCCTGAGCTCCAAGCTCCGTGGCTGGGCTTGTACGGAGACCAGGACCAGGGCATCCCGGTCGAGCAGGTCGAAGCCCTCCGGGCGGCGGTGGCGGCCGTCGACGTGGACGCCGAGATCGTGCGGTATCCCGGTGCCGGGCACGGATTCCATTGCGACATGCGCAGCGACTATCACGCCGAGGCGGCCGCCGACGCCTGGAAACGGACCCTCGCCTGGTTCGAGAGGCATCTGCCGGCAAGTTGAGCGTCGAGGCGGGAGGCATCGCCCACGACCGAGCGCGCCAGGGCTACCGAGGCGATGGGGTGGGAACCGGCTGGGGCGCTGACCCCGCTGTGAGACCAAAGCCCGCGCCCAGCCGTGCCCTTGTAGACGGTCGCCAGCGAGGTCGTGGGTGGTGCCCGAGACACACGGTACGCCTCGGCGCGAGACGTGTCTACGGGCTGGCGCCGAATGGCCGCTGGGGCTGGACGAACCCGGAGGGAAATACGGCGACCTGAGGGCGTACGACGAGACGTTCCCGTCGGCATGCCCAGATCTCACCCGCGGGACTGTGCCGGGGAACGGCTCCGGAGGCTCCGGATCGGGACCCCGGGAGCGCCGGGTCGCGCTCATTCCGGGCCCTTCCGTGAGCGTGAGAAAACCGCCGATAATGTATCTTATGTAAAGTTAGTAATGAGACGAATGGCGTGCCTGGAACACGCTTGGGGTGCAACTCCGGGTTGCCCCTCCCCTGAGCAGAAAGGGCCTACGACCTGGGTGTGAAGCCGAGGCGAGGGCCGGGCAAGGGGTAGACACGGGCAACGGGTTCGCAGATCTCGTCGATGAGGCCGTATTCGAGTGCCTGGTTGGCATCGAGGAACCGGCCCGACGCCAGGTCCGCTTCGAGGGCCTCGGCGCTGGTGCCGAGCGCCGTGGCCAGCCGGGCGCAGAACTGTCTCAACCGGGCCCTCTGGTTGGCCGCCCAGGCGTCGAGATCCCGGGCCGAGCCTGTGAGGTCGAAGACGGGCTCGGAGAGGCGGAAACGGGCATGGGGGGTGGCCCGACGGTGATGGGCGACGGCCAGGGGCCCGATGGCGGGCCCGACGGCCTGGCCCACGCAGGTGGCGGTCAGCTCGACGCCCAAGAGGTCGATCACGTCCACGAGGCACAGGGCGGCCTCGAGGGTGCCCCCGGGGCTGTCGATGTGGAGGTGGACGGGGTCGTCGCCGGTGGCGTCGAGGGTCATGAGCTCAGCGGCCAGGTGGCCGGCGAGGGCGTCGTCGAGGGGTCCCCACAGAAAGACCACCCGTTGGTCGAAGAGCCGGTCCCGGACGGTCTGGCGGCCCTGGTCCTCGGGCTCGCCGTCGAGTGGGTGCGGCGGCGTTCCCGGCCCGGCCGTCATCGTCCCCTCTCCCCCAGCCGCCAGTCGAGCTCCATGCCGACGGCGGCCGCGTAGCGCTCCAGTGTGGAGAGGCGGATGTCGGCCTCCCCCGCCTCGAGGCGCGCCACCGCGGACTGCGACGTCCCCATGCGCGCCGCGACCTCCGTCTGCGACAAGCCGACGGAAAGTCGTCTGTCAACGAGTGCGGCGCTGAGATCCTTGCGTCGTCGTGCCATCTCCCGGAATCCCGGGAACACCGTTTCGTGTCGGCGCGCTGTCACCGGCCTCCTTGGGTCCCACGTGTCCTTCTGTTGCGCTGTGTCGCTGTGTCGCTGTGTCGCTGTGTCGATTGTGTCGCACCGTGTCGACACCCGAGGTTACCTCGAATATGATATCTCACTAATGAGATAGTGCGCACGCGGTGAAGCTGGTCATCGGGTGGTGCCGTCAAGAGGAGGAGTGTCGTGCCGCTACGCCAGTCCGTGATCCCCACCGTCCTCGAGCAGTCGGCGCGCGGCGAGCGCGCCTTCGACATCTTCTCGCTTCTCCTGCGCGAGCGGATCGTGTTCCTCGGCCAGGAGGTCGACGACCAGATCGCCAACCTCATCATCGCGGAGCTGCTGTACCTCGAAGCCGAGGACCCCGAGCGAGATATATCGCTTTACATCAACTCCCCCGGCGGCCTCGCCTACGCAGGTATGGCGATCTATGACGTCATCCAGCACATCCGACCCGACGTCTCCACGGTGTGCGTCGGCATGGGAATGTCAGCCGCGGCGATGGTGCTGTGCGGCGGCGCGCACGGCAAGCGCCTTGCATTACCGAGCGCCAAGATCATGATCCACCAGGGTTCGGCTGGAACCCGCGGCGCCCCGCGCGACATGGAGATCCAATTGCGGGAGGTACTCGCCATCACCAAGCGTCTGGCCGAGGTGATCTCGCATCACACCGGCCGCCCCATGGAGCAGGTCGAGAGGGATCTGGACCGGGATTACTTCATGACCGCGCAGGAAGCCAAGGACTACGGACTCATCGACGACATCATCGCCCCCCGCCGCGGCCTTGCCTTCCCCGAAACCGTGGCGGTCGCCGGGTGAGGGGCCGCGGTCGGCGCCGGTGCTATTTGGTCGGTACCGACGAGAAGGGCACCGAGCCGGTCGGAGCGGTCAGCTTCAACGGCTTGCCCCAGTCGGTGAACGTGCCCTTGTCCACGACGTGCTGGGTGCCCTGGGCCGCGGTCCCACTGAATTCGAGTGGCACGGTGGGATCCGTCGTCGCGACGAACAGCGTGGTGGAGCCGGTCACACCTTGTTGCGGAGTGCCAGGAAGCCCACCTTTGACGCCGACGGCCTGGCGACCGGCCACGGTGGTCGGAGCGGTCACGCTCAGGGTACCGGTCGGATTGAGCTGGGCCAGGGTGCCGGTGAGGGTGACAGCGGAGACGATCGACTTGAACAAGCTGTCGGTGCTGTGCACCGCGATCCACTTGTTCGCATAGTTGGCCGCCACGGTGGCCGGGAATCCCATGGCCGAGGTCAGGCCGCTGGCATTGCCTTGTACGTAGGCCACTCCCCCGACGTAGACAACCTGGATGTGCTGTGCTCCTTGCTCGACGGTCTGTTGGCCGTCGGTCATCGACGAGTCGCCGCTGATGGTCTGCGACGATGTGCCCTCCACGGCACTGAGCACGTAATGGGCGGAGCCGGCCTTGGTGGCCGCGGCAGTGGCTGCCTTCAGGATCTCTGTGGCGGTCTTTCCCCTCAGAGTGCCGACGTTGGCCGTCGACACGGCTTTGGTGGTGGTGGTCTTCTTGGCGGTGGTGCCCGACGAGCCGCACGACGCCGCCGTGAGGGCCATCAGGGCTCCGAGCACGCCCGTCACGATTTTGCGCATCCGGGCAACGGTAGTGCATGACACACTCCCCTCTTGCCCGAGCTCTCCACAGTGTCGCTCTCTGTGACAGGGCTGTGCGGGTTGGTGCGTGTGGGTTTGGAGACCTTTGCCTCGCGCTGGCACGGGCCCTTCACGGGGGTTACTCCGATTGTGGCTCGAAGTCGATGACGAGATCGGATCCGAGTGCTCGTGCGATGCGGTCGAGCGTGATCACCGTCGGCGACACCTGTCCCTTCTCCAGGCGGGCGATCGAAGGCTGGCTCGTCCCCGCTCTTTCGGCGAGCTCGGCCTGGCTGACGCCGGCCCGCCGACGCGCGGCACGAACGGCGCTGCCCACCATGATCGAGGTGCGGGTGCGTTCGTAGCGAGCCAAGGCCTCGGGCCCTCGGCTCGGAGCCGGTCGCCGTGGCGGGCTCGATGGGCGAGGTCTTCCCGCCCTGACCGATTTGCTTCCGCTCGCCGTCCGAGGCATATCAAAGATGGATTATATCATATGAGGGATATCCTTTCGATGCGTTCTTCGCAGCCCGCAGAAGACTTCTGGAGGGGCGAGACCTAGGGTCAGTCGGCATGACCGACGAAAGTGTGACCAAGGGAGCCGAGTTCGTAGAGCGGCAGGTCAACGCCCGCCACTGCCCCTTCTGCGGGGCTGAGCACTGGATCCTCATGCCCGATATCGGCGGTTTCACCGGAGGCCCTCTTCGAGCCACCGCCGATCCGCCTGCAGAAGAGGGCATCGAACCACCGTTCACGTACCACCCGGCCGTCTCCTACCACTGCCAACAATGCGGATTCGTCAGGACACACGTCCTGCCCGATTAGGTCCGGTCTCGTTGGTGACTCATCGGCCAAATCTGAGTTCCCGCAGGTTGGGTTCCGGAGAGGCGCCGTCTCGCCCCCCGGGGAAGGACCCCATGGGGGCACCCACAGGGGCAGGTGCGGCGGCGCAGGGAGTCTTGCTCCAGTTCCCTGCGCCGCCGTTGCACAGCGACCGGTGTCGTGGGCGGTGCGAGGTACCTCCTCGTAGAATGCGGCGCCATGGACTGGCCCTTGCGCTTCGGCATCTTCCTCGCCCCGTTCCACCCGGTGGGTCAGAACCCCACCCTCGCGCTCGAGCGTGACCTCGAGCTCGTCGTGCGCCTCGACGAGCTGGGCTTCGACGAGGCGTGGTTCGGCGAGCACCACTCGGCCGGCTACGAGATCATCGCGTCACCCGAGGTGTTCATCGGTGTCCTCTCCCAACGGACCAAGAACATTCGTCTGGGCACGGGCGTGAGCTCTCTCCCCTACCACCACCCGTTCATCCTGGCCGACCGGATGGTGCTGCTCGACCATCTCACGCGCGGCAGGGTGATGTTCGGTGTGGGGCCAGGTGCGCTGCCGTCCGACGCCTTCATGTTGGGCATCGACCCCATGAACCAGCGCGACATGATGGAGGAGTCGCTCGAAGCGATCCTCGCACTCCTCGACGGCAACGAGCCCGTGACACGCGAAGCGTCGTGGTTCACATTGCGCAATGCCCGTCTGCAACTGCGGCCGTACACCCACCCCCGGTTCGAGGTGGCGGTGGCGGCGCAGATCTCTCCGGCCGGCCCCCGGGCGGCGGGACGGTTCGGGTTGTCGCTCTTGTCGATCGGCGCCACCTCGGCGGGGGGTTTCGACGTCCTCGGTTCGCACTGGCAGGTCATGGAAGAACGCGCCGCTGAGTTCGGGACCGATATCGATCGCCGCAAGTGGCGGCTGGTAGGTCCCATGCACATCGCCGAGACCGAGGAGCAGGCGCGCGCCGACGTAAAATACGGCCTCGCCCAGTGGGTGGACTACTTCGAACGTGTGGCCGCTCTGCCCCTCGCGCCAGGAACGCTCGACCCCGACAAAATGGTCGACGCGCTGATGGAGACGGGTTTCGCCGTCGTGGGGACTCCGGCAATGGCCGTCGCCCAGATCGAGCGGCTGGTGGCACAGTCGGGGGGTTTTGGCACCTATCTGCTCATGGCGCATGAGTGGGCCGATCGTCAGGCGACGCTCAAGTCGTACGAGCTCTTCGCCCGCGAGGTCGTGCCGCACTTCAAGGGAACGCTGGTTTCACTCGAGAGCTCGCGGGACTGGGCCGCAGAGAACAGGCCGGAGTTCATCGGGGCGGTGGGCGGCGCCATCATGCAGGCCATCTCGGACCATCACGCCGAGCGCGAGGCCAAGCAGGAAGAAGTGAAGACCACCGAGTCATGACCGCTGTCGATGGACCGTAGCGATACGGCCACGGACGCTCGCAGAGCCCAGCTTAAGAGGGTCGCGCGTCGAAGGTGGGCACGAGGTGGCGAGCGGCGCGCGCCTCGTCGACTCTCCTCACCGGCGTCAGATGGGGGGCCTCGGTTGCCGCCAGTGCACCTTCGGGGGTGGCTGCTTCGGCCACGATCCGCTCCAGGGCGCCGGCGAGCGCCTCGAGGGTCTGCAGGCTCTCGGTCTCGGTCGGCTCGATCATGAGCGCCTCGTCGACGATAAGTGGGAAGTAGACCGTCGGCGAGTGGAATCCCTCCTCGAGGAGGCGCTTGGCGACGTCGAGGGCTTTGACGCCGGTGGCGCGTTTGAGCGATGAGGCGGACAAGACGCATTCGTGCATGCACGGTCGGTCGTAGGGGGCATCGAACGAGCTCGACAACCGCTTCCGGAGCCAGTTGGCGTTGAGCACGGCGAGACGGGCCACGTCACGGAGCCCGTCGTTGCCATGGACGAGCACATACGTGAGCGCCCGGGCCAGCACCAGCGCGTTGCCGTGCCACGAATGCAGGCGACCGATCGACCGTTCGGGCGTGGTCCAGCCGAAGCGCGGAGACGACGCGTCGCCGAGGCGGGTGGGCCGGGGCCCGGGGAGAAAAGGCGCCAACCGATCCGACACCGCTACGGGCCCGGCGCCGGGTCCACCTCCACCGTGGGGGGTGGCGAAGGTCTTGTGGAGGTTCAGGTGGACGATGTCGAAGCCCATGTCGCCGGGCCGCACCACGCCCAGGATGGCGTTGAGATTGGCGCCGTCGTAGTAGAGGAGACCACCCACCTCGTGCACGGCGTCGGCGATCGATCGGATGTCCTCTTCGAAGAGCCCAAGGGTGTTCGGATTGGTCAACATGATCCCGGCCACGTCCTCGTCGAGCACCGAGTACAACGCCTCGACGTCGACACAACCACGCCCGTCGCTCGGCACGGTGACGACCTCGAAGCCGCCCAGTGTCACCGACGCCGGATTGGTGCCGTGGGCGGAGTCCGGGATGATCACCTTGCGCCGGACGTCTCCTTTTGCCGCGAACCACGCCCGCATGAGCAGAAGGCCGGTCAGCTCCCCGGCCGCGCCCGCCGCGGGCTGCAATGTGGCGGCGGCCATCCCTGTGATCTCGCACAGTGCGACCTCGAGCTCGACGAGGAGCTCGAGCCAACCCTGGATGCAGTTGGCGGGAGCGGCGGGGTGGACGTCGGCCAGGCCGGGGAGCACGGCGACGGCGTCGCAGATCTTGGGGTTGTACTTCATGGTGCACGAGCCGAGGGGGTACGCGCCCAGATCGACGGAGAACTGGCGGTGGCTCAGACGGGTGAAGTGTCCGACGAGGTCGCGCTCGGACACCTCGGCGAGCGCGACAGGACTGTCCCGTCGGTGCGCCTCGGGGACGAGTTCTTCGAGGGCCAGGTCCGGGACACCCGTCGTGCGCAGTTGCCAGGCGCTGCGGCCGGGCTCGGACAGTTCGAAGAGAGTGGGCTCGGTATCTCGGCCGAGCAGCGGTGCGCTGGCGGCGCGCCCACCGGCGGCCGCAGCCGGGACGAGGTCGTCGACCATCACCGCACCGCTTTCTCGAACGCAGAGACAAAGGCGTCGATCTCCGCCCGTGTGCGTCGTTCGGTCACAGCCACGAGAAGCCCATCGCCATGGCCTTGCGTGTAGCTCGGATCGAGGGCGACACCGGCGAGGAATCCTTCGTCGGCCAGTCGCTCCACCGCCATCTCAGATTCCAGCGGCAGCCGGAGCGAGAATTCACGGAGCACAGGAGCAGTTGTCAGCGACTCGACTCCTGGCACTTTCAACAGAGCGTCACGGCAATAGCGCGTTCCTCGCGCCGACCGGAGCGCGACCTCGGCAATACCGGAGGTCCCCAGCCAACCCAACTGGATGGCGGCGGTCACGGCCATGAGGGTCTGGTTCGTGCAGACGTTGGATGTTGCCTTCTCGCGCCGGATGTCCTGTTCTCGAGCCCGCAACGTCGTGACGTAGGCGCGCCGTCCTTCCGCATCGACGGTCTCGCCCACCAGGCGTCCGGGCAGTCGACGGACGTGATCCATCGTGCAGGCGAACAGCCCCAGGTACGGACCGCCGAAACTCAGGGGCATGCCGAGGGCCTGACCCTCCCCCACCACCACATCGGCGCCCCAGTCACCCGGCGAGCGCAGGATCCCTGCGCAGATCGGGTCGAACGCCACGATCAGGAGTGCGCCGGTGCGGTCGCACCGGGCGCGGGCGTCACCGAGGTCTTCGAGGCATCCCAGGTAATTGGGATAGGCGACCACGATGGCGCCGGGCTCGTCAGAGTCGTCGAAGCTCATTGCCGCCCAGTCCGTCGATCCTGCGGTGAGCGGGATGTCGTGGATGCGATGTCCCGTGCCCGCCGCGAAGGTGGCGAGGACGTCGCGCCACGAGGGGTTGACGCCGTGTGAGACCCAGACGTCCTGTCGCCCGGTGGCCCCGACGGCGAGGTTGACCGCTTCGACGAGGGACGCGGCCCCGTCATAGAGCGAAGCGTTGGAGACGGCCAGACCCGACAGGCGCGAGACGAGGGTCTGGAACTCGAACACGGCTTGGAGCACGCCTTGGGCGACCTCGGGTTGGTAGGGCGTGTACGAGGTGACGAACTCCGAGCGCGACGCCAGGGCGCGAGTGACAGGTGGCACTTCGTGGTCGTAGGCGCCCGCACCGGCGAAGCACACCAGGTCGCGCCCACAAGGCCGGTTCGCCGATGCGAGGTCCTCCATGTGGGCGAAGACATCGGGCTCGGGCAAACCTGCCGGGATGTCGAGACCACCGGCGAGGCGCAGCGCCTCGGGCACGACCGAGAACAACTCGTCGAGCGACGAGAGCCCGAGGAATTCGAGCATCGAGGAGACGTCGGCGTCGGTGTGCGGCGTGTACCCGCTCACGACGCACCACCCGAAGCGGCGCGGGCCTTCCCCACCGGGATGAACGGGAGCGCCACGACGTGGGCGGCGAGGTGCCGGCCCCGGACGTCGATGGTCAGCTCTTGGCCATCGGCGACCTCGTGATCGGTGTCGAGGAAGGCCATGGCGATCCCCCGGCTCAGTACCGGCGAGAAGTTCCCGCTCGTCACGGTGCCGATCGAGGAGGTGCCGGCGAGCACCGAGGCGCCGTCACGCGGTGGTTGGCGTCCCTCGGCGACCAGGCCCCGCAGCCGGCGGCGGGGCCCGCTGGCGCGTTCACGCTCGAGGGCGTCGCGCCCTCGGAATTCGGCCTTTTCCCAACCCACGACCCAACCCAAGCCGGCTTGCAAGGGCGTGATTCCCGGTCCGAGCTCGTGACCGTGTAGCGGTAGCCCCGCCTCGAGGCGAAGGGTGTCGCGCGCCCCCAGGCCGGCCGGCGTGACACCGGCGTCGAGCACGGCCTGCCAGAACTCTCGGGCTGCCTCGGTGGGTACCGCGCACTCGACTCCGTCCTCCCCGGTGTACCCGGTGCCCGCGGCAACGCAGTCGAAGCCGTTCCAGGAGAAGCGTGTCACTCGGAACCGCGCGACGGCGGCGGCGTCGGGGGCAACCGACGCCAGGCGCAGGCGTGCCTCGGGGCCCTGCACGGCGATCACGGCGCGCGAGGCGGTGGTGTCGTCGCCTCCGATGGCGTCGCGCACCCGGGTCGTGTTCGAGGCGTTGGGCATGACGTCGAAGGTGTCATCGTCCAGCCACCACACGATGATGTCGTCGACCACAGAGCCATCAGCGTCGTCGAGGAGCTGTGTGTACTGGGCTCGTCCGGGGGCCACCTTGCGAAGGTCGTTGCTCAGAGCGCGCTGCAAGATGTCTGTGCTGCTCTGTCCCTGGACCCGGACCGTTCCAAGGTGACTGACGTCGAAGGCGACCGCCTCTGTGCGACAGGCCATGTGCTCGGCGAGGGTGCCCGTCCCGTATGCGAGGGGCATGAGCCAGCCCCCGAACGGCACGAGCTTGGCCCCGAGCGTTCGGTGGGCTTCTTCCAGAGGCGAATGGCGGGTCTCGGGCTCCTCGATCGGAGCAGGCCCGTGGCGCGCGTCGGTCGAGGTCGGGGCCGATTCGGAGGGCGCCACGCCGCCAGGTTAGGCGGCGGGCGACGAGGGCCGAGCGAAGCCGTACTTGGAGAGCAGTGCTTCGTAGTCGCGTTGGTAGAGGAGTTTCACCTCGACGCCAGGATGCAGGGCACGCAGCCGCCGGACCTTGGCGTTCTTGCGGGTCACGAGCTTCTGGCTGAGGGTGGTGAGCTCGACGAAAGACTCGTGATCGGGAAGGTAGAAGTCAGGTCGGAACCCGATACGGGGAGTTCCGTCGGCGTGCCACTCGAGCACGAACTCGACCGGCTCGTACTCCCAACGCACGCCGTAGGCCTCGAGGAGCTCCGCGAAGTGCCGCTCCGAGTCGTGGGCGAAGGCAATCTTCGTCGACTGTCGGGCCACCTCGGGGGTTTCCACGGTCAGCCCCGAGCCTCCCGAACGGCTCCGGCCAAGCGCGCCGGTGCGCCGGACGCGGCATTGCGCGCGCCCTTGTGCTCGATCTGCAGGATGGCGGCGTCGAGCTCTTCGAGGACTCCCGAGAGCGGAACGATGTTCAGAACTCCCTGGCCCCCCTTCAAGAGGTCGACGACCTCACCATCGCTATGAGCGAGCACCGAGTTGGTGCCGACCAACACGAGATTGGAGGACGCCAGGTCTCCACCGAGACCGTCGCGCAGACACTCGACGGCGCGTCGCGCCCGTTGCAGTGAGATGCCTGCGTCGAGGAGCTGCTTGATGACTTTCAACTCGACGACGTCGGTGTAGGAGTACAGGCGTTGTGTGCCGCTGCCACGAGCATCCGCGATCGAAGGTCGCAACAGCCCGGTGCGGGCCCAGTAGTCGAGCTGGCGGTAGGTGATGCCGATGAGGGTGCAGACCTGGGGCCCGCGGAAACCCTCCGGTTCTTGTACGGGTTCCGACATACCCGGGAACTGCGCGGCATTCGACGGACTGACGACCATCGGGGTTCCTCCTCCACCTCAGGTGCAGGTTCATCCTACCCCGTGGTGTCACAAGAGGGTAGTTACGGATCTGTCACCGATGGTGGATCGAATCGGCTTCCGACACGGCTCCCTCGCAGTGAGCTCCGACCGGAGGCGGGCACAGGAGTCACTTGTGCCACAAGGAAAAATCGACGTGTCCGCTCCGCTTCTGAGTGTCGGCGTTCGAGGGCTCAGTGGTGGCCATCCGGATGGTGCTCGACCAACCTCCGCAGGGCCGACACGTGCTCAGCAGACCTCGACCTCAACTAGAGGGTTAGGCGGAACCTCAATCCAGACGGCGCAGGTCAGCGCGGTAGCGGTGGCCGTTCTTGATGTATTCGGCGGCTGCGACCGTGATGGCGTGGAGTCGGGCCGCTCCCGGCTTCACCACGGCGGGCACCCCGAGGGCGAGGGCTCCCGGTGGGACCTGCATTCGCCCTGGGACGACGGCTCCGGCGCCGACCGTGGCGCCTGAGCAGATGCGGGCGTGGTGAAGTACCACAGCACCCGATCCCACCAGGCATTCGTCTTCGAGGGTGCATCCTTCGAGGTGGACGAGGTGACCCACCACGCAGCCGCTGCCCACGGTGGTCGGGAACCCGGGGCCGGCGTGGATGACGGTGCCGTCCTGGATGGAGGTGCGTGCCCCCACCACGATGGCCCCGTAGTCGCCCCGCAGGACCGCGCTCGGCCACACCGTCGTATCGGGGCCGAGGATGACGTCGCCGATCACGACGGCGTCGGGATGGACATAGGCGGTGGGGTCGATCCTCGGCTCCACCTCGCCCAGTGCGTAGATAGCCATGGCCGGCGACGCTACCGGTCCGGGTGGAATCGGCGGTTTTCGGGACCAAAGTCCCTGCCGCCGGAGGGACCAGACAGCCGATACCCCGGGGGAAAGGTCGCGTCGTCCGGCCGCATTCGAACGGCAGCGCGGGACCCCTGACACGGTGAAGGTGTTCGGCCATGGTCAAGGGACGTGGGCACAGAGCGGTCAAGCTCTGGCAGGTGGCCGCCATCGCCATCCTCGTCTTCGGGACGGTGGGCATCAGCGTCGGCTCGTGGACCTGGTTCCAACGGAACAAGGTCCACAACCATGACGAGACCGTGGCCAACGCCACGCAGGTCGCGGTGACGACGAAGAAGACCCTTGACAGCTATGCCAACGAGATCGCCACCGCGGTGGCACTGCTCACGCCGCCGGGTCTGATCGATCGGACCGAGTTCCACACCTATGTCAAGCACCTCGACCTGTACGACCGCTACAAGGGGATCTACGGACTGGGCCTCATCTCATGGGTTCCCGCCGCCAACCTTCCCGAATTCGTGGCCGGGTGGCGCGCCGATGGCGACCCGACATACACGGTGGCACCTTCAGGAGCCCGGTCCGCATACTGCTTGGTGAGCCAGTTCGACCAGAAGCATCTCAAGATTCCCGTCAACCTCGTGGGATACGACTTGTGCACGTTCAAGACCCTCGTTCCCGTGTTCGAAGCCGCCACAGCCAGCGGGAAGGCACAGGCGATAGCAGAGACCGTCCTCGTTCCCGGGCCTGCCTACCGGGGAAATTTCCTCTTGGTGTCCCCCGTGTACAGCGGAGATCCGACGACCGTCGCCGGGCGACGAGCGGAGCGCGTCGGGTGGGTTGCCGCACTGGTGGACGGTGCCCAGATGCTCAAGGCGGCCCTCGGCCCCGTTGGTGCTCATCTGGGCGTCGAACTGTTCTCGGGTTCGGGGGCGTCGGCGAAAGACCTCGTTGTCTCCTCGCCGAGCGGTCTCAAGTTGAGTGCCGCCGGATCGGTGACAGAGCACTTCACTGCCGGCGGGACATGGACCTTGCGCATCCGCCCGCTGAACGGTGCGCGGGTGCCCACCAATCCGCTCGAAGCGCCTGGTTTGGTGTTCGTCATGGCCATGCTGCTCAACCTCGGCCTGGCCGCCTTGGTGTGGGACCTGGGACGGGGCCGTCTGCGGGCCCGGACGTCGTTCACGGAGAGCGAGGAGCGGTTCCATTCCATGGCGTCGTCCTCGCCGGTCGGCATTCTCGAGTTGACCCAGGACGGAACGGCCTTGTACTTCAACGAGAGCGTCAACGAGATCGCGGGAGTCGATGACGACTTCTGGCTGCATCACAAGTGGTCCGACTGTCTCTACCCCGAGGACGGGCCCTCGATGGTGGCGAGTGCCCTGTCGGCGTGGGACAACAAGGAAGACCTGGAGGCCAGTTTCCGGGTGCAGCGGCCGTCGGGAGAGGTGCGACACGTCCGCGCCCTGGCCGCTCCGGTCTCGGGAGGCAACAACGTCACGTCGAGTTTCGTGGTGACCGTCCAGGACGTCACCGAGGAGGTCGCCGCCACCGAGGCCCTTGCCTACCAGGCCATGCACGATTCGCTCACGGGACTGCCGAACCGGGTTCTCTTCCTGGACCGGCTGAGCATGGAGCTCGGCCACTCGGCCCGCTCGGGCCGCGATCTGGCCGTGATGTTCCTCGACCTGGACGGGTTCAAGGTCGTCAACGACGGCATGGGCCATCAGGCCGGGGACGAGCTCCTCCAGGCCGTGGCAGGGCGCTTCCTCGGGGTCGTCCGAGCCGGGGAGACAGTGGCTCGAATGGGGGGCGATGAGTTCACGTTCATCTTCCACGATGTGCGCGGGCCCGAGAAGGCCACCGAGATAGCCGACAGGATCCTCGGTGCACTCTCCGAGCCCATCGAGATCCACGGTCGCACGTTGGTCGTGACCGGGAGCATCGGGATCGTGCTCCCCGGCCCCGGCGCGCAGGCTGCCGCCGTGCTGCATGACGCGGACGTCGGCATGTACCACGCCAAGGAGTCCGGTCGTGCCCGCTTCGAAATGTTCGACGGGCAGCCCAGCGCGGTCTGACCCGACGGTTCCCCGCCGCCGCGCCACTTCCGGGTCGAAACGGCGAAGCGACCGTGGTCGAGGGGCGGGACCTCGACCACGGCGCTTTCGCCTTGGGTGCTGTACTCCTTCATTGTGAGCGCCGAGTCTTAACGGTTGGTGTTTCTTGGCTGTGAATTCGCTGAGCAATTCCCCGGGGTAACGGTCGTCGGATCCACCGGCACCCGCGTGAAACGGCACCTACGATCTCAAGCTCCTCCCGTTCACGTTTTCCCCCAGAGCGCTACCATGACCGGCCAGCGTCGCAGATCAGGACCAATCGACTGGGGGGTGCTGTCATGCACCGACGTCCGCGCATCTGGAGCCCGCACGACACGGCTACCTCCCCGTCGCGAACGATTCGACGGCTGCGTTCGGGGCCGATGGGCGTGCTGGTGGCCGTTGTGGCCACGGTGCTCGTGGTCGGGACCACCGCCCAGGCGCGCACCGCCGCTCCAGTCAGTACGAACTGGACCACGTATCACGCCAATCCACTCGAAACCGGAATCGCGCCGACCACGGCGTCCTTCGCCCATCCGAAGCCCGACTGGACATCGCCGACGCTCAACGGCCAGCTCTACGGCGAACCGCTCGTGGACGGAAGCTTGGTGGTGGTCGCGACCGAGAACGACGTCGTGTACGGGCTCAATGCTTCCAACGGCACCGTGGCATGGTCGACGACCGTGGGCTCGCCCGTGCCGGCGTCGTCGCTTCCCTGTGGCGACATCTCTCCCCATGTGGGCATCACCTCCACCCCGGTGATCGACGCGTCGCTGTCGGAGGTATTCGTCGTGGCCGACGAGGTGAATGGTGCGGTG
>JADGOL010000277.1 GCA_017882995.1 Acidimicrobiales bacterium | reverse complement strand
ATTGATGCTCGAGGCACGGGTCCCCGCGGGCAGACATGTCGTGGAGCTCCACTACTGGCCCGACGCCTTCACGGCCGGCATCGCCGCGGGAGGGGCCGTCGTCGTCGGCCTGGTCGCGGCCGTCTCGGCCGGTGCGGTCCTGGGTCGGCGCCGGCGCGTGTCGCCGACGCCGTGAGCGCGCCCGACGTCGGCGTCGACGTCGTCGTCGTTGCCTACGGGTCCCCCGATGCACTGGCCGAGGCGCTGCTCTCCCTCGGCGATGCGAGCCCTGTCGTCGTCGTGGACAACTCCTCGTCGCCGGCGACCGCGGCGGTGGCCCGGAGCGCGGGAGCCCGGTACGTCGACCCCGGTACCAACCTGGGATTCGCGGCGGCAGTCAACGTGGCCATCGAGAAGCTGCCCGACGCGCCCCGTGACGTGCTGTTGCTCAACCCCGACGCGCGCATCGAACCGGACCAACTGGCACAGTTGCACCGAGAGCTCCTCGCCCATCCCGATGTTGCCTGCGTGGCCCCGGCCCAGCACCTTCCCGGCTCCGCCTCGGCGAGTCGGGCGCGCTGGCCCTGGCACACGCCGGCCGGAGCGTGGGCCGAAGCAGTCGGACTGAGTCGTCGGCGTCTCGAGTCGTCGCGTTACTTCCTGGGGGGAGCCGTCCTTCTCCTGCGCAGGACAGCCCTGGTCGACGTGGGACCGTTCGACGAGCGGTTCTTCTTGTACAGCGAGGACGAAGACTGGCAACGCCGCGCCGTCGAGCGCGGCTGGCACGTCCGGTTCTGCCCGGGCGTCTCCGCCGAGCACGCCGCCGGGGGGACCGAGACCGACACCACGAGGCTGCGGCTGCGGCTCCACGCCGGCATCGAACGCTACGTCCGGAAATGGCACGGTCCGTGGGGCTGGGCCCTGTACCGGTCCGGCACCCTCTTCGGCCTGGCGCTGCGCCTGTTGGTCCAGCGCGGACCACGCCGCGCATCCACGGCGCGCCTGGCCCGGCTGTATCTGACCGGCCCCGATCGAGCGGCCCGGCGGGCGGGTGTGGTCCCGCCGGGGTGAGGTGGGCTCAACGCGGCTCGGCGCGAAAGTTCGGCCACAGAGCCACGTCGATGTCGGGGACCAGGCCGACGAGCTCGGCCACATCGGCTGCGTAGAGATCGACGAGTCGCCGGCGTGCGTCGGCGTCGAGCACCACCTTCTCGGCGCGCGTCGGGCTCGTCGGCTGACGTATTCCTTGGGGTAGGAACCCATCGTCGAGGCCCAAGTAGCGGTAGGTGCGGGCCAGCTCGGCCGCGGGGTTTGCCACGCACCGCTCGTACTGCAGGACGAGAACCCGGCCGGCGTCGAATGCCGGCGCCCAACGGCGCAGTGCCGACGCGTAAAAGCCACGCCGCACGGACTCGGCGACAACGGTCCCGAGATGCGATCCCGGCACCAGGTCGCTGTGGGCGAGTCCCGACACGAAACGCTCGACGGGGTCACGGACGATCACGAGCAGGCGCGCCTGTGGTGCGGCGCGCTCGAGCAGCGGGGGGACCCAGGGCTGGTAGATGTAGTCCGGGGTCCACTCCCCCGTCTTCTGGCCACTGCGACGGGGGAACCACTGGTGGTAGGCCCGCACCTGCTCGGAGCCGAAGGTCCTCAAGGCATAGGGCGCGAAGTAGTGACGCTCCTTGTGGATGCCAGCGCGGCGGGCGACATCGGGATGTGCTGCGATCAACTCGAACCACCACGTGGTGCCGGCCTTCTGCACGCCGATCCCCACGAAGTCGGGCGGCCCCGGGTCCTCGCCGGGCTCGGGCTCAGGCGCCACCTGTGCGAAGCCCGCCTCCCAGGGGGCGAACGGGCCCACGCGCCGCCGGACACGGTCTCGCACCACGCGAGGCAGTACCTTGCGCAGTCCGTCGGGGGCCCGGTACAGCGCCTTCCCCAGCGCTGTCCGAAGGGCCACGTCGTCAGGGTGCCACAGCGAGATGTGGCCCGACAACCGTCGACCGTTGCCTATGGTGGCTCATGATCTACGTCGCCACCGTGCACGTCGCATCGCCCCGCTGGATCGACCTCCAGTTGGCCTACCTCCACCGGAACATCGTCGAGCCTTTTCGGGTCTACGCCAACCTCCAGGACGTGCCCGACGGGCACGCCGAGAAGTTCGACCGGACCTTCACCATCCTCGGGGACCACCCCGCCAAGCTGAACCTCCTGGCCGGCGAGATCGCGGCCGATGCCAGCCCTGACGACATCATCATCTTCCTCGACGGGGACGCTTTTCCCGTGGCAGACCCGTTGCCCACGATCCGTGGCGGGCTCCAGAGCACGGCCCTGGTGGCCGTGCGGCGCGACGAGAACGTGACCGACCGCCAGCCCCACCCCTCGTTCTGTGCCGTCCGGGTGAGCGAGTGGGAACGGCTGCACGGTGACTGGTCACCCGGGTACACGTGGGAGACGGCCGATGGCAAGCGCACCACCGACGTGGGCGGCAACCTCTTGCGGGCTCTCGAGCGCACCGGCGCCAGCTGGACCCCGCTCCTGCGTAGCAACCGTGTCAACCTGCACCCGTTGTGGTTCGGCGTCTACGGGGGGGTCGTGTACCACCACGGGGCGGGCTTTCGCTGGGCCGTCGGTCGCGTCGACCTCGTCAACCCACCGCGCCTCACGACGCGGGCCAAGCACGTGCCCGGTCTGGGTCGGCTCCTGCGACGCCGTAACCGGGCCCGGGCGCAACGCTTCCACGCCCAGACCGCGGCCGCGGCCGAGCGACTCAGTGACGACGTCTACCGACGCATCGAGCGCGACCCCGACTTCTACCGGGAATTGATCTGAGGTGGGGAGGCCGAAGAGGGGTTCTGCTCCCGAGCCGGTCCAGGATCCAGCACCGCTCTCCGACGCCACAGATGTCACGTGGCGGCGGATGGGGTTCATCGCGGCCGTGGGCGTGGTCATCGCTGCCTCGGCGCTGACGTATCTCGCTCTTCGTCCCGCCCATGGCGACTCGTCCAGAGCCGGCCGCAACACACCGCTGGCCGTGTCGTGCCCGAACGCGGCGTTCTGCATGGCGATCGACGACCAGGGCCAT
>JADGOL010000276.1 GCA_017882995.1 Acidimicrobiales bacterium | reverse complement strand
TGACGGCGTGCCACCTCATTGATCACTGGCTCATGATCACCGGCTCATTGATCACCGGCTCATTGATCACCGGCTCATTGATCACTGGAGTCACACGGGTCGCCGGCGGCGGGTGAGGGGTGACTCGTCGGGGCCGGATCACACCCACGCGCGGACGCCTGGAATCCGACCACGCCGTGTGAATCGTCAATCATGACGATGCGCCAGGTGCCACGGAACTGACCAACTTGGCGCCGGGGATACTGAGCGGCGGGATAACTTCCCTTTGGCAGGGCGGCGACCCGGCGGAGTCTTTGGGGGACAACATGACCAACGCGGTGACGCGACGTCCTACCTTCGTGGCTGCACTGGCGGTGCTGTTGGGGGTCAGCGGTCTTCTGGTCGTGACCAACGCAGCGACGGCCACGGCGGGGATCTCATGGAGTGCGATCAACGCACCCCTGCCCGCCAACGCCGTGCCGGGTCAGGGACTCACCCTGGCCTCCACGTCGTGTCCCGTCGACGGATGGTGCGTCGCCGTCGGTGACTACCTCGCGCTCACCGGGACGATCTACTACGAGCCCGGCTTGATCGTGACCGAGTCCGGCAACACATGGAGCGCCATCGCGGCTCCCTTGCCCGCCAACGCGGCGGCCGATCCGCAAGGGTTCTTGCAGTCGGTGCGGTGTTCGGGAGCCGGAACCTGTGTGGCGGTCGGTCGGTACCTCGACTCGTCGGGAGCGACCCAGGGACTCGTCGAGCAGCTGTCCAACGGCGCCTGGACGCCATCGGAGGTCACGCTGCCGGCCGGTTCGTTGACCACCGGTTCCAGCGCGTACTCGCAATTGACCTCGGTGAGTTGTCCGTCCTCGGGATGGTGCACGGCGGTGGGCCTCTACACCCCGAACACCGGCGGGGAACAAGCCCTCGTCGACACGTTGTGGGGGGGAACCTGGAGCACCTCTGCGGCCCCGCTCCCCGCACCCGCGTCGGGATCACAGTTCCTGTCGTTGGCTTGTCCCGCCTCGGGCTCGTGCGTGGCGGCGGGCACCTACCAGATCGGTGGCATCGTCCTGGGCTTCGCCGACACGCTGTCGGGGGGGACGTGGAATGGAACGAACCTGCCCGTCCCTGCGGGCACGTCCTCGTTGGCGTCGATCGCCAACAACGACTTGGCGGTGTCGTGTGCGGCGGTGGGCTCCTGTGTCGTGGCGGGGACCACCTTCGACGGGAACTACGAGGGTCTCATCGACACGCTGTCGGGAGGGACATGGACGGCGAAGGCCGTCGCGACGGGCGACGGGACATCGTCGACCGACCTGCAGCTGACCTCGGTGGCGTGCAGTGACGCCAACGACTGCGTGGCCACGGGTCTCTACCTCGAGTCCGGGGTCGAGAGGGGACTCATCGACACCCTGGCCTCGGGGACCTGGACCTCGTCCACGGCCCCGGTCCCGGCCGGAACCCCGGCAGGGGCGAACATCGAGATCCACAACGTCGCATGTCCCGCGGCGGGAACCTGTGTCGCCGACGGCCAGTCCGATGTGGCCGGAACGATCAACGCGCTGTTGTGGAACCTCAGCGCAGGCTCGTGGGTCGTGAGCTCGGCTCCTCTCCCGGGAGATGCCAGCGCGAGCTCTGATCCCTCGTTCGCGCCGATCACCTGCCCGGCGGCGGGTGTGTGCCTGGCCGTCGGCACCTACCTGGGCAGTGGGGGCAGAGAGGGCGTCGTCGAGACCGACCCTTCGCTCGCCGCGTCCACCACCTCGGTCACGATCCAACAGACATCGAGCACGGCCTTCACCTACTCGGCGACCGTGAGCGGGTCGGCGGGGCCGACGGGGACAGTCGTCTTCTCCGCCGGGCTCACGTCCCTGTGCAGCGCGACCCTCTCCAACGGCTCGGCCAGCTGCAGCGGTCCTGTCCCCCAGGCCCACACCGTCCTGGCTTCGTACTCGGGTGACAGCGCGTCAGCCCCCTCGTGGGGATCGGCCTCGAGCCCGACCTTCCTGGCCTCGATCACCGCCACCGCGGGCTACTACCAGGCCACCAAGGTTGCCAGCTTCTTCGCCACCAGACTCGTGGCCAAGGTCACCGACACCACCGGGGCGGGGGTGCCCGGAGTCGTCGTCACCTTCACCTTGCCGCCGGTCGCGGGTGCGGCTCCCTCTGCGTACCTGTGGGGCACCGCCACCGCCGTGACGAACGCGGCGGGAGTGGCCACGAGCCCGTACCTGTCGGCCAACGGCGTTACCGGCTACTACTGGGGATGGGCTTCGGTGGGGGGTATCTCGAGCCCGGCCGGCTTCCTTCTCGCCAACGTGAAGTAGCGACATCGAAGTAGCGACATCGGGCCTCGCCCCGATGTCGGGTCAGCGTGCCGACGGTCCGGGTTACCGACACCGCGGTCTCCGGACGGTTCGAACTACTGGCGGGCCTGCGCGTATTCGATGACCCGGGTCACGATCACGTCGTCGCTCTTGGCGAGCGAACCGCAGTCGAAGGGGGGCTGGGGGTCGTATTCGATCATCAGCTGGGCGGCCTGGGCCGCGGTTCGGTCCACCACGATCTCGACCAGGCGCAGCGCCATGTCGATACCGCTCGACACGCCCGCGGCGGTGATGATGCGTCGATCGAGGTGCTCCACCACACGGGTGGGGGTGGGCACCGCACCGTGGGCCTCGAGCTCCGCGTAGCACGACCAGTGGGTGGTGGCGGTGAGACCCTCGAGCAGGCCGGCTGCTCCGAGCACGAGGGATCCCGTACACACCGACGTCGTGAGACGCGTCGTGGCGTGGGCGTGGCGCACCCACTCGAGCACCCGGTCATCGTGCTCCAGGGGACGAGTGCCCACCCCACCGGGGAAGACGATGATGTCGGGCTCGGGGATGTCCTCGAAGGTGCCGTCCACGATGATCCCGAGCATGCCGTTCTCGCTTCGGACCTCGCCCCGACGGTGCCCGATGAAGGTGACGTCGATGGAAGGGATGCGCTGCAGCACCTCGTAGGGCCCGACACCGTCGAGGGCGGTGAACCTCGGGAAGAGGGGAATGGCGACCTGCAGTGTGTCACTCACGCGGGTGTCCTTTCGTCGGCGACGACGCGAAAGCGTCGCCGGTAGAAGTCGGGGGCGACGCTGAGACGACGCTGGAAGACGCGCCGCAGCGTCTCGGCGGTCCCGAGGCCGCAACGCGCCGCGATCACCTCGAGTGTGTCGTCGGTGGTCTCGAGATCGCGCCGCGCCGCCTCCACGCGCACGCGCTCGACGAACCGGCCCGGGGTCTCACCGACCTCGGCGGTGAACACCCGGGCGAAATGCCGCACACTCATGGCTGCCGCCGCGGCCAGGGCGGGGAGGCGGTGATCACCTCCGGGGGCGGCTTCGACCAGGCCCTGCACGGCACGGACGGTGGAGCGCTCCGCACGGGGAACCCACACCGGCGAGGCGAACTGGGTCTGGCCACCCGGGCGGTGCAGGAACATCACGAGATGCCGCGCCACCGTCTGGGCCACATCGACCCCGAGGTCGTCCTGCACGAGGGCGAGGGCCAGGTCGATACCGGCGGTGACTCCCGCGCTGGTCCAGAGGTTTCCGTCCCGGATGTAGATCGGATCGGAGTCGACTTCGACGGCGGGGAACTCGGTCGCCAGTTGCTCGGCGCGCGCCCAGTGGGTGGTGACGCGCCGGCCGTCGAGCAGGCCCGCCTGGGCGGCCAGGAAGGCACCGGTGCACACCGTCGCCACGCGACGGCAGCGAGGTGCCGTCGTCGCGATCCACGACATCAGCACGTCGTCGCGGCGTGCTGACTGCGCGCCGTCGCCACCGGCGATGAGAAGCGTGTCGATGTGCTCGCCGGCGCCGGGCAAGGGCGCGCTCACCAGGGTCAACCCGCTCGGTGACCGGACCGGCCCGGCACCCCTCGAGGCGAGGGTGACCCGGTAGCGGCCCGGCCGGCCGAGGAGCTCGGCGGCGAGCGTGGCGCCGGAGAAGACCTCGAACGGCCCCACCGCGTCGAGGGGCTGGAACCCGGGGAAGACGACGATCACGACATGGCGTTGCTTCATCCCTGCCACCCTGCACGGCCCCGGCCATAGCGTCAATGACATGTGACCCACATATTCGGCCATCGATCACAGGCGGGCATCCCGCCGGACGGGCTTTACGAGCGACCCCACCTGGGCCTGAGATAGAGCCCGTGACCGGGTTCGAGGAGGTGATGGCGCTCGTGGCGCATCTTCGGGAGGTGACCGAGTCCACCTCGTACGGGACCCCTTCGCTCAAGGTACGCGGCAAGAGCTTCTGCCGGATGTGGGGCGAGCGCGAATACGACCGGTACGACGTGCATGACACCGAGGTGTTGGTCGTGTTCTGTGAGCTCGACGAGAAGCCGTTCCTGCTCGAGGCGAGCGACGGGGCGCTCTTCTCGACGCCGCACTACGACGGTTACGGAGCGGTTCTGGTCCGTCTCTGTGACGTGGACCACGCGGCGCTCATCGGGTATCTCGAGGAGAGCTACCTGCTGAAGGCTCCGGCCAGCCTGCGGGCCGCGCTCGGCGAACGTTGAGTCGCCCACCGTTGCACGGCCGCGCCGTGGGTTGGTGGCGCGCTCAGCCGAAGACTCTCTCGAATTCCGCCAAGGAGTTCGGGAAGGTGCCGTCGAGAAGGTCGTTTCTGTAGGTGGCGGACGAGTCGTAACAGAAGTTGTCGGTGAACGCCACGTTGTTGGCGACGAACCAGGCGGCCATGTTGTCGACGAACGAGGGGTCGTCACCGAATCCATGCCCGTCATCGCGGTACTCGTCTGACCATTCGGCGATGGCGATGGGCTTGGAGTGCGCCGCGGCGAACGAGGCCAGCCAATTGAGCCCCCACTGTTGTGTCAGCTGGTTGGACCACCCCACCGTGATCGAGAACGGCGTCACCCAGGAGTTGTCGTAGACGTCGGTGCCCACGTAATCCACGTACGAGTCACCGGGGTACGCCTGGTCCGGGGTATAGCTCGTGGGGCTCGGGCCGTTGGGGTTCCAGAAGAACTTGAACTGCGCGCCGGGCACGGCCCGCATCGTGGTCACGATCTGGCGCCAGTAGGAGACGTAGTTGGCGGCATCGGTGGAGTTGGCAACGCTCCACGCGTACCAGTTCCCGTTGAACTCCCACCCGAGCCGCAAGATGGCGTTGGAGAGCCCCATCTGGACCAGGTTCTGGCCCAGGATCGTGAAGTACTGGTTGTACGCACCTGTCGCCCCGGTGGCCAGGGTGCCCTGGGCCGTGCCGCTCGAGTTGGTGGGGATGATGGGGACTGCCAGTACAAGTCGGTATCCCGATCCGGTCCACGGCGTCAGGGTGCTGGCACTGTCCATCCCGGCCCAGCCGTCGCCCTTGTCGCCGAAGTCGAGGGCGAGGGTGGGGTTGGTGCCTGTCGCCTGCGCGTAGCTTGCGATCGACGCGGGGTCACCCCCACCCGCAGGTGGGTACACCCCGAGAGGGATCAGGCTCGCCGGTGTGACGGTGTAGGTGTAGTGGTCGGCCGAGTTCGTCGTCGAGGGCCCCACGGTGGTGGTGACGGTGACATCCACCGTCCCCGCCGATCCGGCCGGGGTCTTGGCGGTAATGGTGGTGGCACTGGCCACCGAGAACGAGGTCGCCGCCACGGCGCCGAACTTGACACCCGTGACGCCCAGGAAGTTGGTTCCGGTGATGGTCACCGAGGCCCCTCCCGACGGGTTGCCGGAGTTCGGTGTGACCGCGGTGACCGACGGAGGTGCGGGTGTGCTCGAGGCCGTGATGAGGATCGCCACCCCACCGGAGATGCCGGCCGGGCTCTGTGTGGTCGTGGGCTGCGCAGCACCGGACACGCTGGTGTCGTAGGTGGCGACGTCACCGTCGGAGGTGGTGGTGTAGGTGAAGCCCGACGTGGCCCCGGCCGACGCGCTGTTGGCGACGGCGGCGAAGGCGAAATAGACCTCTCCACCGGCCTTGGGCGTGAGCTTGGGGAAGGTCACCGTCGCCGACGAGGCGTTGGAGATCCCGGCCCCGGTGTCGATGCCCCACACCGGGGCCGTTCCCGACGCCGCGAATTCCTGGGCGGCGAGCCCCGTGGCGACGGCACTCACGCTGCTCGAGAAGCCCACCGTGATCGTCGAGGTCCCCGTCGAGGTCACGACCCCGGTCCAGATCTCGAGGTCGTGACCGGCGTACGCGGTGTACGGGCCCTCGGCACGAGACCAGGCCCCCACGCCTCCGCCGGTGACCGACGTGGCGGTGATCGTCGTCGAAGAGGCTTTGACCACCAGCGCCAAGAGGTCACCGAGGTGTTGAGGAGACACCCCCAATGTCGTCACTCCCGACGCGGCCAGATACGACATGCTCCCGACCGCGCTGATGACCGCTGACGCGGTGGCATAGGTGTAGCGATCGGCACTGCCGGTTGCGCTCGTACCCCCCGAGGCGGCGACGGTCACGTCCACCGTGCCCGCCGAGCCGGCCGGAGCGGGCACGGTGATGGACGTTGACGAGTTGACCGTGAAGGAGGCGGCCGAGATGGTTCCGAACTTCACCGCGGTGACCCCGACGAAGTTGGTGCCGGTGACGGTGACCGACGTCCCCCCCGCCACAGGCCCCGCGTTGGGACTGACGGAGCTGACAGTGGGAGAGCTCGAGACGACATAGGTGAACTGGTCGGCGGAGCTCGTGCCCGACGTTCCCCCCCCCGTGGTGACCGTCACGTCGACCGTGCCCGCCGAGCCGGCCGGAGCCGGCACGGTGATGGACGTTGTCGAGTTGACCGTGACCGGGGCGGCGGCGCTGGCGCCGAAGTTCACGCCGGTGACCCCGGTGAAGTTGGTTCCCGTGACGGTGACCGACGTCCCTCCGGCGGTCGGGCCCGAATTGGGAGCGACGGCGCTGACGGTGGGGGCTGCGAGATAGGTGTACCTATCAGCGCTGTTGGTTGCGCTCGTGCCCCCCGAGGCGGCGACGGTCACGTCGACCGTTCCCGCCGAGCCGGCCGGAGCGGGCACGGTGATGGACGTTGTCGAGTTGACCGTCACAGGAGTGGCAGCGGTGGTGCCGAAATCGACGGCGGTGACCCCGGTGAAATTGGTGCCGATGACAGTGACCGAATTCCCACCCGCGGGAAGGCCCGAGCTCGGGCTCACAGAGCTGACGGTCGGAATGGTGGAGACGATGTAGGTGAACTGGTCAGAGGAACCGGTCGCCGATGTCCCCCCTGCGGCGGTGACGGTCACGTCCACGGTGCTCGGCGAGCCGGCCGGGGCCGGCACGATGATCGAGGTGGCGCTCTTCACGCTGAAGCTGACCGCAGGGGTGGCGCCGAAATTCACAGCCGTGACGCCGGTGAAGTTGGAGCCGGTGATCGTGACCGAAGTCCCTCCCGTGGTGGGGCCCGAGGTCGGGCTCACAGAAGAGACGGCGGGAGGAGCGACGTAGGTGTAGAGATCGGCGCTGGTCGTGGCGCTGGTTCCCCCCGGGGCGGTGACGGTCACATGGACCGTGCCCGCCGAGCCGGCCGGAGCCGGCGCGGTGATGGACGTTGACGAGTTGACCGTGATGGGAGTGGCGGCCACCGTCCCGAAAGCCACGGCCGTGGCCCCGGTGAAGTTGGTGCCCGTGATGGTGACCGACGTTCCGCCGGCGGTCGGTCCCGAGGTGGGGCTCACCCCGGTGACCGTCGGCGTGGTGGAGGCGGGCGGGGCCGAGATGAGGAGCGCCACTGCGCCCGAGATCCCGGCCGGGCTCTGCTTCGCCGTCGGCTGGACTGCGGCCGAGACACTCGTGTCATAGGTGGCGACGTCACCGTCAGAGGTCGGTGCATAGGTGAATGCCGACGTCGTGCCGGCCGACGCCGTATTGGCCACCGCCGCGTACCCGAAGTACAGCTCACCGGTCCCAGAGGGGGTGAGCTTCGGGAGTGTGGTCGTCGTCGACGACGCGTTGGAGATCCCGCTCCCCGTGTCGAAGGCCCAAGCGGGAGTCGAGCCCGAGGCCGAGAACTCCTGGCTCGCCAATCCGGTGTAGACGGCGGTGACACTTCCCGAGAAGGCCACGGCGATCGTGGAGGACCCCGACGTGTTGACCTTGCCGGTCCAGATCTCGAGCTCGTGTCCGCTGTAGCCGGTGTAGGGGCCGACGACGCGCGTCCAGATCCCTACTCCGCCACCCGACACCGACGAAGCGGCAATGGTCGACGAATCGGCCTTGAGGGCGAGGACCATCAGGTCACCGGCGTGCTGAGGGGACACCCCCAACGTGGTCGTGCCGTTGGCAGCTTTGAACCCGAGCGAGCCCACGGCCGCGATGGTCCCCGGGCCGGTGGTCGTCGTGTACGTGTACTGATCCGCATTGCTCGTCGACGACGTGCCGCCCGACGCGGTGACCGTGACATCGACCGTGCCGGCCGAGCCGGGTGGAGCCGGGACGGAGATCGAGGTCGCGGAGTTGACCGTGAAGGGCGTGGCGGCGGTGCCCCCGAACTTCACGCCGGTGACGCCCGTAAAGTTGGTTCCCGTGATGGTGATCGACGTCCCACCCGTTGTCGGGCCCGAAGAGGGAGCCACCACGGTGACCGTCGGGGCCGAGGATGAGTTGTTCACCGCGGAGATGAGCACCCCCACTGCTCCGGAAACCCCGGCCGGGCTCTGTTTGGCGGTGGGCTGGACGGCGGCGGAGACACTCGTGTCATAGGTCGACACATCACCGTCGGAAGTCGCGGCATAACTGAACCCTGTCGTGGTCCCCGCCGACGCGGTATTGGCCACCGCCGCGTAGCCGAAGTACAGCTCACCGGTGCCAGAGGGGGTGAGCTTCGGGAATGTCGTCGTCGTCGACGACGCGTTCGAGATCCCGGACCCGGTGTCCACGGTCCATACCAAGTTCGACCCGGCTGCGGAGAACTCCTGGCCGGCGAGAGCCGTATAGACGGTGTTGACACTGCCCGAGAATCCCACGCTGATCGTGGACGCCCCTGCGGTGGTGACAGGGCCGGTCCAGATCTCGAGGTCGTGACCGGCATATCCCGTATACGGACCAACGGCGCGCGTCCAGGAGTTCACGCCTCCACCTGTGACCGACGCCCCCGTGATGGTCGACGACTCGACTTTGACCACGAGCGCCAGCAGGTCGCCGGCGTTTTGAGGCGACACCGCCAATGTGGTGGTCCCGGCGGCGGCCTTGAAAGCCAAGCTGCCGACCGGCGTGGCAGCAGCTCCGGCGCTGCCGGCAACGACCACGAGCTCGACCCCGGCCAGGACGATGGCGGCCGAAGCGAGCGACGCGATTCTCCTCTTGTTGTGCGCCCATCCGGTCATGCCGGGCTCCCGGACGCGACGAGAGGATTGGGGCACGACCCACAAAGCCTCGGGCGTCGATCTCCGCCGCACCCCGGCGCCCGAGCGCGACCGGTGCGAATGGACACCCGGGCGGCCCATGACCAAGGTCGGCATCCGGGAGATCGCGAATCTGCGTTTCAACGATGCAACGTGTGGTTCGTTCGGATTGGAACGGTGCTCGGCCCGCGACGAGTTGAGACGACCTCTCCTCACCCAGTTCGCCCCGGACATCGCGACCCAGCCCCCTCCCGCCGCGTCACCCAGGTTAGGCCCCCTACACCCGACATGACCAGGGCCCCGAGGTAGTCAAGGCCCGGAACCATCTCAACTCTTGATCAACTGCGCCTGGGACAGACGGCGGTCTTGATGTCCTTGCGAGCACACCTCCATCAGACGCCCCGAGAGGCGAGAGAGGCCCGTTCCATGTCGTCTTTCTCGATGGCTACGACGCCGGGCCCACCACGGTCACCAGGGTGCCGATAGGCGACAACGGCCACACCTTGGCCGCGTCGGAAATCCTCATCTCGACACAGCCGTTGCTCTGGGGGGAGCCGTACGTCGCTCGCACGAAACCGTGGAGCGCATCCCCGCCGTTGAAGTAACTGGCCCATGGAACATTCGGGTCGTCGTATTTCGTGCCGTCCGGATTGGTTCCCTGCATTCGTGAGCTTGTGACGTGCTCGAAGACCGGATAGGTGCCGTCGGTGGTGTCGGATCCCGGCGCGCCGGTGTTGACGGGAATGTTGACCAGGACCGGAGCTCCGTTCTCGTACATTGTCAGTGCTTCGGGAAGCTGCTTGGACACATTGACATAGGTGTACGAATCGGCGTCGACCTTGGCGACGGCGATGTCAGCGAGCAACGCTGACCACACCCGGGTTCCCGCCAACCCGTCCACGGCGAGGCCGTTCTGGTTCTCGAAGTTCATCAGCGCCCCTTTGGTGATGACGTTCTCGTAACCCTCGCTCCAGAGCGCGACGAGCGGTGACGGTTGATTCGGCCAACGCCACGCGAACGTGCCAACTTGCGCGGTGAGGACTCGGTTGGGTGAGCTCACGGTCCCGGTGGGGGTGAAGGAAAGGGGCAGATAGTTCAATTGCGCCAGCAGTTGCTGGAGTCGCTCCGTGCTCGCCTGGGCGACCGTGAATGTGACGGTGACCGGCGCGGCGAGCAGTACGCCGGTGGTGCTGTGGGGCCCCGAGGCTCCGCCGGGGATTCGCAGCGTCTCGGTGCTCGT
>JADGOL010000275.1 GCA_017882995.1 Acidimicrobiales bacterium | reverse complement strand
GAGGACGAGTGATGGCCGAGCAAGAGACAGCTGACCAAGAGCCGCGTCGGAGCCGCAAGATGCGCGAGGGTCTCGTCGTCTCCGACAAGATGCAGGCCACCGTGGTCGTTGCCGTGACCGAGCGGGTCCGCCACGCGCGCTACGGCAAGACCGTGCAACGGACGCGCAAGCTCTACGCGCACGATTCGGAGAACGACGCCAAGGTGGGCGACCGGGTGCGGGTCATCGAGACGCGTCCCCTGTCGAAGCTCAAGCGCTGGCGCGTCACCGAAGTGCTGGAGCGTGCCCGGTGATCCAACAGGAATCGCGCCTCAAGGTGGCCGACAATTCCGGAGCACGCGTCGTGCTGTGCATCAAAGTGCTCGGGGGCTCACGCCGCCGGTACGCGGGCATCGGCGACATCTTCGTGGCAACCGTCAAAGACGCCATCCCGGGCGCGGCGGTCAAGAAGGGCGAGGTCGTGAAGTGCGTGGTGGTGCGCACCGCCAAGGAGACCCGTCGGCCCGACGGCAGTTACATCAGATTCGACGAGAACGCCGCTGTTCTCATCAATGACCAGCAGCAACCACGAGGGACCCGAATCTTCGGCCCGGTGGGACGCGAGCTGCGCGACAAGCGGTTCATGCGAATCGTGTCGCTCGCACCGGAGGTGTTGTGATGCGAATCCGCAAAGGTGACACGGTGCAGGTGCTCTCGGGCAAGCACCGGGGAAAGCGCGGCCAGGTGATGGTGGCCCTTCCCGAGCAGGGCAAGGTGATCGTCGACGGCGCCAACATGGCCAAGCGGCACACCAAGCCCCGGGGCGCGACCATGCAGGGCGGGATCATCGACAAGGACATGCCGCTGCCGGTGTCTGCGGTCGCCATCGTGTGCCCGGCGTGCGGACCGACCCGCATCGGCATGCGGATCGACGAGACGGGCCGCAAGGTCCGCGTCTGCCGCAAGTGCGGGACGGAGCTGTCATGACCGCCGTCGCCACGCGTGTCCGTCCCCGCCTGAAGGAGCGTTACGACGAGACGCTCCGGGCCGAGCTCCGCCAGAACCTGGGTCTCGAGAACATCATGCAGGTTCCCCGCCTGGAGAAGGTCGTGATCAACATGGGGGTGGGCAAGGCGACACAGCAGCCTTCGCTCATCGAGGGTGCGGTACGCGACCTCGAGGTGATCACGGGTCAGAAGCCCGTGGTGACCCGGGCCCGCCAGTCGATCGCGGCGTTCAAGCTCCGCGAGGGCATGCCCATCGGCGCCAAGGTGACACTGCGCGGCGACAGGGCGTGGGAGTTCCTCGACCGGTTGATCTCCGTGGCCATTCCCAGGATCCGCGACTTCCGTGGTCTGTCACCGACCTCGTTCGACGGACGAGGGAACTACACCTTCGGGGTCACCGAGCAACTCATCTTCCCCGAAATCGACTACGACCGCGTCGACAACATCCGCGGCATGGACATCACCATCTGCATCACCGCCCAGAACGACGAAGAGGGCCGTGCCTTCCTCGTCGCCTTCGGCTTCCCATTCAAGCAGGAGATCGTCTAGCCCCATGGCCAAGAAGGCATTGATCGAGAAGCAACAGCGGACGCCCAAGTTCAAGGTCCGGGCGTACACGAGGTGTCGGCGATGCGGCCGCCCGCGGGCCGTGTTGCGCAAGTTCGGGCTCTGTCGCATCTGCCTGCGCGTCATGGTGCATGCGGGGGAGATCCCCGGCGTCACCAAGGCGAGCTGGTGAGGGGAGGAACGCGCTCATGACGATGACCGACCCTGTGGCCGACATGCTGACCCGTATCCGCAACGCCAACACGGCGATGCACGACAGCGTCAAGATGCCCAGCTCGAAGCTCAAGCAATCTCTCGCCGTCATCCTCCAGCGCGAGGGCTACATCGCGGGGTTCGACGTGACCGAGTCGGGCACCGGCCCGGGCAGCGTGCTCGAGATCCAACTCAAGTACGCGCCCGACCGGACGCGCACGATCGCCGGTCTCAAGCGTGTGTCGAGGCCCGGGTTGCGCATCTACGCGCGCGCCGACGGGCTCCCGCGGGTTCTGGGTGGCATGGGTGTGGCGGTTGTGTCGACCAGCCACGGCCTCATGACCGATCGCGAGGCCAGGCAGAAGCGGGTGGGCGGGGAGGTCCTCTGTTATGTGTGGTGAGAGGATCTCCGACCGTTGTCGTGAGGAGGTGCGCTGATGTCTCGTGTCGGCCGTGCCCCCATCACCGTGCCCGGCGGGGTGACCGTGACACTCGACGAGAGGATCGTCACCGTGGCGGGGCCCCAGGGCACCCTGACGCGCCCGCTCCCCGGTGCCATCACCGTCCGCCAGGAGGAATCGGCCCTGCTCGTCGAGCGGCCCGACGACCAGCGCCAGAACCGGGCCCTGCACGGACTCACCCGGTCGCTCGTGGCCAACATGGTCACCGGGGTCACCGCAGGGTTCTCGAAGGACCTCGAGATCGTGGGCGTGGGATACCGGGCCATCGCCAAGGGCCCCGGGTCACTCGAGCTCGCCCTGGGCTTCTCTCACCCGGTCACGGTGGAGGCTCCCGACGGGGTGGTGTTCGAAGTCCCCACGCCGACCCGTATCGTCGTCAAGGGCATCGACAAAGAGAAGGTCGGACAGGTGGCCGCAGACATCCGAAAGCTCCGGAAACCCGAGCCCTACAAGGGCAAGGGCATCCGCTACGCCGGCGAACGCGTGATTCGCAAGGCCGGCAAGGCGGCCAAGTAGCCATGGCCACCGCAGCAGCGCGCAAGAGGACCCTGCGCATCCGACGTCACGCCCGGGTACGCAAGCAGGTGGCGGGCACCACGAGTCGGCCCCGCCTGGCGGTCTTCCGCTCGGGACGCCATATCTCCGCACAGGTCATCGACGACACCGCCGGGCGCACGCTGGCCGCGGCGAGCACCGTGGAGGCGACGCTGCGCGGCGCCACGGGCGGCAACGTGGCCGCGGCGACGGCGGTCGGCAAGCTGGTCGCCGACCGGGCGAAATCGGCGGGGGTGACCCAGGTCGTGTTCGACCGTGGGGGCTTCCGGTATCACGGGCGAGTGGCGGCATTGGCCGACGCGGCCCGCGAGGGAGGACTGGAGTTCTGATGCTCGACGGACAATTCGAAGAGCGCACCATCCGGGTGAACCGGGTCGCCAAGGTCGTCCAGGGCGGTCGCCGGTTCTCGTTCACGGCCCTCATGGTCGTGGGTGATGGGAACGGTCGCGTCGGCCTCGGCTACGGCAAGGCCAAGGAAGCGGGACTGGCGGTGCAAAAGGGCATCGAAGAAGCCAGGAAGAACATGTTCGACGTCCCGCTCGCGGGCTCGACGATCACCCACCCGGTGATGGGCGTGGCCGGTGCGGGTCGGGTCATGTTGAAGCCCGCATCGCCCGGTACCGGCGTCATCGCCGGCGGGGCGGCGCGCGCCATTCTCGAGATGGCGGGCATCCACGACATCTTGTGCAAGTCGCTGGGCTCGTCCAACGGCATCAACGTCGCCCATGCCACCATCGCCGGTCTGAAGTCGCTCAAGCGTCCCGAGGACGTGGCGCGCCTGCGGGGCTTGCCCGCGGACCAGTGCGTGCCCCGGGGCGTGCTCCGTGCCTATCGAGAGCGTCAGCGTGCCTCTGACCTGTTCCAGGAAGTGCCGACGTGAGCGCGGCGAAAGCGGCTTCGGCCGCCGGCGCCGAAGGCCATCTGCGGGTGACCCAGGTGCGCTCGGGCATCAGCACCAAACCCAAGCACCGCGGCACACTTCGTGCGCTGGGCCTGCGCGGCGTCGGCCGGAGCCGGGTCCTTCCCGACCGCCCCGACGTCCGGGGCATGCTGGCGCGCGTTCCCCATCTCGTGACGGTGGAGACTGCCGGCGAGGACGAGGCCGCGGTCCAGCGCGAACGGTCCGCGCACGCCCGCCGGGCCCGGCGCGCCTCGGAGGGCGCCGTGCCCGAAGAAGTAGCGCCCGCGCCGGCAAAGAGGGCGCGCCGCGCCCACAAGGAGCTCGCATGAAACTCCACGACCTTCGCCCGCCCGCAGGCTCTAACCGGCCCAAGCGACGGGTGGGACGAGGCATCGCCGGCAAGGGTGGGAAGACCGCGGGCCGCGGCACCAAGGGCACCGGGGCGCGCGGGAGCGTGCCGCCGGGCTTCGAAGGTGGTCAGCTGCAGCTCGCCCAGCGCATCCCGAAGCTCAAGGGCTTCCACAACCCATTCCGTGTGGAGTACGCGGTGGTGAACCTCGACACACTCGACGCCTTCGCGGGAGAGGAAGCCACCCCGACCACGCTCAGCGCGCTCGGGCGCGTCCGCAAGGGCGCCCTGGTCAAGGTGCTCGGACGGGGGGAGCTGCACCGCGCCATCCGGGTCCAGGCCCACGCCGTGTCGGCCTCGGCTCGCGCCGCGATCGAGGCCGCCGGGGGGAGCGTCGAGATCCTGCCCATGCCCTTCGGCAACGGACGCCCACCGGCGCGGGGTAACGCGCTCACCAACCGGTAGCCTCGTACCCCCGGGTGCCGGTGCGCAGCGAGGAGGAGGGGCGTTGCTCTCGAGCCTGAAGAACATCTTCAAAGTCCCTGACCTGCGCAACAAGGTCCTCTTCACGCTGCTGATCATCGGGCTCTACCAGCTCGGTGCGAACCTCATCGTCCCGTTCATCTCGATCAAGCAGGTCCAGGCGCTCGAAGCGTCGGCCAAGCAGGCCGGCATCCTGGGATTCCTCAACCTCTTCTCGGGTGGTGGATTGCTGCGGATGGCCCTGTTCGGGCTGGGCATCATGCCCTACATCACCAGCTCGATCATCATCCAGCTGCTGTCCACGGTGATCCCCAAGCTCGAGGAATGGCGTGACCAGGGTGCGGTCGGGCAGAAGAAGCTCACCCAGACGACCCGGTACCTGACCATCGGCCTCGCCCTCTTGCAGTCGGCCGGCCTCGTCTACGTCTTCCACAACGGCGGGGGTGGTCTGCTCGGCACCAAGAACGTGGACCTCATCCCCAACTTCAGCCTTTGGAAGGGGGGGTTCATCTGTCTGACACTCACGGCGGGCACGGCGTTCGTGATGTGGCTCGGTGAGCTCATCACCCAGCGCGGCATCGGCAACGGCATGTCCATCATCATCTTCGCCAACGTCACCGCGGGCATCCCCGCCGGTGGCACCGCCGTGCTCACCCAGGGCGGCAGCCTCAAATTCGGGGTGATCGTGGCGGTGACCCTGGTGCTGCTCGTGGTCGTGGTCTTCATGGAACAGGGCCAGCGCCGCATCCCGGTCACCTTCGCCAAACGCGTCGTGGGCAGACGGATGTACGGGGGGTCCTCGACCTATATCCCACTCAAGGTCAACCAGTCCGGTGTGATCCCGATCATCTTCGCCAACTCGCTGCTCTACATCCCGGTCCTGCTGGCCAACATCATCCCGTGGACGGGGTTCCGGACCTTCGTGAACAACCACATCACGCCGACGAGTCTCTTGTACGTGGTCTCGTACGGCATCTTGATCTTCGCCTTCACCTTCTTCTACGTGTACGTGGCGTTCGACCCGCATCAGCAGGCCGACATCATCCGCAAGCAGGGCGGCTACATCCCGGGCATTCGGCCCGGCCCGCCCACTGAGCGCTATCTGGCGCGAATTTTGAACCGCATCACCGTTCCCGGGGGGTTGTACCTGGCTGTGGTGGCCGTGTTGCCATCACTGCTGATGGCGCTGTGGAACATCCAGGGCTACCCGTTCTACGGAACGACGTTGCTGATCGCCGTGGGCGTCTCGCTCGAGACCATGCGGCAGATCGACAGCCAGCTCATGATGCGGAACTACGAGGGTTTCCTCAAGTAGCTGACGGTGGTACCCGGCGTCAGGCTCGTGGTCCTCGGAAAGCAGGGGGCCGGCAAAGGAACTCAGTGCGTGCGCCTGTCGCACCACTATGTGGTCCCGCACATCTCCACGGGGGACATGCTGCGCGCCGCGGTGAAGACCGGCTCGGCGCCGGGTCTCAAGGTGAGAGATGCCATGGAGAACGGCGAGCTCCTCGGCGACGACCTCATCGTCGAGATGGTCGCCGAGCGCCTGGCCGAGCCCGACGCCAAGGCTCGGGGTTTCATCCTCGACGGCTGCCCACGCACGACGCACCAGGCCGAAGCCGTGGCCGGCCTTCTGCTCCCGGGGGCCCTCGACCTCACCGTCGACATCGAGGTGCCCACCGCACAGGCCTTGCGTCGCCTGGCCAGTCGTCGGGTGTGCACCGACTGCGGATCGAACTATTCGGTGTCGACGCCGCCCAAGGTCAACTGGTCCTGTGACGTGTGCGGAGGCGAGGTCATCCAGCGCCAGGACGACACCGAGGACGCCATCGGCCGGCGTCTCGAGCTCTACGAACGCCAGACGGCACCGCTCATCAAGTGGTACGAGTCGCGAGGGCAGCTCGCGAAGGTCAGCGGGTTAGGGTCGCCCGACGCCGTGCTGCGCCGGATCATCCGGGCAGTGGAGGATCGGCGGGGCAGGGGAAAAGCCCGATGAGACGTAGCGCCGAGGAGATCGCCAAGATGCGCCGGGCGGGGCGGGTCGTGGCGGAGATGCACGAGGCCACCCGGGAAGCGGCCAAGCCCGGTGTGACCACCGCAGAGCTCGACGCTGTCGCCCGCGACGTCCTGGCCCGCCGGGACGCCAAGTCCAACTTCCTGCACTACCGGGGGTATCCAGCGGTGATCTGCACGTCGCCCAACGACATGATCGTCCACGGCATTCCCGGCCAATACACCCTCGAAGAGGGCGACATCTTGTCCATCGACTGTGGTGCGATCATCGAGGGCTACCACGGCGACGCGGCCTTCACCATGGCGGTCGGGGAGGTGTCGGGTGAGGCAGCCCGGCTCATCGAGACGACCGAGCGCAGCCTCTGGGCCGGGATCGAGCAGTTGCGCAACGGGAACCGTCTCCACGAGGTGGGCCGGGCCGTCCAGGACGTGGCCGAGTCGGCCGGGTTCTCCGTCGTCCGGGAGTACGTCGGCCACGCCATCGGGACCGCCATGCACGAGGAGCCCCAGGTGCCCAACTACTGGCCGGGCCAGGGGGGGCCGATGCTCAGGTCCGGGATGGTCTTCGCCGTCGAGCCCATGGTGAACGCCGGAGGGCCCGCCACCCGGATTCTCGAGGACGGGTGGAGCGTGGTCACCACCGACGGGAAGCTGTCGGCCCATTTCGAGCACACCATCGCCGTCACCGACGACGGGCCCGAGGTCCTCACCCTTCCCTGAGCGCGTCCGACACCCCCGGGCCGGGGCCCCATGCCCTGGGCTGCCAGGACGCCCTGGCTGGAAGCGGGCAAGGGCGCTATGCTGGTAGGTCGGCTCGCCGAGCGGAGGCCCCCCTCCGGCTCGGTTTGGCGGTGGGCCGAATCACCGCTGCAGCAACGGGTCCTCGGGTCCGGTCGGGCGTCGTCCCGGCCAAGCGTGTCCCGGTGCGCGGCGTGCCATTCGACAAGTACGAGGAGGAGTCACCTGCCCAAGCCCAAAGAGGATGCGATCGTGCTCGAGGGGACGGTCGTCGAGCCGCTCCCGAACGCCATGTTCCGTGTCGAGCTCGAGAACGGCCACAAGGTGCTTGCGCACAGCTCGGGCAAGATGCGCATGCACCGGATCCGGATCCTCCCCGGCGATCGTGTGCAGGTTGAGATCACGCCCTACGACTTGAGCCGCGGCCGGATCACCTACCGGTACAAGTAGGCCACGGCACGTAGGGCCGGGTACCAACAGTTCGAGTCAGGGAAGACAGCGATGAAAGTTCGACCGAGCGTCAAGCCGATCTGCGAGAAATGCAAGGTCATCCGTCGTAACGGCCGGGTGATGGTGATCTGCGACAACCCCCGGCACAAGCAGCGCCAGGGCTGAGCCCGGCTTACGGACTGACCAGGACGAGAGGAGCAGCAACACAAGTGGCACGGATCTCCGGTGTGGACATCCCCCGCGAAAAGCGGTTGGAGGTGTCTCTCACCTACATCTTCGGCATCGGCCGGACCCGAGCGCAGCAGACCATCGCCGGGACCGACCTCAACGCCGACACCCGCGTGCGGGACCTCACCGACGAGGAGGTCGTCCGCCTCCGCTCCTACATCGACGCCAACTTCAAGGTCGAAGGTGATCTCCGTCGGGACATCGCCCAGGACATCAAGCGCAAGATGGAGATCGGCTGCTACGAGGGTGTGCGCCACCGCAAGGGCCTGCCCGTCCACGGCCAGCGGACCCACACCAACGCCCGCACTCGCAAAGGCCCGAAGAAGACCGTCGCCGGCAAGAAGAAGGTTCGAAAGCACTGATGGCAAAGACCGCCAAAGCATCCAAAGCAGCCAAATCCACCACCAAGGCCGCGGTCCGCCGACCCCGCAAGCGCGAGCGCAAGAACATCGCCTACGGGGTGGCGCACATCAAGAGCTCGTTCAACAACACCATCATCTCGATCTCGGACCACGAGGGGAACGTCCTGGCGTGGGCCTCGGCCGGAAACGTCGGCTTCAAGGGATCACGCAAGTCCACGCCGTTCGCGGCCCAGCTGGCCGCCGAGCAGGCCGCTCGGCGCGCCATGGAGCACGGCGTGCGCAAGGTCGACGTGCTGGTACGAGGCCCGGGCTCGGGGCGTGAGACCGCCATCCGCTCGCTCGCAGCCGTCGGCATCGAAGTCGCCGGCATCAAAGACGTCACCCCCATCCCGCACAACGGCTGCCGCCCCAAGAAGCGGCGCCGGGTCTAGCGGGAACGGAAGGAGCACCACCGCATGGCGCGTTACACAGGTCCCGTCTGCCGCTTGTGTCGGCGCGAGCGGACCAAGCTGTTTCTGAAGGGCGAGCGCTGCTATTCGCTCAAATGCCCTGTGAGCGAAGCGGTCACCGACCGCCACAGTCGCGCCTACCCGCCCGGGGAGCACGGCCGTGACCGGATGCGCCAGGGCTCGGAGTACCTGGCCCAGCTACGCGAGAAGCAGAAGGCCCGTCGTATCTACGGGCTCTTGGAGCGCCAGTTCCGCAACCTCTACGCCGAGGCCAGCCGTCAGCCGGGGATCACCGGAGAGAACCTCCTGCGTCTTCTCGAGCTGCGCTTGGACAACGTGACGTTCCGGGCCACCTGGGGTGCGAGTCGAGCCCAGGCGCGTCAGCTGGTTCGCCACGGGCACATCTTGGTGAACGGCAAGCGCGTCACGATCCCGAGCTACCGGGTCCGCCAGGGCGACGTCGTCACCCTCAAGCCGTCGTCAAAAGAGCTCTACTTCGTGCGACGGAACCTCGACACCCTCGACCGCGCGCTGCCTCTGTGGCTGGAATCGGGAGAGGCCCGCACCCAGGTTCGCGTGACCACGCTGCCCGAGCGCGAGCACATCGACGAGCCCGTGCGTGAGTCGCTCATCGTCGAGCTCTACTCCAAGTAGCACCTCGGTCCCGCCACCCCGAGCCCCAGACACTCAGCCCCCCACGACACCCAGGAGCCAGTCCCATGCTCATCATTCAGCGCCCCACCGTCGAGGCCATCGGCGAGGAAGAGGCCAACCGTCAGCGGTTCGCCGTCAGCCCGCTCGAGCCCGGTTTCGGCCACACGCTCGGAAACTCGATCCGCCGAACCTTGCTGTCGTCGATCCCCGGGGCGGCAGTGACCCAGGTCCGATTCGACGACGCCCTGCACGAGTTCACGACGCTGCCCGGCGTCAAAGAGGACGTCACCGACATCATCTTGAACCTGAAGGACGTCGTCCTGCGGGTGCACGCCGATGAAGCGGTCACCCTGCGCTGCGACAAGCGCGGGCCCGGAGACGTCTCGGCCGGAGACCTCCAGCTCACCGCCGACGTGGAAGTCCTCAATCCGGATCTGCACGTCGCCACCCTGAACGGCAAGGGACGCCTGGCCATCGACGTCACCGTCGAGCGCGGTCGTGGCTACGCCTCGGCGGAGCGCAACAAGCGGTCCACCACCATCGGCGTGATCCCGGTCGACTCGATCTTCTCACCGGTCCGGCGCGTGGCGTTCTCGGTGGAGCCGGTCCGAGTCGAGCAGTCGACCGACTTCGATCGTCTCGTCCTCGACATCGAGACCGACGGGTCGCTGACGCCGCGTGAGGCGCTCGCCTCGGCCGGCGACACGTTGCGCTCTCTGGTGGGTCTCGTCGCCGACCTCGAGGACGAGCCCCAGGGCCTCGAGCTGGGCGAGGTGGGGACCTCCACGAGTGGCTCGCCCGACCTCGACCTCGCCATCGAAGACCTCGACCTCTCCGAACGGCCCCGCAACTGCCTCAAGCGGGCCCAGGTCAACACCATCGGCGAGCTCGTGGAGCGGACCGCCGAGGACCTCCTGGCCATCACCAACTTCGGTCAGAAGTCCCTCGACGAGGTCATCCAGCGCCTCGACGAGCGGGGCCTGTCGCTCCGCATCAAGGACTGAGCCGGCCATGCGTGCCACGCCCCGGAGGGGTCGGCGACTGGGCGGCGACGCCGCGCATCAGAAGGCGATGCTGGGCAACCTCGTGGCCTCGCTGATCGCGGCGGAGTCACTGGTGACGACCGAGGCCAAGGCCAAGGCGCTGCGACCGGTGGCGGAGAAGTGCATCACCGCCGCGGTCAAAGGCGGCGTGCACCGCCACCGCAACGTGGTCGCCCTGATCAGGGACAAGGACATGGCCCACAAGCTGTTCGCGGAGATCGCCCCGCGGTACTCGGACCGACCCGGCGGCTACACCCGCATCTTGAAGCTCGGCCCACGTCTGGGCGACAGCGCGCCCATGGCGCGCATCGAACTGGTTTGACCCTGTTCGACCCCGACCTCACGGCTGCCCCCGAGGCGGCCGGGGTGGGGTCGACGATGGCCGGATCGGACGCGGTGGCTCCGACGGCGTCGACGGCGGTCGAGCCCGTCTCGACCGACACGCCCCGGCGCGGTGGCGAGGTCCCCACCGTCACCACGCGCCTGCGGTTGACCATCTCCTATGACGGGGCGGGATTCCGCGGCTTTGCCGTACAACCCGGCCAGCGCACCGTGGCCGGAGACCTGGCCGGTGCCATTGCCGTGGTCGTCGGCCACCGGGTCGAGCTCGTGTGCGCGGGGCGGACCGATGCCGGCGTGCACGCCAAGGGTCAGGTGGTCCACGTCGACGTGCGTGAGGGTGTGGACCGCACCCGGTTGATCCGTTCGGTGAACACCCTGCTCAAGCCCACCGTCGTGGTGCGGTCGGCCGAAGTCGCCCCGCCCGGGTTCGACGCCCGCCGCTCGGCCCGGGCCCGGCGGTACCGGTACCTGATCCTCGAAGACGAGACCCCGGACCCGCTGCTCGCCCCCCTGGCGTGGCATGTGCCGGGCCCGCTCGACCTCCGGGCCATGGCGAGCGCGGCGGACGCCCTCCTGGGCGAGCATGACTTCAGGGCCTTCTGCCGGCGCGTCCCGGGGACCGAGGCGGGAACGCCCATCCGTCGACGGGTGCTCGATGCCCGCTTCACCGACATCCCGGTCCGCCCCGGCGAGCTCGGCCCCGGCGCCCGGTTGCTCCGATTCGACATCTCGGCCACCTCGTTCTGCCACCAGATGGTGCGCTCGGTGGTGGGGGCACTCGTCGAGGTCGGTCGGGGCCGGCGCCGGGCCGCCGACGTCAACTGGCTGTTGCAGAGCGGCGACCGGTCGCGCGTGGGCGGTGTCATCGCCCCGCCCCAGGGGTTGTGCCTGGTCGGCGTGGATTACGACGAGTGACGGTCCGGGCCGGTGCCGGCTCGGGGGTGTCCTGCGCCGCTTGCCCAGGGCACCCCGAGCGCCTAACGTTGTCCGCCGGCTACGTGCAGGAGCTGCCCGTATGCATGGGGTTGCCCAGCGGTCGGCACCCGAGCCGGTAGGTGCCGTGACGCCCGTCCCGGGCCCGGGCTACAAGACGAGGATTCTGCGTGCGCACGTTTTCGCCCAAAGCTGACGACATCACCCGGTCCTGGCACGTCATCGACGCCGAGGGCATGGTGCTCGGACGACTGGCCACCGAGGTCGCCTCCCGCCTGCGCGGGAAGCACAAGCCCATCTTCGCCCCCCACGTCGACACCGGTGACCACATCGTGGTCGTGAACGCGGCGAAGGTCGTGCTCACGGCGGACAAGTCCGAGAAGAAGTTCGTGTACCACCACAGTGGCTACCCCGGCGGGCTCACCAAGAAGAAGTACGGCGAGCTCCTCTCCGAACGACCCGAGGAGGTTGTCCGTCGCGCCGTGCGGGGGATGCTGCCCCGCACCCGCCTCGGTCGGCAGCAATTGCACAAGTTGAAGGTGTACGCCGGCGCCGAGCATCCTCACCAGGCCCAGCAGCCCCAACCCCTCGACGTGCCCGGCGCCCGGGCCCGGTCGTGACTCCCCGGGTCGTCACCGCGTCCCGCCCGAGCAAGAGACAGGAACCACGAACGTGACGACCAAGGTCAAGCTCCCCGCTCCTCTGTGCCAGAACACCGGCCGACGCAAGGCGGCGGTGGCACGCGTGAGGATCCGGCCCGGCGACGGCAAGATCACCATCAACCGTCGCGCCTTCGACGACTACTTCAGTTCCGCCACGCACCGCATGGTCGTGACCGAGCCGTTGCGGGTCACCAACCTCACCGAGGGCTACGACATCGACGCCACCATCGCCGGCGGGGGTGTGTCGGGTCAGGCCGGAGCCATGCGCCTCGGGATCACACGTTCGCTCGTCGAGCTCAACCCCGAACTGCGCGCCATCCTCAAGAAGGCCGGTCTGCTCACCCGCGACGCCCGCGAGAAGGAGAGCAAGAAGTACGGCCTCAAGAAGGCGCGCAAGGCACCTCAGTACTCCAAGCGGTAGCCGGTCGTGGGGCTGCGGTTCGGCACGGACGGCATACGCGGAGTCGCCAACGCCGAGTTGGGCGCTGAACTGGTCATGGCGCTCGGGCGGGCGGCTGCTCGCGCGCTGGACGCCAAGTCCTTCCTGGTCGGTCGGGACACCAGACGCTCGGGTCCCCTGCTCCAGGCGGCCTTGTCGGCCGGGATGGCGAGCGAAGGGGCCGACGTGGTCGATCTGGGCGTCCTTCCGACGCCCGGGGTGGCGTGGTGGTCGGCTCAGCGCGGCTACCCGGCCGCGGTCGTCTCGGCATCGCACAACCCGTTCGCCGACAACGGCATCAAGCTCTTTGCGGCCGGCGGCGTCAAGCTGCCCGACCTCACCGAGGCCGCTGTCGAGAAGGAGCTCGGCCGGGTGCTCGAGTCCTCGGGATCCCCGTCGTCATCGCCCGTCGGCCACGGCGTCGGGAGGCTGTCGGACGAGCCCGACGCACGCCATGGGTACGTGGACCATCTCGTAGGAGTGCTCGAGGGACGGGATCTGACCGGCATGCGAGTCGTGGTCGACTGCGCCAATGGTGCCGCGTCGACCGTGGCACCCGAAGTATTCGCCCGTCTCGGTGCAGAGGTGCATGCGATCGCACACGAGCCCGACGGTGCGAACATCAACGACGGCTGCGGCTCCACGCATCCAGAGTCGCTGGCGGCCGAAGTCGTCGCCAGGGGCGCGCACCTCGGACTGGCTCTCGACGGAGACGCCGATCGGCTGCTTGCGGTGGACCACACCGGCGAGGTGGCGACGGGGGACGAGCTGGTGTCGATGTTCGCCACCGATCTGGCCAGCCAGGGCAGGTTGGCGCGCAACACGGTCGTCGTGACGGTGATGACCAACCTCGGCTTCCGCCTGGCGATGGCCGAGCGGGGCATCACCGTGCGCGAGACGCAGGTCGGGGACCGATATGTCCTCGAGGCGCTCAACGCGGACGGGCTCACCCTGGGCGGAGAACAGTCGGGCCACATCGTGTTTCGCGAGCTGGCGACCACGGGCGACGGCGTGCTCACCGGCATCTTGCTGCTCGACCTGGTCAAGCGCTCGGGAGCTCCTTTCGCAGCATTGGCGAGACAGTCCATGCAACGGCTTCCCCAGGTGCTGCGCAACGTGGTGGCGCCGCAACCCGAACACGTCGTCGCCGCGCCGGCGGTGCAGGCCGAGGTGGTCGCGGTGCAGACCGAGCTCGGAAGTCGCGGTCGGGTGCTGCTGCGGGCCAGTGGCACCGAACCCCTCGTCCGGGTGATGGTGGAAGCCGAGGACGAGGCGGCGGCCCACGCCGCGGCGCAACGCCTGTGCGCCGCCGTCGAGAAGGCGCTCGTGGTGGCTTCGGCACCTGAGTGAGGCGGGCGCCAGGCGCTCAGGACTGCGGCGTTCCCGCCTGAGGCCGACGACCCCGTAGCCTTGGATCTCATGTGCGGCATCATCGGAGCCACCGGCGGTGGCGAAGTGCTGGGTGTCCTGCTCCAGGGGCTCGAGCGTCTGGAATACCGGGGGTACGACTCCGCCGGTGTGGCCTTGCAGTCCGCCGGGGCCCTATGGCGGGCCCGGGCCGCTACCGGGACGCATTCACTCGCGGACCTTCGCAAGGTCGTCGAAGAAGGCCCGAGGGCGGTGTCGGCGGGCATCGGCCACACCCGTTGGGCGACGCACGGCCATCCCACCGAGTCCAACGCCCACCCCATCCTCGACTGCACGGGGAACGTCGCCGTGGTGCACAACGGCATCATCGAGAACTGGCGGGAGCTCGCGGAGCAGCTGCGCGGCGAGGGACACACGTTCGTGTCCGACACCGACACCGAGGTCATCGCTCACCTCGTCGAAAGAGAGCTCTCGGGGGGTGCGTCGCTCGCCGATGCCGTGCGTGCCACGCTCCGCGAGGTTCGGGGTGCGTTCGCGCTGGCGGTCGTGTGCGCCGGAGAGTCGGGCACCATCGTGGCGGGACGCCGGGTGTCGCCGCTCATCATCGGCATGGGTGACGGCGATTCGGGCGAGGGCCTGCTCGCCTCCGACATTCCCGCGTTGTTGGGCCGGACGCGACGGTTCTGGGTGCTCGACGACGATCAGGTCGTGGTCCTGCGGCCCGGATCCATGCTCGTCACGACGTTGCAGGGAAAAGAGGTCGAGCCCAAAGAGCTCCACGTCGACTGGGACCTCGAGGCCGCCGAGAAAGGTGGCTATCCCGACTTCATGGGCAAGGAGATCCACGAGCAACCCCGGGCGATTGCCGACACCCTGCTCGGTCGCCTGCTGCCCGACGGGATCGTCGAGCTCGACGAGCTGCGGATCACCGACGACGAGCTGCGCCAGGTCGACAAGGTCTTCGTGGTGGCGTGTGGTTCGAGCTACCACGCCGGCATGGTGGCGAAGTACGCCATCGAGCGCCTGGCCCGCCTGCCGACCGAGATCGACATCGCATCGGAGTTCCGTTACCGGGACCCTGTGCTCGACGACCGCACACTGGTCGTGGGGGTCAGCCAGTCGGGCGAGACCATCGACACCCTCCAGGCCATGCGCGAGGCCCGGCAGTGGGACGCCAAGATCATGGTCATCTCGAACGTGGTCGACTCGTCGATGGCCCGGGAGGCCGATGGTGTGCTCTACACCCGTGCCGGACCCGAGGTGGGCGTGGCCGCCACGAAGACCCATCTGACCCAGGTCGTGGCGCTCGAGTTGCTGGCGCTCTATCTGGCTCAGCTGCGGGGATTCGGAACCCCCGCCGATGCGCGCGTTCTCTTCGACGACCTCGCCAGGTTGCCTGAGCTCGTCGAACAGACACTCTCGCCCGAGCGCGAGGCGCAAGTGGCCGCGATCGCCGGCAAGTTCACCGACACCCGTGACTTCTTCTTCCTGGGACGTCACGTCGGGTTCCCGGTGGCGCTCGAAGGTGCGTTGAAACTCAAGGAGATCTCCTACCTGCGGGCGGAGGGGTATCCCGCCGGCGAGCTCAAGCACGGACCGATCGCGTTGATCGAGCCGGGCACCGTGGTCGTCGGCGTGGCCACGCGCACGCATCTGTGGGCGAAGATGATGGGCAACGTGGCCGAGGTCAAGGCGCGCGGCGCCACGGTCGTCCTGGTGGCCAACGAAGGTGACGACGACACCGCCGCGCAGGCCGACGAGGTCCTGTGGGTGCCGACGACCCACCCGCTGTTCGCGCCGGTGCTCGACGTCGTGCCGCTTCAGCTGTTGGCGTACCACATCGCCCGGTTGCGTGGTCACGACGTCGACCGGCCTCGGAACCTGGCCAAGACCGTCACGGTGGAGTGACCGCACCCCGCCACGACCTCGGTGCAGGGGGAGTCCGTGGTATCGGCGTCGATGCGGTCGACGTGGTGCGGTTCCGACGGGTCGTCGAACGCCGGCCCGGCATCGTTGATCGTCTGTTCACCGAGACCGAGCGGGCCTACGCGCAGCGCAGCCGCGACCCCGGTCCTCGCCTCGCCGTTCGCTTCGCCGCCAAAGAAGCGGTGTTGAAGGCACTCGGTGTCGGCATGGGGGCGGCCGGGTTCCGCGACGTCGAGGTGGTCCGGGCCGACAACGGCGAACCGAGCGTGGTCCTGTCCGGGCGCGCCGCTGCGTTGAGTGTCGGTCGCGGCGTGCAGCGGTGGCACCTGTCGTTGACCCATACCGACACCATTGCGGTGGCGACGGTGGTGGCCGAGGGCGCGCCGGACCACAGCCGCGGGTCGGCGCCATGAAGCCCGTACTGCGCGTCGAGGAGATGCGCGCCGTCGATGCGGACGCGCTGCGGACCGTGTCGGAGGAAGCCCTTGTCGAGCGCGCCGGCACGGCCGTGGCCACCTGGGCGGTGCGCATGCTCGGCGGCACCTACGGACGACACGTCGTGATCGTGGCCGGGAAGGGCAACAACGGTGCGGACGGTCGGGTCGCCGCGGCCCGACTGCGTCGACGCGGCGCCCGGGTGACTGTCGTCGAGGCGACGGACGCTCCTGATCGCATCGGAACGGTGGGGACCGTCGACCTCGTGATCGACGCCGCTTACGGGACCGGGTTCCGTGGCACCTACCGGGCCCCAGCCGTGCCGGCCGGGGTGCCCGTGCTCGCCGTCGACATCCCCTCGGGTGTGAACGGTGACACCGGCGAAGCGTGTGGCGAGCCTCTGCGCGCCGATCTGACTGTGACGTTCGCGGCGCTCAAGACCGGGCTCGTCCAAGGCGACGGATCGTTGCTGGCGGGACGGGTCGAGGTGGCTGACATCGGCCTCGACGTGAGCCGGGCGAGGATGTGGGTGATCGAGGACGCCGATGTGGCGCGCCTGCTCGCCCCGCGTCCACGCGACGCGCACAAGTGGCAGTCGGCGGTGGCGGTGGTGGCGGGATCGCCGGGCATGACCGGCGCCGCGGGCCTGTGCGCCCGGGCCGCGTACCGCGCCGGGGCGGGGATGGTACGCCTGGGCATCCCCGGTGGGGACCTGTCCGACCTCCCCGTGAGCGAAGCGGTCGGGGCGTCGTTGCCGGTGAGGGGCTGGTCCGCTCAGGCGCTCGTCATGGCCGACCGGTGCCGGGCATTGGTGGTCGGCCCCGGGCTCGGGCGAGAGGACGCGACCGTCGCCGACGTGCGCGAGCTTGTCGCAGCAGCCACCGTGCCCGTCGTGGTGGACGCCGACGGTCTCTATGCGCTGGGCACGGGGGACGAGATCGGCACCGCGCTGCATGCAGGTCCCGACACGACGGCCGTGGCCGGTTCCGCCCCCGGGCGGGGCCGCCCCACGGTCGTGCTCACCCCCCACGACGGGGAGTTCACCCGGCTGGCGGGAGCACCACCGGGGACCGATCGAATCGCCGCCGCCGGCGCGTTGGCCCAGCGCAGCGGGGCCGTGGTGTTGCTGAAGGGGTCGACCACCGTCGTCGCTGACCCCGCCGGGAACGTGTTGTTGGCCACGGCGGGGTCACCTCGTCTCGCGACCGCGGGGACCGGCGACGTGCTGTCGGGCGTGATCGGGGCGTTCGTGGCGCGCGGTGTCGATACGCACCACGCCGCGGCCCTGGCCGCGCACGTCCACGGCCGGGCTGCGGAGCTCGGCTCTCCGGAGGGGCTCGTGGCGGGAGATCTCGCCGAGCTCATCGGCCGATGGCTGTCGGGCATTCGCCGATGAACCGGTCCGATGTCCGCCGCGAGGCCG
>JADGOL010000274.1 GCA_017882995.1 Acidimicrobiales bacterium | reverse complement strand
GTCGCCGTCGCCGCCGAGCTCGAGACGGTGGGGCCGTCCACCGAGCTCGCCTGGCACCCGCCCCCGTGGGCACGGCCACCCGGCGTGCCCCGGTCGGCTGAGACCGAGGGCCCCGCCGTGACCGGTAGCGGAGAGTGACCGGTAGAATTGTGCAGCCGTTCGCAGCCGCCCAGAGACAGGGGAGACGCCGTCGATGGACTTGATCGAACGGCCCGGAAGCGTGGTGCGACGCCACCCCTGGGAGGTTGCCCGCGCCCGGTTCTTCATCAGCCTGATACAGCGGCTCGGCCTCCCCGGCCTCACCGAGGGTTGGCTCGACGTGGGTGCCGGCGACGCCTGGTTCGCACAGGAGCTGCTGGCCGAGCTGCCGCGCTCCACACGCCTGGCGTGCTGGGACACCCACTACGTCGCGACAGAGATCCCCGGGTGGGCACGGGAGCTCCCCGGCCTCGAGTTCAGTTCCACGAGGCCCCCGGGTGTCTTCGGGGGGATCCTGATGCTCGACGTGATCGAGCACGTCGAGGACGACGTCGGGTTCGTCCGCGACGTGGTCGACGGGTCCCTGGCCGCCGACGGTTGGGTTCTCGTGAGCGTTCCCGCCTATCAGTCGCTGTTCAGTTCACACGACCGGGTGCTCAAGCACTTCCGTCGCTATTCACCCGGGGCCATCCGAACCGTCCTCGAGTCCGCCGGCCTGGCCGTGAACGCTCGAGGCGGTTTGTTCCACAGCCTGCTCCCCGTCCGGGGCGCGCAGGCGTTGCGAGAGCGGTACCGGCCTCCGACCGTGGTCCCCACTGGGATCGGTGCGTGGCAGGGCGGAGAACGCCTGACCAGGGCGCTGACCATGGCCCTCGACGCCGAAGCCCGGGCGTCTCTCGCCATGGCCACGCGCAGTCTGCCCCCCCTGCCCGGGCTGACCACGTGGGCGTTCTGTCGTCGGGCGTCCCAGGCGGGCTCGTGACACCGGAGCAGGAGTCGGCGGTCATCGTCGTCCCGTGTTTCAACGAGGCGCGCCGGATCGACGAGCGCGCCTTCGGAGCCATCGTCGCCACCGAGCAGGTGCGACTCCTCTTCGTCGACGACGGCTCCACCGACGACACCGCCGAGATCCTGCACCGCATGGCCCGATCCTCCGCCGGGATCGAGGTCTTCAGCCTGGCGTCCAACACCGGAAAAGCCGAAGCAGTCCGCCGAGGGCTCCTCGTCGCCATTCGTGGTGGTGCCGGTGTCGTGGGGTACTACGACGCGGACCTGGCGACACCTCCCGAGGAGCTCCTCCGACTGACACGGGAGCTGCAGAGCCGACCCGAATTGTCCGGTGTCCTGGCGAGCCGGGTGGCCCGGCTGGGCAGCTCGATCGAGCGCAACGCCCTGCGCCACTACGTGGGGCGCGCCTACGCCACGATCGCATCCACCGCACTCGGGATCACCGTGTACGACACCCAGTGCGGAGCCAAGGTCTTCCGGGTGAACGACACCCTGGTGGCCGCGCTGGCCGAGCCGTTCCGGTCGTCGTGGGCCTTCGACGTGGAGCTGCTCGATCGTCTCTTGCACGGCGACGGGCGCGCGCCGGGATTGGCGGTCACCAGCTTCGTCGAGCTCCCGCTGGCGGCCTGGCACGACGTCACGGGTTCGAAGATGCGACTCGGGCCTGCGGTCGCGGCGTTGTTCGACCTGGTGCCCATCGCCCGACGCAGGTCGCGCCGCAGCCGTGCCGACGCCGAGTCCGGTTCGAATTCGAGGGCCGTCGCCTTGACCCCCCGACGTTCCCCTGGCCGCCGGAGCTCGGCCCCGCCGCCCTCTGAGAAACACGCCGGAAGCACGGGGGGAAACGGGCCCTGAGCGGCCTTGATGGCCGACCGGGATGCTGAGAAACTCCGGGGAAGACACCCTGGTCGGTCGTCAATTGTGATGATGACCCGCAGCTTCCACAGCCCTATGGTTACCTCCGGGGGTGAGGATGAACGACCTCGGGAGTCGCCACCCAGGCGGCAACGGGCTCTTGGCCCCGTGATGAGTTCGCGCGCGCGCCGGCGTGTCCGCAAAGCGCGCGTCGTCACCGTCCTCGGCTCGGCCCTCCTGACCGTCTTCGGCGCAGCCTCGATCACAGTCCTGAGCTCGACCGCTGCCTTCGCCAACGCGGCCAGCCCCACGGCGTCACCGATGACGACAGGCTCGGTCGTCCAGAATGCCAACGGCACCGTCACCGTCACCGCCACCGGCACGTGGGTGTGGGCTTTCGGGCACGAGAGCGCGGTGACCGCCGGCCTTGCCGCCACCGTGAACCATCCGTGCGACAGTCGGACCGGCGTGGGTTGGGGAGTGGTCTGGAGCGACCCCGACGATCCGGGTTTCGCCGAGACCTACGTGAACAAGAGCGGAACTGCGCACTCGCAGATGGTCCACGTGGGGTCACAAGGCAAGAACCCGTTCAACAGTGACGCCGGAGTCTTCTTCAACCCGCAACACCGGTGCGGCACCTTCGTGCAGACCAACGTCCCACGTCCCGGCGACGGCTACGACACCGGGACATGGAGGAGTGTCCACGTCTACGACAGCGCGGCGTCGTTGCCCACCGACATCTGCGTCATCACCTACGACCTCGGCTTCGCGCACCCGCCTACGCCCCACCGGCTCGACTTCGACAACAACGACAACTCCGTGCAGTGGGCACTGTTCAAGCAAGGTAGCTGGGACACGACCTCTACCGACGACAACTGCGCCGTGCTCCCGCCGCCTGTTGCCGCTCCTCCCCAGCCGACCACGACGACCACGTTGGCTCCACCGGTCAAGACGGTCAGCCACACCTCGCCGCCCGCCCCGCAGGTCACGCCGAAGACGAGCCCGGCCAAGCCGAGCGGCGTGCTGGCCTTCACGGGCTTCGGCCGGACGGGACAGCTCCTGGCCCTGCTGGGTCTGATCCTCGTGCTGATCGGGCTGGTCCTGTACTTCATCGACGTCCGAAAAGCCGCCTCGTGGCTCTTGGGGATGTGACCGCGCCCCTGCGCTAGCCGGCTCGTCTCGCTCCCCGACGACGGGCCACGGCGATCACACTCGCTCCGGCCAAGCCCACCAGCACGGCCGCCGCCGCCGCCAAACCGGCGCTGAAGAGCCCGGGCCAGTACCGCAACTCGATGACGTGGTGGCCGGCGGGGACCAGCGCCTCGAGCATGGCCCCCTCGGCCCAATGCTCCAACGGCAGGGGATGACCGTCGATCGTGGCGTGCCACCCGGGCAGCGCCGTGAGGCGGAGTCGCAGGAGCTCCTCTGACGGCGCGTCGGTCACCGTGCGCAGCGACGCCGCGCTCGGGTGCGTGACCGCCACGGGTGTTCCCCGGGCGTCGGTCGGCAACGCGCCCCCGGAACGGGGCAGGGGGGAGAGCGTCGCCTGGGAGGACCCCGGGACATGGAACAGGGCTTCACCTCCCACCGTCCCGGCCCGCACGGCGCCGGAAGGTCCGGGCGTACCGGTCGGGCCCAGCACGTAGCTGACCCCGTAGACGCGAGCTTCGGTGGCCGTGGTGATCTGGGGGCAGAAGAGACCGACCCGACGCAGGCTGGGAGAGAGCTGTTGACCACTGACGGCCTCCCAGGACGAGAAGTACGTCGTCGGGAGCACCGGCTCGTAGACGGCGAACTCGTGGACGCCGTAGCCGACGTTGGCGTTGGGCCGGATGCCGAACTCCGTGGCGTAGGGGTACGTGAAGGGACGGGGACGGCACGGCCCCATCGACACGACCGACGACCCCACGGTCCGCTGGAGCGCCGCCACGCCCGGGGTGGGGGAGAAGTAGGAGGAGCTGATCGACCAGAACCCCACGCCCGCGAAGACACCGAAAGCGCTCTGGGCGGCGATGAAGACGAGCGCCATACCGTTGCGGGCCCGCGCCGAGCTTCCCAGCGCGTGCCGAGCCGACGGCTTGCCGATGCCCGAGGCGAAGATCAGGACGAGGCCCACCATCGCCTCGGCCGCCCCCCATCCGAGCCGGGCCCGTGTCCCGCCCCCCGTGGTGTGTTGGGCGCCCACACCCACGGCGACAGAGACCAGGGCGACGACGAGCGCGGCCCCACCGAGCGCGCCGAGCGCCCACTTCCGCATTCGCACCGGCAATTCGTTGCGAATCAGCGCGTCGATGCCGGCCGCGCCGAGCACCGCGAACGCAAGCGCCAACAACATGACGTCGCGGTTCCAGGTCACCCGACCGAGCACGGGCGTGGCCTGGACCAGGATGTGAAGCGGGTTCTTGAAGGTGAGCAGGACCGCGGCCACCGCCACCGCCGCGAAGGCGAGGATCTCGGGACGTCGCCACCGCAGGGCCACTGCCACGACGGCGAGGGCGACAGCCAGCACACCCACATACGGCGATGGAACCCGGAAGTCGGTGCCCTGGAGTCCCACCAGGAGGTCCGACAGGTGCGAAAGGGCGAACGGGGCGCCCCCCGTGGCCCCGGCCCGCCCCGAAGCCTGGACCACCTGGAGCCCCGGCAGGATCAGGGGGGCCCCGAGGCCGAGCCCGCACACCCCGGCCACGGCCAGGTCCACGATCGGCCGGCGCAGCGCGGCGCCGTCGCGCCGCGCCCGCACCCCGAGGTACACGACCATGAAGACGGCGAACGACAGGCCCAGGACGGCCACGCTCTCGGGATGCCCGCCGTAGATCGCCGCGGCGACGGCCAAGGCGAGGAGGATCGTGTCGCGCAGCCGGTGTCGCGCCCGCACGAGAAGGATGGCGCACGCGAAGATCCACCCGGCCCAGCACGTCACGCCGGTCATGGCCCAACCCGAATAGTGCAGCATGGGCCCGGACAACTCGAACACGGTCCCGCCGAAGGCCGCGCTCAATGGGCCCATGCCGAGAACGCGACACAACGTGTAGGCACCTGAGCCCGCGATCACCAACTTGGCCAGCACGATCACCGTGTAGGCGTCGTGGACCGGGACGAGATAACTGAGCAGGACAGGGACACTGAAGACGCCCGACTGCCAGCTGAAGGCGAGAGGCATCCCGAGCACGTTGTAGGGGTTCCACAGCGGGAGTTGGCCGCTGTGCACCTGATGCCAGGCCAGGTTCGTCAGGGGGGCGAAGTACAGGATCTGGTCGGCCGGGAATTCGCTGTGCACGGCAACACCGGCGTGGTGGGTGAGCCCGATGCGCGACAACAGGTCGAACGATCCGAGTGAGATGCCCGGACGGAGCAACGGGGCCATCACCGCCACCGCTGCCAGCAGCGTCCACGCCACACCGAGGGCGTCGGGGAGCCAGCTGTGGGTGACCCCCCGTCGCCGCATCCCGGGCAGTGTAATTCTGGCGCCGGCGCCCCCCCGGGGTCCCGCCTGGCCCGTCGTCGTGGTCACACCTGGCACCCCTGCAACGGCCCCAGGCGCGGAATTCCTCCGCGAATAGGTACTACACCTGGTCTTTCCCCTACTATGGGCGAGGGTCGATTCTGGGGGGTCACGTGAGAAAGCTTCTGGCGACAGCAGGGTCCCTGATGCTCGTGGGCCTGGCGGCGGGCTGCTCGAGCTCGGCCAGCTTGGTGAACCACGCGGTCGGTTCCTCGGGCGGTGTGGCTCATGTCGGCGACGCCCTCGACCTCAAGAACCAGGCGGGGAGGGACTTCCACATCACCCTGGCCAAGGTCGCGGACCCTGCCCAGACCGTCAACCAGAACGCTCCCGCCTCGGGCAAGCGCTTCATCGCGGCGGTCTTCAATGTCGACAACATCTCGAGCCAGACACTCTCGACCGACGGCGACCTCGACGCCAACATCATCGGGTCGGACGGGAACACCTACACACCGACGCATAACGCCCTGAGCGAGTGCGGCAGCAACACGGTCAAGGTGCAGCTCGCCGCAGGGAAGTCCGGCACGAGCTGTGTGTCGTTCGAGATCAAGACGTCGGTGCAGGTTTCCAAGGTGCAGTTCTACCCCGCGGCCGGGTCCGCGTCCGACTATGGCGAGTGGCTCGTTCCCTGATTCCTGATCACGGTTCCCCGACGCCGTGAGTGGTTTCGGACGGGAACCCCTGATCCGACACCGGCGGGCTTCGCAGCGCGCTCGGACTCCCTAGCCGGCCCGGCGAGCCCGGGGTGAAGACCCGTTGACGGCGGACGAGCGCGTCTCGGCTGCGGTTCCTGCCGTCGAGACCCGCAGAAGATCGGTGAAAGCCCGCGTGGTGGTACGCCTGATCGTCGCCCTCGGGTTGTCGGCCGGGCTGTGCGACGTGGTGTGGCGCTTGGTCCCCCATCGGCTGTCGGTGACCACCGACATCGTCGGGTTCCCGATCTTCTACCACTTCGACGCCACTCGGTACTTCGACGCCTTCTATCTCATCGCCATCGCGTTCCCGCTCGTCGCGGTGCTGGTGTACGCCTTTCTCCCTCTGGGGCCGCTGACGAAGCCGCCCCGGGCTCCGACGCCCCTCCGACCCGTCACTTCGGTCGAGCCGGACGAGACCACACCCTCCGACGAGGGTGACCCCGGAGGAGAGAGGCCTCCCCGGTGGACTGTGTGCGTTCGAGGCGCAGCCCGTGTTCTGCTTCCGGCCGTCGCCGTCGCGGTCTGTGTCGGGGTCGCGGCCTCGGGCACCGCCCCGACCCTGAGCCCCTGGGGTGTGGCCGCGGGGGCCGGGTACTGCCTCGGAGTCCTCGCCATGGCGCTGCTTCTGCGTAGGCGCGGCTCGGGTCACGACCGACTGGGAGGTCTCTCCGCTGTCAACGGCGGGGCCGCGCTGGTCGTCGTTCCCCTCCTCTACGTCGTCTCGCGCAGCTCGACAGTGCTCGTGGCATCGGATCACCACCTCCGTCGGTACCCGTGGCTCCCGTTGTGGCTCGTGATCCCCGTGATCCTCGCTCTCGTCGTCTGGTACGGACGGCGGCTCCGTAACGCGCCGACAGCGGCGGACGCGCGCGGCGCCGAAGCGGCCGTGCTCACGTACGTGGTGGGTGTGGCGCTGCTGCTCGTGCTGATCGCCCGCCTGGCCGGACCTCTCGACACGAATTTCGCAGCGTTCGACCAGGCCCAGTCCCTGGCCAGCGCCCAGCTCACCTTCGGCCACGGAATGTTCCCCTGGCGCGACCTGTACGTGATCCACGGGGTCTTCGGTGACATCTTGGCCGGTCAACTCGGGATGTCGGTGTTCGCACCCAGCCGTTGGGGCTCGGCGTCGGGGTTCACGATCTTCCTGATTCCGATGCTCTGGATCTCGATGTACGTGTTCAGCGCGTACTTCGCCCGGCGAAACCGGCTCTTCGTGGCGGGCTTCGTGGCGGTGGCGGTGTTGTGGTTGAGCTCGTCCCGACTGGCGGGAGCGGGGCTCCTGCTGGGCCGAGACGTCATGGGATACGCGCAGGGGTACTTCCGGTTCGCCTTCTTGCCTCTCGTGCTCGTCCTGTTCGACCAGACCATTCGACGCCGAAGCCGGGGCTGGTGCGCCGGGCTGATGGCCGTCCTCGTGGCCCAGGCCATCGTCGTGCCCGAGACCGCCATCATGGCTGCCGGGCTTCTCGCCACCTTGGCAGTCTTCGAGTGGCTGGCCCGCGCCCCGGGATCGGGGTGGGCGGGACCCATGATGCGCACATGGTGCTGCGTCGGCTCCGGGATGGCCCTCCTCGCCGCGTGGGCGGTCTTCCTGGCCGCAACAGGCTCACTGCGGGGGTTTGTCGACTACTACGTGATCTTCGGGCCCGGGCACACGCTCTCGGGGGCGGAGCCGGCCTGGTGGGTGGACCGGCAGCTGGGCCCGACCATCGAGTTCTTCGTGCCCGTGGCCCTGCTCTTGCTCACCGTGCTGCGGGTGACGATGCAGCTGCGCCGTCGTCGTTCGTGGAGCTCACGGGACTGGGTGATGGTGGCGGCCGCCAGCTTCGTCCTCCTCTACTTCCAGAAGGTGCTGGCGCGCGCCGATCAGATTCACGTCGCCGAGGTGTTCGTCGTCACGTTGCCCCTGGTGCTGCTGTGGCTGATCGTCGCGGTCGAAGCCCTCGACGACGGCATCCGACGGACCGCAGCGCGACTCCTCGGGGCGGGTGAATCGGGACCGGCCTCGCGTTCTCTGCACGGCCTGCGGGGCGCGGTCGCCTCGGCGCGCCATCCCGCCACCCTGGCGATCATCGTCGCCCTCGTTGCCCTGGCACCGACCCCCGTCAGCACCCTCAAGGCGGTGGCGGGCAGCTATCACGTCCGTGCGCCGACCGAGCCGGTCCTCACCCGTCTCGGATACTCGGTTCCCGGTGTCATCGACACGACGATGGTCCATGACCTGGACACGGTGCTCAGGAGATACGCCGGGGGGAGTGGACCGGTCTTCGACTTCAACGACGAGCCGGGCTTGCTCTACTACCTCTTGAACCGGGTGCCCGGTACGCGTTTCTTCCACGTCAGCATGGCCGACACGGGCTTCGCCCAGCGCCAACTCGTCTCGGATCTGGCCCGGAGCAGACCCCGACTGGTCGTGTTCTACGGCGAGGGGATCGGACTGCCGCACTGGGACGGGATCGAAGCGACAGTCCGCCACTACGACGTGAGCGGCTACCTGCTGGACCACTACGTGCCGCTCGCCAACGTCGACGGCCAATGGGTGATGATCCGCTCCGACCTGGCCGCGTCGGCGCCAACGTTGCCCGCTCTCCTCGGATCGTCGTCGACCCAGGACTTCTATCTGTCGAGTCCTGAGTGCGCGTGGGGCTTCTCGCCCAATTTCCTCACCCGGCCCGTCACGTTGGCGTCGCAACCGGCGCTCACCGTCGTCACGCGGGTCATGTCGGCCTCCACGCTGCTCGTCAGCGGCTGGACCGCCGACCGGTCGCCGGGTCGGGCGCCGCTACGCGTGTTGGCGGTGCGCAACGGCGTCGTGATCGGCAGCGCCGTCCCGGACATGAAACACAGCACGACTTCGCCCAACAGCGACTTCACCATGGCGTTACCGATGGACGCGGGCGGCCCGACGGTGTCCTTCTATGCTTCGAATCCCGATGGAACCGTCTCGCCCCTGACCCTGGCGTCCACGGTGCCGGGCAACCTCGCCGGTCCCGGCCGCGACGGCACCGTCTCGACGACCGACGGCCGCCCGCGCCGGGTGAGTGCGCCGAGCGGGGGAGTCGTGAGCTCGGTCACGCCGAGCACGAGCCGGGTGCTCGCCCTCGACGTCCCCCCCAACACCGACCTCGCCCGGTACCACTGGCTGGAGCTGACCTCGCCGGCGGGGGCGCGCGGTGCCAGCTACAGCGTGACCGACGGCGCCGACCAGTCCCCGAACGCCATCAGCTTCTCGACGCTTCCCCGCTCCACCGGCCATGTCTTCGTCCAGGTCGGAAGCTGCCCGCAATGGCGCGGCTTCTCCCCGCCGGGTCTGTCCCTCGTCCAGGGGGGCGGTCCGACGTCACTTCCGGTCGTGCGTCTCGTCCCCTGACGAGGAGAGGTGTCGCTCGAGATCGGCGAGGCCCGAGGGCGTGCCGATCTCGAAGAACCGCTCCGATGCTTCGAAGCCCGCCAGCCGTCCGGCGCGACTGAGTGCGGTGAAGGCATCGGCCATGTCGCTCGGCGCGCCCCGGTCCACCATCTCGAGCACGACCGGGGAACGCAGGGCCGAAAGCCCGTAGTCGACGAATTGCATCTCCGGCGGGGGAGGGGAGAGCCCCTTCTCGTAGTGCGTGACCATGCCCCGCCGGAAGATGGCGTTGCTCGTCTCCCACCGCCCTTTGTTGCGGAACACCGTCATGAGGGCGTCGGGACGTCGGGCGACGAAGTCCTCGGCCACAGCACCCAGGTCCACCGACAGGTACGAGTCTCCGTACAAGACGAAGAAGGCGTCGTCCACGGCCCCACGCTCGACCGCGAGCCGCAGCGCCCCTCCGGTGCCGATGAGCTCGTCTCCCTCGTCGACGTAGGTGACCTCGATTCCCCACGCCGACCCGTCACCGATCGCGGCCCGGATCATCTCGCCGAGGTGCCCGATGCTGTAGACGACGCGCCGGATCTGCTGCGAGGCGAGCCACTCGAGCTGCCAGTGGGCGAAGGGGCGGCCGGCCACCTCGACCAGGCACTTGGGAACGGTGCGGGTGGCGGGATACATGCGGGTGCCCAACCCGCCCGCGAGGATGAGGCACTGCACCGTCGACCGGTCCCGACCCTCGATCAGTCCCGGACGAGCAGCGACGACCCGTCGAAGTCGAAGACGAAACGGACCTCGCTCAGTCCTTCTCGGGCCATGGCCGAGCGAAGGGAGTCGAGATCCTTGGCGTAGAAGAGGAGAAATCCCCCCGACCCCGCACCCACGAGCTTGCCGCCCAGGGCACCGCTGTCCATGGCGATCTCGTAGGACCGGTCGATCTGGTCGTTGGACATGAGCGCGGAGCGCCGGCGCTTGCGGCGCCAGTGCTCGTCCATGAGCGCCGCGAACCGGGCGGTGTCGCCCTGCTCGAGGGCGGCCTTGGTGGCGAGCCCGTTCTCCTTCACGAAGTCCAGGCTGTCGACCATGTCGCGGTCGCCGCTCTCGGACCTGCTCCGCTGCTCGTTGAGCACGACGTCGGCAGGGCGCGAGTAGTGGGTGAAGAACATGCAGAGGTGCTCTTCGAGGTCACGCAGTGTCTCGTTGGAGACGAGCAGGGGAGAGACGTTGACCTGTCCGCCGGGCTCGATGTCCAGGCAGGTCAGGCCGCCGAAGGACGCGATGTACTGGTCCTGTTTGCCCACGGGCCGATTGAGGATGTCGATTTCGATGCGGCACGCCTCCTCGGCCAGGTTGGCGGCGGTGACGTGTTCGCGCTTGAACGCATACAGGGCGCGCAGCAAGCCGACGGTGAAGGCTCCCGACGACCCAAGCCCGGTCCCCGCCGGGATGTCGGCCACGCTGACGAGCTCGATGGACGGTCCGATGGGATGCAGGCGCAGGGCTTCACGGATGATGGGGTGCGCGATGTCGTCGACATGATCGACGCGCTCGAGCTCGGAGTACTTGAGGAAGTAGTCGTCACCGAAGGTGCGATTGATGGCGATGAAGATGTAGCGGTTGACCGCGGCGGAGATCACGAATCCCCCGTGTTGGGCGTAATACGAGGGGAGATCGGTCCCGCCTCCACCCAGGGTGATGCGCAGCGGCGTGCGGGAGATGATCATCGCACCCGACCCGTTCCGACGAACCGACCGACCGCCACCATCTGCCAGCCGAAGGGTGACGATGCCATGTTGAAGCGAAACGCCCGGTCGAAGAAGGCGAGCACCGCGCCCTGTGTGGCGGCCCCGGCGCCGTCGTCGTCGGACGAGGCGGCCCGCTCGAGGTCCGCGATCAGGCGGCGGCCCCGGGCGATCACCGCCAGACGGTAGAGGTTGAAGAAGGGGAACCCGGCCCGGGCCACGTGCACGACCTCGAACCCCGCCCCCTCGAGCAGGTGCCGGAGGCCGGCGGGGGCGAAGTGCCGGCGATGCCCGATGTGGCGATCGAACGCGGACCGGGGCCCACCGGGCACGGTGACCACGAGACGGCACCCCGAGGCCAGATAGGCGGCCGCGTTGCGCAGCAACAGGCCCGGGTCATCGACGTGCTCGAGGACCTCGGAACACACCGCAAAGGTGGCGCTGCTCCGGAGGGTCGGCCCCACGGCGGCGGGCTCCAGGAGGTCTCGCCGGGTGAACTCGATGGGCAGGCCGGCGGCCTCGGCGGCCATTCGGGCCCGCTGGACCCCTTGCGCGCTGTACTCGATCCCCTTCACCACCGCCTCGGGAAACCGCTGCTGGAGCAAAAGGGCGAGCTCGCCCTGTCCCGACCCAATATCAAGGATGGTATCTCCGGCTCCGGGGTGCCCGAGGAGTGCCATCACCAGCCGGTGGCGGTAGTTGTTGGCCGGATTGCCGGCGGCGGGCTCGCCGTAGAGGGCCCAGTGGCGATCCCATTCGTCACGACCCTCCGCCGCGTCGTCAGGGACGATCTGAGACCGGCTCAAAGAAGGAACCCTGCGCTGGTGGCGTCGTCGAAGAACATGCGAACCGTGTCGAGCGACACCTCTTCGAGGCCCCGCCCGAGCCCCGGCAACTTGGCCAGGAGGTCGTGGGTCACGGTGATGATGTGACATCGGACCGCGGCGGCCTGGGTCACGTTGAGGATCTCGCGGGGGCTCGCCCACAGCAGCTCGAGCCGAGGATTGGACGCCAGGAGGTCGACCGCCTCGGCCATGATCGGGACGGGGTCGGAGCCGGTGTCGGCGATGCGGCCCGCGAACACCGACACCACCGCACCCGGAGTGTCTTGCAGTGCCCCCACCACGGTGCGGACCTGTGCCAGGGACAAGATGGCGGTCACATTGAGGTGCAGACCCTCTCGGGACAGCTCCTCGATGAGAGGGGCGGCGCTCTCTCCGCGAGTGTTGGTGACCGGGATCTTCACGAAGACGTTCGGGCCCCACGACGCGATGATGCGCGCCTGGGCGCGCATCTCGTCGAACTCGTCGCACAGCACCTCGAAGGAGATGGGGCGGTCGGTGATGTTGTCGAGGACCTTGCGAGCGAATCCGGGGTAGTCGTCGACTCCGGACCTCCGCATCAACGAGGGGTTGGTCGTGAAACCCGAGATGACCGGGTTTCGGCTCAGCTGGAGAATCGCCTCCAGATCAGCCCCGTCGGCGAAGATCTTGATGCCGTAGGGAAGTTGATCGGACACTGCCCCCCTCCTCCGCTGGCGTGGTCATCAGGATCCACTCGAGTGCCTCGACCGGGTTGCCCACCACATGGTCGGGCGAGAGTGCCCCCTGTTCCTGATACCCGTAGTCAATATACACGGTCCGGCAACCGGCCCCCTGACCAGCGGCGATGTCGGACCAGCGGTCCCCAACCATAAAGCTCTGGTTGAGATCGAGGTTGAGGTCCCGGGCCGCGGCGAGGAGCATGCCGGGTTTGGGCTTGCGACACGGACAGTCGTCGTCGTTGTCGTGGTGACAGACGTAGACCGCGTCGACGTTGATCGACTGGCGCAGGAGGGCGTTGATGGCCGCCACGCCGCTCGCACTCTGGAGCCCCCGGGCCACATCGGGTTGGTTCGTGACGACGACGAGCACATATCCGTGCTCACGCAGGCCCTGACACGCTTCGGCCACGCCCGGAAAGACCACCAACTCGTCGGGGGACCGCGGTGGGAAGGGCAACCCGTCGCGCACGACGGCTTCGTTGAGCACGCCGTCGCGATCGAGGAAGACGGCGCGTCGTCCTGGGCGCGGCGCTGTGGTCATGTGAGGCGTCCCGACCGGGCGTCGACCAGCATCGAGCGCATCGACGCGTCGAGGGCTTGGCGCGACGACATCTCGTTTGCCCACCCCAGGGCGCGGATGCGATCGGTGTTGATCCGCACCACCGGCACGTCACCTTTCCATCCGCGATCGCCTCCGGTGAAGTGGAGGACCGTGTCGCGCAGTCCCAGCACCTCGAGGGCGAGCTCGGCGATGTCCGCCACGGTGATGTAGTCGCCGGTGGCGACATTGAAGGCGGCGAAGGGGCGTGGGGCGCGTTCCTCGGCCAGCAGCACCGCGTTCACGATGTCGGACACGTGTACATAGGACTTGCTCTGCTTGCCGTCGCCGAGAATGTGGAGCTCGGTGGGATCCGCCAGCAGCCGCCGGACGAAGTCGAAGCCCACGCCGTGGGTCTGGCGGGGGCCGACCACGTTCCCGAAGCGGAACACACAGGCGCTGAGATCGAACATGAAGCAGTACGAGGCGATGAGCGCCTCGCCGGCGAGCTTGCTGGCGCCGTAGGTCGAGACGGGGATGAGCGGGCCGTAGTCCTCGCCGGCCTCGACCTCACCCAAGTCGCCGTAGACGCCGCTCCCCGACGCATAGAGCAGTCGCGTGACATTCGAAAGGCGGGCCGCTTCCACGACATGGTGGGTGAGGAGTGTCCCCTGGTCGAAATCGACGGCCGGCTCGGTTGCGGCGCGGGCGATGTCGGGATTCGAAGCCAGGTGGATGACGGTGTCGCTCCCGGCCATGGCGTCGACGAGGTCGTCGAGGTCGCGCACGTCCGCATCGACCACGCGCAGGCGAGCGTCGGCGTGATGCTCGAGATGCCAGTGACGCCCCGACGAGAAGTTGTCGAACACCGTGACATCCTCGACGGCGCCGTCGGTGAGCAATCGGTCGACGAAGTGGCTCCCGATGAAGCCAGCCCCGCCCACGATGCAGTAGCGCGACGCCCTGCCGCTCGGCCCCGGCCTCAGCCCCGGCCCGGTCACGGGAGGGCCTCCCACTTGGTGGAGTTGACCGCCAGTGCGGGGTGGCTGACCAGCAGGTGCCACAACACCGCACAGAGCCCTTCGGTATGAGGAGTGACGCGGTCGGGATAGGTGGGCGGGACGACGATGCACGCGCTGGCGACGGTGGCGGTGAACCCACCGTCGCGACCGACGATGCCGAAGATCGACGCGCCGCGAGCCGCGGCGAGCTCCAGCGCCCGCACCAGGTTGACCGAGACTTGCCGCTCTTGGCTTCCGCCGCCGACCGAGAACACGAGAACCCCGTCGCGCTCCCCGATCCGCGAGCCCCGGAGCCATTCCACGAACGTGGTGTCCCAGCCCTCGTCATTGGTGCGAGCCGTGAGCTCGCTCACGTTGTCGGTCGGGGCATAGGCCTCGACGTCGCACAGCTTGCGGAAATCGTTCACGGCATGCGAGGCGTGACCCGCAGACCCGCCCACACCCAAGATGAACAGGCGCCCGCCCCGTTCCCGGACCTGGGCGAGACCGGTGGCGCACGCTTCGATCGAGCCGGTGTCGACGGCCCCCAGGATCTCGATCGCCTCCTCGAGGAACCCTTGGCTGAAGCTCATCGTCGGACCCCGAGCGTGCCTGGGTCCGGACCGGGGGGTGACGGTGCCCAGACCTGGGCGGACCAGGCACGACGTGGGCCCGACCGGCGCGAGGTGTGGTCCATTTCCTTCACAATGCTACAAAGTCGCCGACGGTTACCCCCGTGAGTTCTCGGGAACGGCGGCCATAGCCACGCCCGGGCTCGTCCGAGGCGCTCCTCAGGGGTCGATGTCTGTCGGCGTCGTCCACGAACGACCGTCGAAGATCGTGGCCCGACCGAGGTCGTCGAGCGCGACGCAGAAGGTGGGGGTCGCACACGAGACGGTGGCCAGCCCGACGATGGGGTCCACCTCGGCCCCGCCCGACCAGGAGTTGCCGTCGAAGGTGAAGGCGTGGCCCGAATCGTCCACCGCCACACAGAACCTTGCCGTCGGACACGAGATCGACGTCATCCCGTTGGAGTCGGTCTGGCCCTGGGGGTCCACGGACCGGGGGGCCGACCACGTGGTGCCGTCGAAGGTGAAGACGTCTCCGGCGGGGTCCACCGCGGCACAGAACGTCACGGCCGCGCACGACACCGATCCAAGAGCGGGCAGGCTGCGGACTCGGTCAAGGTTCACCACCGAGGTGGGCTCCAGCTCGGTGGGGCTCGACCAAGCGGTGCCGCCATAGGTGAGCGCTCGCCCTTGCACCGTCACCGCCGCGCAGAACCTGGGCCCCGAGCACGACACACTCGAGATCCCGGCCGTTCCGGCCAGGCGGTCTTCTTTGGAGAGGTGACGCGGCTCGATCGCCCTCGGTCGCGTCCAGCTGCTTCCGTTGAAGATCGACACTCGGCCCAGGACGTCTCCGGCCAGGCAGAACGTCGTCGTAGCGCACGACACCGTGTTCAGGCTGCTGGTGCCGAAGCCGTCGATCTGATCCGCGCTCTTGGGGTCGATCGACTCCGCCGCCGACCATGTCGAGCCCCGGAAGACGAAGGCCGTGCCGTTGACGCCGACCGCCACACAGAATGCGGGGCTCGAACACGAGACGCTGGTGAGGCCGGTGTCCTGGAGGGACCGGGGCCCGGACCACGCTCCGTCGTGGCGCGTGATGGCATGGCCCTGGTCGTCGATCGCCATGCAGAACGCCGCGTTCGGGCACGACACGGCCAGCGGTGTGTTGCGGCCGGCTCTGGACGAGTCGCCATGGGCGGGACGAAGAGCGAGATACGTCAGCGCCGAG
>JADGOL010000273.1 GCA_017882995.1 Acidimicrobiales bacterium | reverse complement strand
GAAGTGACATGACACCGACGAGGCCATTCGAGGCCCTTGTCGTCGGAGTCCACCACTGGCACTGAGGCGGGGATCGCGCGTGGAGCGAGCCGGATGCTGCGGGCCACCGTCGCCGCCCTAACCGGCGACAATCCACGAGACAGCCATCTGGCCGGTGGTGTTCGAGGTGGAGTCGACGAAGCCCGCGCCCGGGTTGTACGTCGCGATGATCCTGTGGGCACCGTGGGCGCCGTGCTGGACGTGGCAGAGGGCCCTACCGCCGGAGAGGGAGACCCCGCGCCACAGCCCGGGATGGTCGTCCCGTTGTCGGTGAACGTGATGGTGCCGCCGGTCGGGGCTGGCAAGACGGTGGCCGTGTATGTGACGACCTAGGTGGCTGGTGTCTTTCGCGTGACCACACCCATAACCTTCTGAGCCTCGATTCGCGATCGGGGCGTCGATCTGGGAGAATTAGAACGCTGTAGTTCTCGACCCGGACGGACCGATGACGCTCGGTATGGCCGACAAACAAGGTGATCTGCTCGACGACGTGACCAGGTTCTGCGACGAGACGCTCGACGAGCACTCGATCTATGCCTTCTTGCACCGCGAGCGGGACCAGCTCTTCCCCGACGAGGCGTTCGCCGACCTCTTCGGCGAGTTGGGACGGCGTTCGGTGCCGCCTTCTGTCGTTGCCGTGGTCATGGTGCTCCAGCGCCTCGAAGGGCTCTCTGACCGTGAGGCGACCGAGCGCTACTGCTTCGACAACCGCTGGCGTTACGCGGCTGGCGTCGGTGGCTACGACACCACCGGGTGGACGAGCTTCGTCCACACCGTGCTCGTCGACATGCGCGAGCGCCTGCGGCGCTCAGAGCGTCCCAACCGCATCTTCGATGTGGCGCGCGAGGCGGCCAAAGAGGCCGGGCTCATCGGTCGCAAGCGGGTGCTCGACTCGACCCCGCTCTACGACGCGGTGGCGACCATGGACACCGTCACCCTCATCCGCTCGGCCATCCGGGGACTGCTCAAGGTCTCGGACCCAGAGCTCGCCTTCGCGCTGAGCGGTGTGCTCAAGAGCGGCGATGACTACGCGAGTTCTGGCAAGCCGATGATCGACTGGGACGACGAGGTAGCCCGTGAGGCACTCGTCGACTCCCGGGCCAAAGACGCCTACGCCGCCTTGGTGATCCTCGACGGGCGCGTGCTCGACCCGGTGGTCACAGAGGCGGCAGCGCTGCTCGCCACTGTCGTCGGCCAGGACCTCGAAGAGGGTGACGACGGCATCTTTCGCATCGCCCGCAGGGTGGCCAAAGACCGGGTCATCTCGACAGTCGATCCAGAGACCCGCCATGGCCATAAGACCTCAGCCCACGGCTTCGACGGGTTTAAGGGTCATGTCGCCATCGACCCCGACACCGAGATCATCACCGCAACGGTGGTGAGCGCGGGCAACGCCGGGGACGCCAGCGTCGCCGAAGAGCTGATCGCCGACCTGCTCGAGTGCGACAAGGTGGCCGGTGACGAGGTGGCCGGTGACGACACTGCTCGCAAAGACGAGAGCGAGCCTCCCCCAACAAGTGCCGAGCGAGGGGTTGTCTATGGCGACGCCGCCTATGGAACCGGTGAGCTCCAGCGTCGCCTCGCCCATGCCAACATCGAGTCGAAGTGCAAGACCCAACCACCGTCTGCCAAGAACGGGATGTTCACCAAGGACCGCTTCGTCGTTGACCTATCCGCCGACACGGTGAGCTGTCCGGCCGGGGTAACGGTGAAGATCGGGCGGCACAAAGACGGTGCGGGCGTGGCCAAGTTCGGCGCGCACTGTATGACCTGTCCGCTCGCCGAGCAGTGCACCACGTCACATCTCGGGCGAAAGATCCGCGTCGGGGTGAACGAAGCCGCCCTGGCCCGCGCGCGCGCAGAACAGGCCGACCCGGCCTGGCGGGCCGACTACCGGGCGACCCGTCCCAAAGTCGAACGCAAGCTCGGCCACCTCATGAGACGCAGACACGGCGGAAGGCGGGCCAGAGTGCGCGGCCGCCTACGAGTCGACGCCGATTTCAGTCTCCTTTCCGCGGCAGCAAACCTGGCGCGCCTGGCCAAGCTCGAGGTTCGCTCGATCCCCGACCGGGGGTGGGCGGTGGCCGGGTGAAAAGGGGACGGTGGGCCATCTCGTCCCGCGCTCGACGGCGAGTCCCTCAGGCACTACAAGTCGGCCTCGTTTGAGACATCTTTGGCACTGCCACGCGCGGCACAGGAGGCATTCTCGACCGCTGCCGACTGCCCGACGGGCACATTGAACCCTTGTTTGACACCAGCCACCTAGCCAACTACCTCGGGGGTCACGAAGTGGGACGAGGTGGGATCGGGTTCGAGGGAGACGAGGCATGCAGGCGTCGGGAGCGGAAGCGGGGGGTGAGCAAGTCGGCCCCGGCCTCGCCCTCCCCCTTCAGGATGGCGATCACCGAAGAGCGTGACAGCGAGATCCCCCCGATAAAGAGGACAAGAAGGGAGAGGGCCTCGAGGGGCCCCCGGGCACCGGCCGTCTGCAGGTCGTCACCGAACAGGGCAATGCCGATGGTGATGCTGGCCAGAGGGTCGACCAGCACCAGTGCGGCCTGGGAGGCGCCGATGGGCCCGGCGTGGAAGGCGTTCTGGGTGAGAAACACCGACAGCAGTCCGAAGATCGCCAGACCGTAGGTCTCCCAGTGCGAAAAGATGCTCAACCAATTCTGGGCGATGTAGTGGGAGACGACCTTGGTCAGCGCGGCAGTGAAGGCGAAGCCGATGGCCGCCGAGGTGCCGAACATCGATGCCCGCCACCATCTCGGGCCGCGTAGCGCCAACAGCACGGTGATCACCATCCCGGCCACGCAGGACCCACCCGCCACCACCCATCCGAGACTTCCGGGGAGTTGGTCCCCCCCGATGGGAGCGGCGAACACCAGAAACCCGGCCAGACCGGCCGACACCAAGCCGACTCCCATCCACTCGCGGGGGCCCACCCGGTAGCCGAACCAGGCAGAGAGGATGAAGACCAGAAACAACAGCTCGGTGACCAGAATGGGCTGGACCTGGCTGAGCCGACCGAAGTGCAAGGCCAGCGCCTGCAAGAGGAACGAGCCGATCATCAAGGCGAACCCGGCCAGCCATACGCCGCGGCGCAAGGCGTGGGTGAGAAGACTCAACTTGAGGGTGTGCTCCTCCTTGGCGTCCTCCACGCCCATGCGCTGGAGCACGCTGATGAGTGCATTCGAAAAAGCCGCCCCAAGGGCGAGGAAGAAGACCATGGAGTTGAACTCAGTGTAGGAGGAGACCCCCGATCGGTGCGGTTCGTTGATCGTCCGCGGCCCGGTCCGCCCTGCGTGTGGGGATGCGGGCCGGTCTACACTGACGGAGCTATCAGGGTCGTGTCACCGTCGGTTCGACGTGAAGACGGCCGCCCGATCCGAAGAAAGGCTACGGCAGCGGAACGATGGACTTTACCTACGACGCCGAACAAGAGGCGCTTGGGGATGTCGCCCGGCAGGCCATGGACCGCGAGGTCGGGGGCGCGCGATTGCGACAGATGGCCGATGACCCCGATGGGATCGATGCCGACCTGTGGACGACACTGGTCGATCTGGGTTGGACAGGGCTGGTGATACCCGAAGCCTTCGGCGGTGCCGGGGGCGGCCTCTCGGATTTGAGCATTGTGCTCAACGAGACCGGGCGGGTCCCGTTGCCCGGCCCCTTCTTCTCCTCGGCGGTTATGGCCACCCTGGCGGCCAAGGCCCTCGGAGCTGATTCTCTACTGGCGGATCTCTCCACTGGGCGAACCCGGGGAACGGTGGCCCTCCACGAGTTCGGTCACGGAGATCCACTCGGCACAGTGCGAACCCGGGCCCGGCGAAAAGGCGCCACCTGGGTGCTCGATGGGGTGAAACCGTTGGTCCTCGATGGTCACACCGCCGACTGGGCAATCGTGGTCGCCGGTACGGAGGAGGGCCGCCGTGCCTTTCTGGTGGAGAAGCCGGATGGGGAACCGGTTCCGGCTCTGGACCCGACCCGCAAGGTCGCCCGTCTGGAGTTTCATGATCGCCCATGCGAACCGATCGGCCCGGAGAGGATCAGGCGTCGATCTGGCACAGGATCATGGACGACACCTCGGTGGCATTGGCAGCCGAAACCCTGGGGACCGCGGATCGGGCGTTGGCCTTGGCCATCGATTACACCAAGGAGCGGGTGGTATTCGATCGCCCGGTGGCATCGTTTCAGGTGGTGAAGCACAAGATTGTCGACATGTTCCATCAGATCGAAATGGCCCGGGTGGCCGTGCAGTTCGCCGCCTGGGCATCCGATGCCGAGGCCTCGGAGCGCCAACGGGCCGCGGCCATGGCGGCGGCCTATACCAGTGAGGCGGCGGTGAAGGTCACCGGAGAAGCCATCCAGTTGCACGGTGGCGTGGGATTCACCTGGGCGTGTGACGCCCACTTCTTGTTCAAGCGGGCCAAACAGAATGACGTGCTGATCGGTGGCCACGCCGGCCAGCGGAAGCGCCTGGCCACCATGCTGATCGACACCGCATAACCGGACCGCGCCCGGGCTCAACTACCTGACGTGCACCTGCTTGAAACAAGGCGAGGCTGTGATCGACACATGACCGGCGAACCGGTGACCGATTCCGATATCCGTCGTGATCGAGCACGTTTCATTCACGGGTTGCCAAAAGCCGAGCTCCATCTCCACATCGAAGGGACGCTTGAACCGGAGATGATGTTCGCGCTCGCCACCCGGAACGGCATCTCACTGCCCTACGCAGACGTCGAAGCCGTCCGGCGCGCTTACGTCTTCGACGACCTTCAGTCGTTCCTCGACGTCTACTACGCCGGATGCGCGGTGCTCGTCACCGAGCGCGAGCGGGACTTCTACGAGCTGACAACCGCCTATCTCAGGCGGGCCGCCGCCCAGGGCGTCTCCCACGCCGAAATCTTCTTTGATCCGCAGACGCACACCGACCGGGGTATTCCTTTCGATACGGTGGTCACCGGCATCTGCCGAGCACTTGAAGATGGGCAGCGCCGGTGGAGCATCACCTGGCGCCTCATTTTGTGCTTCCTGCGCCATTTGAGCGCGGACGCCGCGATGACAACGCTCGAGCAGGCGCTCCCATTCCGGAACCTGATCGCGGCTGTCGGCCTCGACTCTTCCGAGCTCGGGCATCCCCCATCGGCGTTCGAAGCGGTGTTTCGACGCGCCAGGGAGGAGGGACTGCTCGCGGTGGCTCACGCCGGCGAAGAGGGACCTCCCGAGTACATCTGGGAGGCGCTCGAACAGCTGCACGTGCGCCGCATCGACCACGGGGTGCGGTGCTGGGAAGACCGACTGCTGGTGGACCGACTTCTGGCGGACAGGGTGCCGTTGACTGTCTGTCCCCTTTCCAACGTGAAGCTCGGAGTCTTTCCGGACTTGGCTCATCACAATCTCGCCACCTTGCTTCGCCACGGGTTGCGGGTAACGGTGAACTCGGACGACCCGGCTTACTTCGGCGGGTATGTCGCTGACAACATGGTCGCGGTGGCAGAAGCGCTCGCCCTCGACAGAGGCGAGATCGTCCAGTTGGCCCGCAATTCCTTTCTCGCCTCATTTCTCGACGAGGCTGTGAAGCGCGAACGTCTGTCCGAGGTCGACCACGCCGCAACACAAGGGGGGTGGACTGCACCGCAGATCCCGCCTGCACGGTCATCGGCCGGCTGATCAGCAGTGACGTCGATCTCGACGGGATTCTTGTTCTTCTCTTCGACCGTGAAGTCGGACGGCACGGTGTGGAACTGGGTCAACAACACCACGGACAGCTGGGCAACGGGACCACCACGACGGCTGCCACACCGATGCAGGTCCCCGGTCTCACCGCTACGGTCATCAGTGCCGGGATCCCATTGAGTGGTTCTCCTGGTCAGTTCAAGGGGATCGGGTAAGGGAGGTCCCTCACCCGGCGGCGCGAACCACACCATCAGAGGCCGAACGAATGATTCGGCCGCTAGGAGGGTGGTGTCTTTCGCGCATCGCCCCCTGACCTTCGATTCGCGATCCGAGCCCAGATCTGGGAGAATTGCAGCACTGTAGTTCTCGACCCGGAGGGACCGATGACGCTCGGTGTAGCCGACAATCAGGGCGACCTGTTCGATGACGTGGCCAGGTTCT
>JADGOL010000039.1 GCA_017882995.1 Acidimicrobiales bacterium | reverse complement strand
TCCGCACACATGTGCGATTTATTGCCTCAACCAGACGGTCCCCACCCCGGATGCAAGGGCGGGAGGTCGGTCAGATTCGGGTCGGTGGGCACCTGCGATTCGCCGTCGTCGCTCTCCCAACGCCGCCTGTGCTGGTCGGGAATCTCTCCCCACCCCCAGTACGGCAGCGGCGCCTCGGGCATGAAGCCGAGCTCATCGACCGGGTCGATCCAACTCTCTCCGACGGTACAGACATGGGCCCAGTCGTCGCCGAGGTCGAAGGTGTAGACGAACTCGTCGCCTCTCTCGAGCCGGGACAGTCTTGTACGTGCGTCATCGAGCACCGAATCGGGGTCGTCCCAATCGGGATCGGGGACCGAAATCCGAGTGCCGTCGGACAGGGCGAACTCGTGGAGGTGGCTCCTGTCCCAGCGAGCGAACGCGTCGTCGATCGCCTCGGCCAATTCCGCAAACGTGTGGGACCTTCCCGCCGCAAAGACGCGTCCCGGACGCGGCCAGAAAGTGGCCCCACAGCCCTCCACCAGTTCGACTCGAATCGACAACCAGGTTCGCGCCATCCCACAGCAATGGTTGCACGCCCTGATACGAGATGCAGAGTGGAAATCGAGTTGCCATAGCTCCCGGCTTCCGCCATCAGCCGGAGCCGCAACAGGCTTCGCGATGATTGTTACGCGTAGGTCAATGCGCCCTCGGTGATGAAGACACCGCGCCGCGAGAACGAGCCCGGACTGTTCGCAATGGCGTCGGCATGCAACGATCGGATGCCTGAAACAATCCAACGCTCCTGAAGGAAGCGGCACTCGTCTTCGACCCATGCCGGAGCAGGGATATTGTTCCCAACGCAGAGGTACTCGGCGACGGCGGCGAACAGCGCGTCGAAGCGGCGATCGCCCACGAGTGCCGGGGGCGTGGACACCAATGCATCGCGCTCCTCCGCAGGGGTGCGCGCGAATACCTCGACACATCGAAACGAAAGCCGCAAGGCCGAGGCCTGGTCCCCCTCGGCCAGGCAACGGCGAACCTCCGCAGCGACATCCGCGATGCTGGGGCGCCGATAGACCATGGCCTTATCGAAGCGCGCCGAAAATAGGGACGGAGTAGGGATGGACGGGCCGAACCGAGCCAATCGGGCGACCCCGATCCGGTCGACATCTTCTATCCAAGCAGCCTCTTTGCGATCACAACCCGTTGGATCTGGTTGGTGCCCTCGTATATCTGGGTGATCTTGGCGTCGCGCATGAAGCGTTCGGCGGGGAACTCGGTGGTGTACCCATAGCCCCCGAGGAGCTGGACCGCATCGGTGGTCACGGCCATGGCGGTGTCGGACGCGAAGCACTTCGCCATGGCCCCGATCATGGTGAGCTCGTTGTCGGGATCATCCGCGTCGATCACCGAACAGGCGCGGTAGACGAGAGTGCGGGCCGCCTCTGTTCGCATGGCCATGTCGGCGAGCATGAAACGAAGTCCCTGGAATTCGGCGATGGGCTGACCGAAAGCTCTGCGCTGGGTCATGTACTGCGCCGCGTAGTCGATCGCACCTTGAGCGATCCCGACGGCCTGGGCACCAATGGTCGGTCGGCTGCGGTCGAGGGTGTGCATGGCGATGGTGAAGCCCTGGCCCTCCTCGCCGATCCGGTTCTCGACCGGGACCCTGACGTCGTCGAGGACCACCTCGCCCGTCGGGCTGCCACGCAGGCCCATCTTGTGCTCGAGCTTGGCGACGCGGACGCCCCAGTCGGCCTCGACGACGAAGCAGCTGATCCCCCGGTGCCCGGCGTCGGGATCGGTCTTGGCGAACACCGTGTAGGTGTCCGAGGCGCCGGCGTTGGTGATCCAGTACTTGGTGCCCGAGAGCACATAATGGTCGCCGTCTCGCACGGCCCGGCATCGCATCGCCGCCACGTCGCTACCGGCGTCGGCCTCGGAGAGGCAGTAGCTCGCCTGGGCCTCGCCCGACGCCACGGGCGGGACGTACTTGTTCTTCAGGTAGTCCGATCCCCAGTTGAAGATCGGCATCATGCCGAGCTTGGAGATGAGCATCGTCACGCTCGTCGACGCGCAGACGCGGGCGAGCTCCTCGACCATGATCGCCTGGGTGACGTGGTCGGCCCCCGCTCCGCCGTAGTTCACGGGGATCCCGAGGGTGGGCAGCTCCATCTCCACGGACGCCTTGAAGCCGTCCCACGGGAACGCGGCGTCACGGTCGACCTCCGCGGCGTGGGGCGCGATCCGGTCCTCGCACATCTGGCGGACGGCGCGCCGGAATTCCTTGTGGGTGTCGGCGAGAGCGAAGGCGGGGGTCTGGTCCATCCCCTCAGTCTCGCATCCCCGGCTCGGCGTCCCGGGCTACCCGTGCACGGCGAGGTGGTCGAGCAGGAGCCGGTTCAGATCCACCGGGGCGGTCTCGGGGATCCAGTGGCTGACGCCTCGCAAGACCTCGAACCGGTACGGGCCCGACACCCACTGCGCCGTCGCCTGCGCGGCCGTCGGTCCGAGGGCGATGTCGTTGTCGGACCAGACATAGAGGGAGGGGACCGTGATCGGACCCACGTCGATGAGTGAATGAGGCTCGGTGGCGCGGTACCAATTGAGCGCGGCGGTCATCGCTCCGGGCTCGAGCATCTTGGCGACGAACCGGCGCACCTCGTCGGTGTCCGACGAGAGCCCACTGGCATCGAACATCGCCCGGAGTCCGGAGCCCGATCCGTCCTCGCCGAGCAGGGCGCGCTCGGCCACCTCGCCCTCGGCGCGGAACACCTCGATGTACGACGACCGTTGGCGCTGATCGTCGTCACCGGCGGCGTCCCCGCGGGCGCCGTCATCACCGCCGTCATCACCGCCCGCACCGCCACCGAACGCCGCCGCGAAGGCACGGGGATGGGGCACCGACACCGCCGTGAGCGTGCGGACCCGGTCGGGATGGCGACCGGCCACGACCCAGGCCACCATCGCACCCCAGTCGTGGCCGACGAGGTCGAAACGGTCGAGGCCGAAGTGATCCGCGACGGCGAGGACATCGGCCACGAGCTCGGCGATGCGGTAGTCCTCGATCGCACTCGGGCGGGCGCCGGGCGAGTAGCCACGCTGGTCGAAGGCGATCCCCCGGTATCCCGCGCCGGAGAGCGCGTCGAGCTGGTGGTGCCAGGAGTACCAGGTCTGGGGAAAGCCGTGCAGGAAGAGCACGGCTCGGCCGTCACCGGGACCCGTGTCATGCGCGTCGAACGTGAGCCCGCGGGCCGACACTTCGAGCTGGTGCATCAGCCCTGTCAGGATGTTGGTGCGGGGACCGACACCATCGAGCGCCACTGCGACAGCCGGCTCCGCGCGTCGGCCGGGGTCATTCGCAGGGTGTCCTCGGAGACCGCACCGGCGATGGTCCGCTGCTGGCGGTAGTGGTGCGCGGCGGCCTGGAACAACGGGGCGCGCCACACCACCAGGTCCTCGGGGGCCCCGCCCAGGAAGCCGAAGAGGACCAGCGCCAGCTCGATGTCCTTGGCCACCGGGGCCCGGCCGAACAACGCGGCGCG
>JADGOL010000272.1 GCA_017882995.1 Acidimicrobiales bacterium | reverse complement strand
GGCGACGCTCACGAACGACACGCCGACCTGGAGCTCGACGTCGCGTGTCGAATTGGGAAAGGTCACGTACGCGCCCGATTGAGCCTTGGTGCTCGTGCGCGAGCCCGACGCCATCCTCTTGCCGTGCCAGGTTCCGAAGGCGCTGAAGCGGTGGTCGAAACGCGCCACGAAGTACAGGCGGTAGTCGGCGCTCGTCCCGCAGAAGTCCCCGCTCACGACCGAGCCGTCCACCTCCTTGTCACCGACGACCGTCACCGCAGACCGGGTCGACCCCGCTGCACTGTCGGCCACCTTGAACAGCACGTTGGCCGGGGCCGTCCCGGGGAAGCGCAGCCGACCGAGACCGGCCCTGGTGGTCGCCGCCAGCTCGACACGCACGGCTGGGCGGCCCACGGTGACGGCGTAGTTCCCGGGGCCCGCCACCTCGGTGGCGTGCGAGAACGGTGCCGTGGTCGTCGCCGGATCGGGACCGACCGCACCCACGGTGGGCAGGATGGGGATGTCGCCGTACACCGGACAGCCCGGACCGCTCATGTGGGTCAGGCTGAAGCCGCTGATGGCGGAGTCCTTGAAGGCGTACCCACCACCCGATGGCCGGTCCGGAGAGGTGTCGGGGCTCCACTGGAGCATCCCGAAGGGCATGTCCGCGCCCGGGAAGGTGTCGATGCTGCCGACACTGGATCCCCCCACTCCGGTGCCCACGAACGTGTCGACGAGGGCGCTGGGTGCCGGTGCATGACTCGGCGTCGCCTTCGGGTTCGATGTGGTTGACGAGGTCGTTGGGGCCGCGCTCGGCGGTGACGGGTCGCACCCGCTCAGCACCGCCATCGACAACACCACCATCACGACCGTCGAGACCAGGCCTCGACCGGTCCGTCTCACCGCAGAAAGCGAGCGGCGAATTGGGCCAAGGCGTCGGGCACGTCCCGGGTGCGGGCCCACGGCGCCACGATGAGCCGGTCCACACCCGCACTCGACAACGCCTCGACATCCGCTTCGTCGGCCACCGTGGCCCCCACGGTCACCGAGAAGGGTCCCGACGCGCCGGCCGCCGATCGCAGCTCGTGGAGCGTCGTCACATGGGCGCGTGCGGTGTCGGGGCTGTGGTTCAGCCCGATCCAACCGTCGTGACGCGCAGCGCGACGGAGCGCGGCGGGTGACTCGCCGCCGATCAACACCGGCGGATGGGGGCGCTGGACGGGTTTGGGCTCGAACATGACCGCGTCGAAGTCGAAGAATCGCCCGTGGTGGACCACCTGGTCCTCGGTCCAGAGCCGTCGACACACCTCGAGTGCTTCGTCGAGCCGAGCTCCACGGGTGTCGAAGTCGAGCCCGGCAACGTCCCACTCACCGCGCAGCCACCCCGCTCCCACCCCGAGCTCGATGCGCCCCTGCGATACGACATCCGCGGTCTGGACGGCCCGGGCCGCCGTGAAGGGATGGCGCAGGCCCAGGTTGTAGACGTGGGTTCCCAGGCGGACGCGGCTGGTGCGACCGGCCAGGAACGACAGGTAGGCGAAGACGTCGAACACCGGAGTCGAGGGGGGCACGGGAGGATGCTCGGCGCCGGCGAACGGTGACCCGGCCATGGCCACCGGCAGGACCAGGTGTTCGGGGAACCACACCGACTCGAACCCGAGCTCGTCGGCGGCGGTGACCGCGTCGAGGAACATGCTCGGGTGCATCCGCCCCAGGGCGATACCGAAGCGCACCAGCGGCACGCTAATGGTCGCGGATCGACCTCGACAGTGCCGCCCGACGCGACACGAGCGCGACTACCCGGCGTCGCGGGAGAGCAGGAAGGTGCCCGTCGATCGGCTCACGAGGCGGCCGTCGGCGTCACGCGTGGTGGCCTCGGCGAAGGCGACCTGCCGGGCCATGCGCACGACGTCGCCCCGGACGGCGACGGGCTCGCCGATCTTGGCGGGCCGCATCGTCTCGGTCTTCATCTCGAGCGTGCCCCGGGTCCGGTCGCGCCCGGGCAGGGCGGCATTGATGGCGAAGTTCATCGACGCGTCGAGGATCAGTGAGTGGATCCCGGCCTGGGCCGTGCCGTGGGGGTTGCAGGCCAGGGCGGTCGGGGTCCAGGTCCCCACGACCCAGCCCAGATCCTCCCCGTCGACGCCGTAGGAGAGGAACGAGGCACCCACGAGCCCGATCACCTCCATGCCGCCATTGCCCAGCCAGCGGTCCATGTCCTTCACTCGCCCCGTCACGACACCAACCGTAGCGGCGGACCGTCTCGCTCCCCGGGAAGGAGCCGAGAACTCCCTGGTGGGAGGGGGCACGGCCGATCACATTGACCGTGGGGTGGCCACGGGACAAAATCTTGACCGATCAGTCAGTTTTTTGGCCAGAGAATCCAGAGAACTCAGTTCTTCGGGAGGAGCAATCCATGACCACCGCCGTGATCGTTGATGCCGTACGGACCCCGGGCGGGCGCCGTAACGGGAAGCTGCGGGGCTGGCACGCCGTGGACCTGGCCGCCGAGCCGCTGCGGGCGCTCGCCGAGCGCAACGACCTCGACCCCGGGCTCGTCGACGACGTGATCATGGGATGCGTCATGCAGGTGGGCGAGCAGGCCCTCAACATCGGCCGCAACGCCGTGCTGGCGGCGGGGTACCCCGATTCGGTGCCCTCCACCACCATCGACCGCCAGTGCGGGTCCTCCCAACAGGCGCTGCACTTCGCCGCCCAAGGTGTCATGGCCGGCGCCTACGACGTCGTGATCGCGGCGGGGGTCGAACACATGACCCACACCCCGATGGGCTCGTCGGTCGTGCGCGACCTCGGGTTCCCCTTCGGGCCCAAGCTGATGGAGCGCTACGCCGAGCGCGGCGGCCTCGTGAGCCAGGGCATCTCGGCCGAGATGATCGCCGATCAGTGGGACCTCTCGCGAGAGGACCTCGACGCCTTCGGCGCCCGGAGCCAGCAGTTCGCGGCCCGGGCCACGGCCGAGGGCCGCTTCGAGCGCGAGATCCTCCCCCTCTCCGTGAAGGACGACGAAGGCGCTCCCACCAGCGAGGTCGTCGCCTCTGACGAGGGGATCCGGCCCGACACCACGGCCGAGGTCCTCGCCAACTTGAAGCCCGCCTTCAAGCCCGACGGCAAGGTGACCGCCGGCAACTCCTCGCAGATCAGTGACGGAGCTGCCGCCGTCCTCATCATGAGCGAGGAGAAGGCGAGCGCCCTGGGGCTCACCCCGAGGGCTCGGTTCCACGCTTTTTCTCTGGCCGGGGTGGACCCCGTGACGATGCTCACCGGGCCGATCCCCGCCACGCGGTCCGTGCTCGAGAAGGCCAAGATGACGATCGACGACATCGACCTGGTCGAGATCAACGAGGCATTCGCGTCGGTCGTGCTGGCGTGGGAGAAGGAGCTCCACGGCAACCTGGACCGCGTCAACGTCAACGGCGGTGCCATCGCCATCGGCCACCCGCTCGGATGCTCGGGGGCCAAGCTCATGTGCACCTTGCTGAACGAGCTCGAGCGCACCGGTGGACGTTGGGGCCTCCAGACGATGTGCGAGGGCGGCGGCATGGCCAACGCCACCATCATCGAACGCCTGGGATAGCTCCTCGGGACCGGGACCCGGTCAGTGGTACCGGGTGGCGACCACGAAGCCGCTCGCGATGAGGACGATCCCTCCCACCAGGTACCAGTTGCTCGGTCCCGCCGGCATGACGTTGAAGTAGTTGAGGACGATCATGAGGGCCCCGAAGATGAGCAGGAGCAGGATGAGGGGGCCCATCCATTTGGGGCTGACCTTGTTGCTGCGGGGGATGGGCGGCGTATAGCGGCCACTGGCGGTCGGAGGAGGGGCAACCGCCCTCCCCGACGCCGAACGGCCCTTGCGCGCCGCACCCCCGGGACCCTGCTTGTTCGCCATGCACCGAGGATAGCCACGACGGCGCAGCCAGCCGGGGGCGCCGAGGTGGGCTGTAGTCTGAGACGGGTGGGAGCCCGGGTCCTGCTCGTCGACAACTACGACTCCTTCACCTACAACCTGGTCCAGGAGATGGGTGCGCTCGGCGCGGATCCTGTCGTCTACCGCAACGATGCCATCGACATCGCGAGGATCAGAGAGCTCGGCCCGGACGGCATCGTGATCTCACCGGGCCCGGGCCGGCCCGAGGACGGCGGCGTGAGCATGGCCGTGGTTGCGGAGCTGGGCGGAGAGATGCCCATCCTCGGCGTCTGCCTGGGCCATCAATGCATCGGCCAGGTCTTCGGCGCCCGGATCGTCTCTGCGCCCGAGCTCATGCACGGCAAGACCTCGGCCATCTTCCACACCGGGGTGGGGGTCTTCGCGGACATGCCCAACCCCTTCGAGGCGACGCGCTACCACTCCTTGATCGTCGAGCGTGACTCCATCCCCGACGTGCTGGAGATCACCGCCGAGACGACCGACGGCATCGTGATGGGGCTGCGACACCGGGACATGGGGATCGAAGGGGTGCAATTCCACCCCGAGTCGATCCTCACGAGCGTCGGACCGGAACTGCTCACCAACTTCCTCGACTCGCTGGGAGCCCAGCGAACTTAGTGGCGGCGGTGTGCGGTGGTGCTCGACGGGGCGGTCGACGTCGTCGACCCCGAACAGCCGTTGAGGTTCGTCACCGTGATGTTGACGGTGGTCCCCGCGTTGACCTGCACCCCACCATTGGGACTCTGACTCTGGACGATCCCGTCCTGGGTCGGGTCCTGGGTCGACTGGCAGATCACGACCGGGTTCAGACCTGCACCTTGCAGTGTCGTGACCGCGGTGGACTGCGTGTTGGTCACGACGTCGGGCACGAGGACGTTCAACGGCCCACTCGACACCACCAGGTTCACGTTGGCGTTGGCGGGCTCCTGGGCGCCGGCGGGCGGGTTCGTGCTGATGACGTCGTTCTTGAGAACCGTCTGTGACGGCTGGGTGGTGATCGTCCCGCACTGAAAGCCGGCTTGGCCGAGGCGATTGCACGCCGTGGTCTGTCCGAGCCCACTCACGTCGGGGACCGCGGTGGTCGTCGACTGCGTGAAGATGTTGACGGTGCCCCCCGGCAAGATGGTCTGGCCGGACTTGGGCTCTTGGAGACAGACGATGTTCTGTTGGGTGCAGGTACTGCTGAATTGCACGTTGGCCTGGAGCCCCATCTGCTGCAGCTGGGCCTTGGCGGCGGTGACCGATTGGGTCACGAGATCGGGTACCCGCACGGGGGGACCCTGGGCCCCGGTGATGAGGGTCACCTTGCTGCCCCTCTTCACCGTGGTCCCCTTGGCCGGATCGGTCCGAAGCACCTGGGTGTTCGGTGTCGAGGTGGCGGACTTGTCGGACACGACGGTGGTCTTGAGGCCGTCGTGTTGGAGGTTCCGCTCCGCTTTGCTCACGTTCTGGCCCGCCACGTCGGGCATCACGAAGGACGTGCTCGCCCCCTCCCCGATGTGCCACCAGCCGACCGAGTTCCCGAGGAAGATGATGACCACCGCCAACGCCACCAGGAGCAGACCGAGGATGGCCGCATAGAGCTTGGTGCGGTTGGGCTCCTGGGCGCCTTCGAAGTCGTCGCCCCCCACCGCCGGCAACGCCTGGGTGGCACCCACCACCGGGTGCTGGCCGGTCGGGGGAGACGTCGCCCCGACGGCACGGCCCTCGCGGAAGCGCAACAGGTCGATGCGCAGGTCGTCGCCGGTCGCGTAGCGGTGGTCGGGCGACTTGGCCAGACACTTCAAGATGATCGCCTCGAGGTCGGGTGGGACGCCGGGGTTCACCTCGCGCGGCGCGGGTGGGTGCTCGCGCACGTGTTTGGACGCCACCGCCACCGGGGTGTCACCGAGGAACGGGGGGCGGCCCGTCACCATCTCGAAGATCACGACGCCCAGCGAGTAGATGTCGCTACGCGAGTCGACACCCATCCCTTCGGCCTGCTCCGGGGAGAAGTACGTCGCCGTGCCCATCACCGCACCGGTCTGGGTCAGGCTCTCCTCGGTGTTCACGGCGCGGGCGATCCCGAAGTCCGTGACCTTGATCGTGCCTTCCTCGGTGATGAGGACGTTGCCGGGCTTCACGTCGCGGTGCACGACGCCGTGGCGGTGCGCGTAGGACAGCGCCCCGGCGACATCGGCGGCGATCTCGGCGGCCCGGTCCGGGTGCAACGGCCCCGCCGTGCGCAGGATCGACGACAGCGCTCGGCCGTCGACGAACTCCATGACGATGAAATAGGTGCCGTTGTCCTCGCCCCAGTCGAAGACCGGGACGATGTTGGGATGCGACAGGTTGGCGGCCGCCTGGGCCTCACGGCGGAAGCGCTCCACGAACGAGCGGTCCACCGAGAGCTCGGGGAAGAGCACCTTGAGCGCCACGGGCCGGTCGAGCAACTGGTCGCGGGCTCGGTACACCTCGGCCATGCCGCCCCGGGCCACCAGGTGCGAAAGCTCGTATCGTCCCGAGAGCACCCGGGGGGTCTTGGTGGGCTCCATGCGGGTCAGAGCCTACGTCTCGCCGGAACGCCGCCTGGGCCAGGCACTCTCTGTCTCCTCCTCTGATGCGGCCGGTCGGACATCGCTGTCATTGTCCCGCCAGGGCCGCTTGGATCATGGTCTTCACGATGGGGCCGGCGACGATCGCACCCGTGAGGTCCACCGGCTGGTGGGGCATGGCCACCGCGACGGCGACGGTGGGGTGCGACGCCGGGGCGAAGGCGATCATCCAGTCGGTCGTGAGCGTGTTGCCCACCCCCGTCTGCGCGGTGCCGGTCTTGGCCGCGACATCCTCCGAGGCGGGGAACCCGTCGCCTGCGGCGGTCCCGGACGTGACGACCTTCTCCATGAGCTTGGTCAAGGCGCTCGCCGTGGCCTGGGTTGCGGCCCGGTGCCAGGCGGTGGGCTGGTACCGCTGGACGAGATTGTTCTGGAGGTCACGGATCTCGTACATGACGTGCGGGGTCATGACGACGCCGCCGTTGGCGATCCCGGCCGCCACCAGCGCCATCTGCAGGGGGGTGGCGAGCGTGCAGTCCTGGCCGATCGACGAATAGGCCAGGAAGATCTGGGCCCCCCCCCAACAGCCGGCCTGGAGGAATTGTGAGGTCACGGGCACGGGCAGGTCGAGGGGGGGCTGCTGGTTGAAGCCGAAGGACTGGGCCTCGGCCTGCATCGAGACCGCACCCACCTTGGTCCCGAGGAGGGCAAACCCGGGGTCACACGAGGGGGGCAGCATCTCGGCGATGGTTCCCCCGCATGGGCTCCCGCCGTCGTTGCACAGCGGCTTCGACTGGTCGCCGAAGTAGTTGGAGGGGATACAGCTGAAGAACGGGATTGGAGTGTTCACCAGCTTGGGCGCGTACTGATACGCAGCCGTGGCGGTCACGACCTTGAACGTCGACCCGGGCTGGAAGAAATCCTGGTACGCGAGCGACACCAACGGGGCGAACCCGGTCGTGGGGTTCTTGGTGGTGTCCGCCTTGTACGCGTCGGCCACCG
>JADGOL010000271.1 GCA_017882995.1 Acidimicrobiales bacterium | reverse complement strand
GCCCGCGTCGGCGAGCGCCCGGCTCGTGGCCTGGTGGTGCAGCTCGAAGGCGGACTTGTCGTCCACCCGGCCGCAGTCCGACAGCGCCGCGCCCACGATCGCCACCCGTCTCGCCATGAGGTCCCTTTCACCGTCCCGATCGACGTCGTCCGGGCCGTCGGAGAAACCTGACACCGGCGTCGGAGAACGCGGGGTGAAGGGTAGCGTGGCCTCGTGACCGATGGCACACCGGTGGCGTTGCGCGCCCCGCTCGAAGACGTCCCCGCTCGAGCCGCCGGCTCCGTGCGGCGCACCATGCACGTCGACGTGGGGCCGCGCGGCGAGTGGAGCTCACCGCTGGCCATGGAGGGCGCGGCACGTGATCTGCGCACCGGGTCGGACGGGTCTGCGGTGCCCGATGGTGTGCCCGATCGTGTGCCAGATCGGGTGCCACATGATGTGACGGTGTTGGCGGAGGTCCACGTCAGCGCGGGCTTCGACATGTCGAGGCGCCTGGAGTCGCTGTCAACCACCCCGGTGGCGGCCTGGACCGACGCCGTCATCGGAACGCGCGCCGGCGGGGGGTTCCGGCGTCATCTCGAAGAGGTCGTGCCCCCGCAAGAGGCGAGGTCGCTGCTGCGCCAAGTGCTCGACGACATGCCGGCCGCCGCGCTCATCTCGGGCTACGGGCTCATGCGCATGGCGCGTCGCAAGGGGCACCACCCCGGCTCCCTCATGCCGTCGGGAGCCCTCGACCGGATGACCGACCTGTGCTCGGGGTGGCGGACCGGCGGCACGGCTGTGCTCAGCACCGCGGCGGGACAGGGCGTGCCCATGCAGGACTGCCCCCCGGCCCCGGTGCTGTCGGGAGGTGATCCCCATGGGTGGCACGAGATCGGCCCCCTCGAGATGGACTGGATGCGCCGCCGTCGCTGCATCGACGTCCGGGTCGGCCCCGACGGCGCCTTCGCCATCTGGGCCATGTTCCGCGACACGGTGGGCGAGGGGGGCGGCGACGAGGTCGTGCTCCACGAGTACGCCGTGCGCGCCGAGGGGGTGGACGGCGTGCTCGGCTCGGTCGTGGCCGAGCCCCGGGTGCTGCCCTTCCCCGAGTGCCCCGCCGCGGCCGATGCGGTCGGCGCCTTGGTCGGCTCCGAGGTGCGGCGGTTGGCTTCGGTCGTGCCCGACACCCTGACCGGGATCGCCTCGTGCACGCACCTGAACGACCTTCTGCGTGCGCTCGGAGGTGTGGGGGACCTCGTCTCTGTGGCCGACGGGGGCTGAAGGGGGATCTATCCGTGACCGTGAAGTAGGGATTCAAAAGAGTAGTAACCTATCCTTTCGTAATACCCCTCCTTGCGAAAGGTTCCCAGGTCGTGGGTGGACGTGACACAGGGATCACCTGGGGGGAGCGGCCCGCTCGGGCATGGATACCCGAGGCCCTGACTGAACTGGCCGTCGATCTGAGCACCAAGACGGTCCGGGAGACCGAGCGTGCCGCGGCGGCCATCGTCCGGACGGCGGACCGGCTTCCACCCAGTTGGGAACCGTTGGCCAGGTTGCTGCTGCGCGCCGAGGGGATCGCGTCGTCATCGGTCGAGGGGCTGTATTCACCTCTGGTCGATGTGGTCGCCGCCGAGGCCACCGCGGGCTGGGACGACGATGACGGTGACCACGATGACGCGGTGCCCTCGACCGCCGGGTGGGTCGCCGACAACCTGGCCGTGGTGGCGCACGCAGTCGAACGCGCCCGCGCGGGGCCTCTCGCCGTCGAGGATCTCCATCGGTGGCACCACCGCCTCATGGTCCACAGTCGACTGCCCGACGAGTCTCGAGGCGCGTTCCGGAGCTCCCAGGGCTGGATCGGTGGGACATCACCGGTGAACGCCGTCTATGTCCCGCCGCCTCCCGAGTACATCGCCTCCCTCGTCGACGACCTGGTCGTGTTCGCCAACCGCGTCGACCTCGACCCCGTCACCCAGGCGGCGGCCCTGCACGCGCAGTTCGAGACCATTCATCCCTACGGTGACGGCAACGGTCGGATCGGTCGGGTCCTGATCGCGTGGACCATCGTGCGTCGTACGGGCGTCGTGCTCCCACCTCCGGTGAGCGTGCTCATCGCGCGGGACCCCGGCGGGTACCTGTCGGGCCTGTACCAGTTCCGGGTAGGCGAACTCGACCGCTGGGTGGGGTGGTTCAGTGATGTCGTGTTGCGTTGCGCTCAGGCGACCGCGACCCTCCTCGACGACGTCGGCGCGCTCATCGGCGTCTGGACGACGCAGCTGAGCGAACTTCGAGTCGACGCCACGGCGCGAAAGCTCCTGTCGGTACTTCCGGAGCACCCGGTGGTCTCGGCTCCGCTGGTGGCGGATCGCATGGACGTCTCTCATCCCGCGGCCCGCACCGCCATCGCCTCCCTGGCCGAACACGGAATCCTCCGTGCGCTCGACATCAAGAGCGGCGGTCGCGGCCGGCCCCCGGCGTGGTACGCGGCTGATCAGCTCATCGACCTCGTGAGTCGCTGGTCTCGGTAGCCGCGACGTCGACGGTTACTCGAGCACCCCGTCGTCGAGGAGACGCCGTTGTTCGTCCACGCCGAGCCCGAGCACCTCACCCAGGACGTAGTGATTGTGCTCCCCCAAGGTCGGGCTCGATCGCGTGAACCGGGCGGGGGCGTCGCTCAAACGGAATCCGTTGTGCTCGTAGCCGCACTCGCCCATGCAGGGGTGTTCCAGGGTGACGAAGTGGTGGCGGTGATGGAGCTGGGGGTCCGCCGAGGCGTCGCCCAGGTCGGCCACGGGCACCGCCTCGATGCCCGCGCCCTGCAGCGTGGTCGCCACCTCGTCGGGGGCGCGCGACGCCGTCCAGCCCGCCACGAGCGCTTCGACCTCGTCGACCGCGGCGCGTCGGGCCTCGAAGGTGCCCAGACGACCCGATGTGGCGTCGTCGAGGCCGATGGTGCGCGCCAGGCGGGCCCAGTCGTCGTCGTCCCAGGCCGCCACGGCTACCCAGCGGTCGTCGCCCGCGCAGGGAAACGCCCCGTGGGGCACGGCGCGTTCGGAGCGGTTGCCCTGGCGCGACCCGACATGGCCGTTGACGTCGAAGTCGAGCACCCACGGGCTCAGTGAGTACACCGCCGCCTCGACCTGGGCCACGTCGAGGTGGACACCCTTCCCCGTCCGGCGCCGGTACAGGAGGCCCGCCGCCAGCGCGCTGGCGACGAAACGGGGGGCCAGGGAGTCGGTGATGGTGCCATAGGGCCCCACCGGCTCGCGATCGGGCCATCCCGTGAGGAGGTTGTAGCCACCGAGCGCGGAGCCCTGGCCGCCGAAGCCGGGGTAGTCCTTGTGCGGCCCGGTCTGTCCCTGGAGGCACGAGCTCACCATGACGAGGTCGGGCTTCTCGGCGACCATCGACGTGTAGTCGAGGCCGAAGCTGCGCATGGCCCGCGGCGCGAAGTTCTCCGCCACCGCGTCGGCCCACTGGACGAGGCGCTTGGCCAGGGCGACGCCCTCGGGATGCTTGAGGTTGAGGGTGACCCCGAGCTTGCCCACGTTCAGCGCGTCGAACATGTCCGAGCCCTCGAGCCCACAGGGGTTGCCCGGTCCCATGCCGTAGGTGCGGAGGAAGTCGGGTCGAGAGCGCGACTCGACGCGGACCACGGTGGCGCCGTGCTCGGCGAAGTAGCGCACCGCGATGGGCCCCGCCGCCCCGGTGCCGAATTCCAGGAGCTTCGTGCCGGTCCATGCCGGTGCCGACGATGTGATCCGGTCGGCGCTGGCGGTTCCCGTCGACCGTGCCGCAGGGCGGGCCGGCCAACGCAGGGTCTCCCCGTTTGCCGCCCGGCGCGCCGGCCCGGTCGGGCCCGGAGTGGACAGCGCGTCGCCGGGACTCGTGACGTGGAGGAACGACCGCGGGAAGTGCATTGCCGGCGCGAGCTCGCAGAAGAACGAACGCGACTCGAGTTGGCGGCTCTCGATGAGCTGGCGCGGGGAGTTGGCCGG
>JADGOL010000038.1 GCA_017882995.1 Acidimicrobiales bacterium | reverse complement strand
TGCGGGCCGACGAGCTCTTCGCGCTCCCCGCATCGGTCCTGGCCGACGAGCAGCCGCTGGTGGAGCCTCTGGCCGTCATGCGACGCGCCTTCCGGCGCGGTGCGGTGGTTCGGTCCGACCGCGTGGCCGTGCTCGGCGCTGGGCCCATCGGGCTCGCCGCGGTGGCATGGGCCGTGGCGATGGGGGTCGAAGCCGTGGTCGTGAGCGAGCCATCGGCGCTGCGTCGGGATCTGGCTATTCGGCTCGGGGCCAGCGCCGCGTTCGATCCCACCGAAGGCTCGCTGCCGGGCCGAGTCTTCGAAGCGATGGGCGGCGGGCCGACCGTGGTCGTCGAATGCAGCGGCCGACCCGGTCTGATCGAACAAGCCCTCGAGATGACCGCCGTGGACGGACGGGTCGTGGTCGTGGGCATCTGTCTTCAAGACGATGTCATCTTCCCGTTCTGGGGCATTTCGAAAGAGCTCGACGTCCGATTCTCCATCTACTACGGGCGCGAGGACTTCACCGACACGCTCGACGCACTCGACCGTCGTGGTCTCGACGCCGTTCCGATGGTCACCGAGACGGTCAGCCTCGAGCAACTTCCCGAGCGATTCGCCCGACTCGAGCGAGATCCTGACGCCGGCAAGGTCATCGTCCGACCGTAGGGTCCCGAGCCCTTGACCGCGCGTGGCCGGATCCTGGTGGTCGGCGGCGCGCTGATCGTCTTGTTCGGCGCGACAACGGCACGGCTCTTCGTCTGGTCCCCGATCGACGCTCCGGCCCGGGTCGATGCCGTCGTGGCGCTCGGTGGGGATCCCGGACAACGGCGCGCCCACTATGCGCTCGAGTTGGTGAGGTCGGGTCTCGCTCCGGTGGCGGTCATCTCGCTCGGTGGCAAGCGAGCCGTGCCGTGTCCGACGCATCCCCGGTCCGAGCGGGTGATCTGCTTTCGTGCCCATCCCCTCGACACCAGGGGCGAGGCCCAGTACGTGGCGCGCCTCGCCCGTCAACGACACTGGAACCAGCTCCTCGTGGTCTCCGAACGGAGCCAGACCACACGGGCCCGGCTGTTGTTCACGCGCTGTACCAGCGCGCACCTGCACATGGTCCCGGTCAGCGATCCGGCGTCACACATCGTCTACGACGTGGTCTACGAATGGGGGGCTCTCGCCAAGGCGCTGGTTCTCCACCGGTCGTGCTGAGCCGTTAACACAACCGTCATCGTCAGGACCCAGCCCGTTCACCGCGGGCTCGTACGCTCGGTACGTACCGTCCACAAGGCGCACCGCCGCCCAAACGGTCGGAAGGTCCCGATGTTGTCCTCCTACCAACCCGGGCCCGGCTACGACGAACTCGTCGAGCCCGGTGGTCCGCCACGGCCCACGGCTCGGGGGCTGTGGCGCCATTTGACCGCGCTCGGCCTCGAAGCCCTTCTCGAGCGCCAACAGGCGGCCGACCGGGAGATCCGCAGCATCGGCGTCACATTCCAGACCTACGACGGCGACGCCGTGCTCGACCGCCCCTGGCCCTTCGACGTCATCCCCCGGGTGCTGGCGGCTTCGGAGTGGGCACGGGTCCGAGAGGGGCTCATCCAGCGGCTCCGCGCCCTCAACCTCTTCATCGACGACGTCTACCACGACCAGCGCGCCGTCCAGGCCGGGGTCATCCCCTTCGACCTCATCACGGGCTCGCCGAACTTCCGACCCGAGTGCATGGGCGTGGACCCACCCGGCGGGATCTGGGCGCACATCTGCGGGAGCGACCTGGTGCGCGGGGAGGACGGCACCTTCTATGTCCTCGAGGACAACCTGCGTATCCCGTCGGGGGTGTCGTACCTGCTCGAGAACCGCATGGTGGCCAAGCGAGTCTTCCCCGAGCTGTTCCGCTCCTACAGCATCGAGCCGGTCGATTCCTATATCGGCCGCCTGAGTGGCCTGTTGTCGTCGGTGTCTCCGGTTCGAGACGAGCCGACGATGGTCGTGCTCACACCCGGGGTTCACAACTCGGCGTACTTCGAGCATGCATTCCTTGCCCAACAACTCGGCATCGAGCTGGTCGAAGGAAGAGATCTCGTGGTGCTCGACGACGACACCGTCTACATGCGGACGGTGGGAGGACTCGAGCGTGTCGACGTGATCTACCGTCGCATCGACGAGTTGTTCCTGGATCCCGAGGTGTTCAGACGCGACTCCTATGTCGGGGTCCCCGGGCTCATGCGCGCCTGGCGGAGAGGGAACGTCGCGGTCGTGAGCGCCCCGGGGGCGGGGATCGCCGACGACAAGGCCATCTACGCATTCGTCCCCGAGATCATCCGGTACTTCCTCGGCGAGGAGCCCATTCTTCCCAACGTGCCCACGTGGAGGTGCGGCGATCCAGAGGACTGTCAGTTCGTGCTCGGGCATCTCGACGCCCTGGTCGTGAAGCCCGCCAACGAGTCGGGCGGCTACGGAGTCGTGATCGGCCCCACCGCCGGCGCCGAAGCGCTCGCCCTGGTGGCCCAGCGCATCGAGCAGTTCCCGCCCAACTGGGTGGCCCAGCCGGTGCTCTCGTTGTCCACCATGCCGACGCTGTGCGACGGCAACGTCGTTCCCCGTCATGTGGATCTCCGACCTTTCGCCCTCCTGGGGCCCACCGGGGCCTATGTCACGTCGGGTGGGCTCACCCGGGTGGCCCGGACGGCGGGATCGCTCATCGTGAACTCGTCGCAAGGTGGCGGCAGCAAGGACACCTGGATCGTCGACGCCACCCTGGCGGACCTCGACGACCCCGGTGGTTCCCCGGAGCACGACCTTGCGCCCCCGATGCCCACCGCGGAACCTGAGATTGCGGTGGACCGGTTCGAACACTCCCTTCGAATCGACGGCTGGGAGCTGGCCCAATAGGACGCGACACGCCAGGACCATTCCCACCCCCAGGAGAGGAGCGAGTGATGTTGTTGGCAAGGATGGCCGAGGCGGTCTACTGGGCCGGTCGCTATCTCGAGCGTGCCGAGGACACGGCCCGCATCGTCCAAGTCCACGGCGAGACCCACATCGACCTGCCCGTGGGTGAGGACGTGGGCTGGGCACCGCTGGTGGAGATCGCGGGGAGTATGGCCGCCTTCCACGAGCGCAACAGTCAGCTGGGCTCGGGCACCACGACGGCCGCCTTCAAGCGGTCGGTGGAGGCGCGGGTCGTGGCCTATGTCCTGACCGACCGGGACAATCCTTCGTCGATCCTGGCCTCGATCGCAGGCGCCCGTGACAACCTGCGCCTGGCACGCCCCGTCGTACCTCGAGAGGTGTGGGAGCTCTGCAACGAACTGTGGATCTCGCTGAGCCCGGTCACCGCCACCGTCGGTCCCCGGGACCAACGCGTGCGCTGGCTCCAGCGGGTGGTCGACGAGATCCAGCGGGTCAACGGGGTGATGCAGGGCACGATGCGGCGCGACGAAGCGCTGGCGTTCTTCCGTATGGGCCAACAGCTCGAGCGAGCCGAGATCACGTGCCGTGTCCTGGCGGTGCGGGCCGACAGTGCGGTGCCGGAAGCCGGGCGCGAGGTCTACAACGAAGTCCACCAGATGGCACTGCTCCGATCGCTCGCCTCGTACCAGCCGTTCCGTCGGGCCATGCCGGCTCGACCCGACGCCGCCTCCACGTTGAGGTTCCTGCTCCAAGACGAGGCGTTCCCCCGGGCCGTGTGTGCCTGTCTGAGCGAGCTGCGGGATCTGGTGAAGGCCCTCCCCCACAATGAGCCCATCCTCGCGGCGTGCACCGATACCGCCGTGTTGGTCGCCGATGCGCCCGTCGCTCGCCCGACACCGGGGAGCCTGCGGGCGTTTCTGGCCGAGCTCGGGCCGGCCATCGGCAACCTCCATGACCACATCGAGGCCTCGTTCTTCTCGCCGGTCGGCACCGCGACGGTCGCCCCGAGCAGAGATGCAACGTGGGTGGCACGACCCGTGGCGCACCGGCGCCTCCTCGGGTCCCCCGGTGAAGGAGCACTGCCCGGCAAGATCGATGCCGTGGCCGATGACAGGCTCTACCGCGTCACCCATATCACCACCTACGAGTACGAGGCCCAGGTGGAGCAGTCGTACAACGAGGCGCACCTCCGGCCTCGCCAGACAGACCTCCAGGTGTGTATCGAACACACCCTGGAGATCGACCCCGAGCCCAGCACTCGATTCGAGTCCGTCGACCCGTTCGGCAACAGCATGGCGACATTCGTGGTCCAAGGGGGATTCGACCGCATGGCGGTGACCGCCGCCAGCGTGGTGCGGGTGTCACCACCACGCACCCCTCCGGCCGGCCCCCCCTGGGAGTCGGTCCGAACCCTGCTCGAGATCGACCGCCAATCCTCAGCCCGTGACGCCCGCCGGTGTCGGGCGCCGTCGCGCCTGATCCCGACCTCGAACGCATTGGCCGAATATGCCCAGGGGTCGTTCCACCCCGGCCGCCCCCTCGTGGAGGCGGTCTTGGACCTCACCGACCGCGTCTACAGGGAATTCCACTACGAGCCTGGCTTCACCTCGATCGCCACTCCCCTGCTGGAGGTGCTCGAACAACGACGCGGCGTGTGCCAGGACTTCGCCCACCTGATGATCGGGTGCATCCGGTCACTGGGGTTGGCGGCGCGATATGTCAGTGGGTACATCGAGACGTTTCCACCGCCGGGCCAAGAGCGCCTCGTCGGGGCCGACGCCTCGCACGCCTGGGCCTCGGTGTACCTGCCTGGCTGGGGTTGGGTGGACGTCGACCCGACCAACGACCAGTTCGTGGGAGAGTCCTACGTCACGACCGCGTGGGGTCGCGACTACTGGGACGTGTCCCCCCTCCGGGGGTCGGTCGAAGGAGGTGGCGGGTCACACCGTCTCGACGTGGCGGTGGATGTGACCCGTGTCGTCACGGCGACGGCGGAGGTGTGACGCGGGTGTGACCACGGGCGGTCGCGGCCACACCCGAACGGGCTCCGGGCGACCGGTTCCAGGGCACCTGGTGCCTCGGTCGATAGGCACTCTGCGGGCGGTGTTTCGTGAGCTTGTTGACAACGAGGTCGATCTCGGCGCTGGCTTTGCCGACCCGATCGTTGAGGTCGATCGCCGATCGCGCCCCGCTGAGTTCGACTGACCTCGGAAGGATGTCTTTGAGGCCGATGACCGCCCGGTACAAGACCCGGCACTGCGCCTTGGTCGCCGGCGAGAGCTCCTCGGTGCCAGGATCGGCGAAAGAGGAAGTGGCGATCTCCTGGACGAGCTCCCCGACTCGTTCCACCCGCAGACGGAGCCGGGCACGTGCGGCTGCTTGTCGTGACCGCTCGGTGAGCTCCAACGAGCGCCGGGCCGTCTCGGCCGCCGAGCGCGCCGCGCGCGCCGATGCCCGGGCGTAGAGCAGGCCCACCAAGGCCGCGACGGCGGCGACTGACGCAGCGGAATCCAGAAACGTTCCCGATTGCACGGTTCCTGCCCCCCTTTGCCGAGCGGATCTCGCGCCGTCCGCGAGGCAGGTTCCGCCCTTGCTGTTCCCAGCCTATTGGTCGACCCCTCGACGCGACTCCGCTGCGGCGGGTCGAGCACTGTGGGTAGTCGCCGTTTACGCCTTGTCGAGGCGGATCACGTACTGGTAGGCGAACAGGTTGGGCCACATCTGCGTCGTGACTCGGTCCAAGAAGGCCAGGACCCGCAGCGGTGCTCTTTGTGACACCGCCGAGTCCCCCCCGCCCCGGTTGAGGATCTCCACGGGCAGACCCACGGCCTGACAGCGCGTCACCCGGAGCCCCGCCGTCTTTGCCAGCCGCTCGAAGCTCCGACGCGTGAAGAAGCGGAGATGCCCGCGGTCCAAGATCCCGCGGCGGTCATAGTCGAAGCGTCCCGACAACATGCGGAGACGGGGATACCAATGCACGGCGTTGGGGATGCTGGCCAGGATCCAGCCATTGGGCGCAAGGTGCCCGGCCAACTCGGCGAGCAGATCACCGGGCTCGCGCAGATGCTCCAGGACATCGGCGGCGAGGACCACGTCGTAGCGTCCTCGGATCTCCTCGGGGAGCCCCTTGTCGAGATCCGCCACGACGAAGCGGTCGAGCTTTCCGGCCACGCTGGGCCACTCCTCGCGGTCGACGCCGGTGACCCGGTTCCCCTGCTCGACGAGCTGGAGGCTCACCACGCCCTCGGCGCAGCCCACATCGAGGATGTCGAGGTCGTGGTAGGACCCGAGCCATTCCCGGATCACGCCGTGAGAAGTCTCCTCGTCATGTTTGAGCTCATACTGATCATCGGTGGCGAAGGCGGCATCGCCGGTCCCGAACCCCATCTTGTGCATCCGGTAGCGCACGACATGTCGCATGACGTCACGCGCGTAGCCAAGCCCGTTGACGTAGCAGATCTCGTCGCCGTAGTACGTCGGAATAGGAACCTCGACGATGCGCTTCCCGGACTCGACCAGTTGCGTGATGATCTCCGTGTCGAACACGAAGCCATCGGAGTTCGACTGGAACGGGATCTCGCGCAGCGCCTGGACCGAGTAGGCGCGATACCCGCTGTGCCACTCCGACAACGATGTTCCTGCCAGCGCGTTCTGAGCCGTGGTCAGGATGCGGTTGCCGACGTACTTGTACAACGGCATGCCGCCGCGCCGAGCCGACCCCCGGTCGAGCATCCTCGATCCGAAGACAGCGTCGCATTCGCCGCTCTCGAGCGGGGCGACGATCTGGTCGAGAACCTCAGGCGCGTACTGGCCATCCCCGTGGAGCAGGACGACGATGTCGAGGTCGTGATCGATCGCCCACTGGTATCCGGACTTCTGGTTTCCGCCGTAGCCGAAATTGCGGGGTTGACGGATCACGGTCAGAGGCACGTCCGGCATCAGTTGCTTGTACCCGAGCCCGACGAGGTAGGTGGCGTCCTTGCTGTGGTCGTCGCAGACGAGAATCTCCGACACGCGCTCCATGAATTCGGGCCGAATGCGGTCGAGTACCGACGCCAGCGTCGATGCTGCGTTGTAGGCAACGATCAGAATGCCGATCCGCCGCATTGCGAGCCCCCCCAAGAGCCAGAATCCCCCCACCGAAAATACAGCAAGAGTCCAGCTCCGTCCATGTATCAGGGCTTGTGAGGGCCCTCCTGCGACAGGTTGAGCGCAGATCTCGCACCAAAACGGCGCCCCGGGGCGCTCAAGACCGGCGTCGGATCCTCCCGACGATGGGTATCGCACCCAGACCGACGACACCGACGCCGGCGAGCACGAGGCCGACACTGAAGGCGCCGGGCCAGTAGTGGAGCTCGATGGTGTGCGTTCCGGCCGGGACGCGGGCCTGGATCATCACCCCCGAGAAGGTGGTGAGCGCCAGTTGTCGCCCGTCGATCGAGCCGTGCCATCCGGGCAGGTTGGTGAGTCGCAGACGCAGCACAGCCGGCTTCGCCGAGTGGGTGACCAGATTCCAGCTGGCCGGATCGGAATGGGTCACCTCCACGGGAGTCCCCGGTGCGTCAGGCCCGGGAACCCCGCCGGTCTCGGGAACCTCGGTCAATGTGGCGACGGCGACCCCGGGAATGCGGTACAGATCCTCGTCGCCGATCTTCCGATCGAACACGCCGCCCCGGGGCCCCGGGGCTCCTCGAGGCTCGAGGATGTACTCGACGCCGTAGCGGCGCGCCAAGGCCGCGGTGGTCACCGCCGGGCAGTAGATGAAGCTCCCCGGGGGGCCGGCTTGTTGTCCGGTCAGATACCTCCAGTTGAGGAAGTACACCCGTGGGATGACGGGATCGTACGCGGCCAGCTCTCGGACACCGAAGGCGGCGTTGACGTCGGGCGTGATCCCTTGGCTGTTGCAGGCCGTCGTCCCGTGTCCGACGACGGCGGGTCCGACGGCGTGTCGAAGTGCCACCACGGCCGGCGTCGGCGTGAAGCCCGTCGGACTGGACCACCACACCGGGACGCCTGAGACGACGAGGAATGCCGTCTCACACGCCACGAGGGCCATGGCCGCCCACGTGCCGGCACGCGACGACACCCGGGGTGGGGCGACACCGGAATCGCCCTCACGACGACGAGCCCACGTGAGCCACACGAATGCGCCCAGGCCGACCGCGGCGGCGACCACGGGCCAGATGAAGCTCTTCGAACGAAACGTCGCCTCGACGCGAGGCAGGTGACCGCGACCGAAGAGCCACAGCGCCAACAAGACTGCAGCCGCGACGGCGAACCCTGAACCCAGCCACCTCCGGACATCTCCCCTGACGCCCGAACGCACGACGACATCGGTGCCCACTCCGGCCAACACGGCGAGGCCGAGTGCCATGGGCGCCACCGCCCGGTACCACAGCACACCGCCGAGATGAAAAGGCAGGCGATCCAGCAGCGTCACGATCGGAGCTGCGAACACGAGCCCGGCCGAGACGACGGCGATGGCGCCGAAGGCGATGACAGCGGGGTCGCGCCATCGCTTGGCCACAGCGAGGACGGCGAGAACCACCGCGATCACACCGACGTAGGCGACGGTGTCGATGTAGATGAAGCGATCGGGGAACCACGGCGTCCCGGCCACGGGGAGTCCGTCGAAGCCTTGGAACAACACGTGGATGACGTCGTGGAGCGGCAGGGCGTGGGCCGACTTGGCGGGGCCCCCGATCGAAACCTGGCCTCCTCGGAAATTACGGAGCGCGATGCCTCCGACTTGGGTTCCCGGCAGCAAGAGCGGAGCACCGAGCGCGGCACCGGCGACGCCGGCGACCACCAGATCGACACAGGGACGCAGGACAGGGCCCGACTTCCCGTGTCCCAGGATGCGCCCTCCCAGCATCGCCACGATGAGCAAGGCCGCGGCGAGAGCCAAGAAGACCAGCGCTTCTGGTTCACCCGCGTAGATGGCACACGCCACCACGACGGCGAAGAACACGATCGACCGAGCGCGGTGGCGACCGCGTATGACGAAGATGGTGGCGACCAGCAGCCAGCCCGCCCATGCCATCACTCCGCCGAACGACCACCCGACGAGCCCGAAGATCGGGCCGCTCAATTCGTAGACGGTGGCAGCCATGACGCTGCCGAGCACACCCAGGCGCATCACCCGACCGAGGACGTAGACGCCGCTCCCGGCGATGGCATAGGTGACCAGCACCTGGACTGTGTAGGCGAGATGCAGGGGGACGAGGTAGCCGAGGAGAACGGGCACGCTGAAGGTGGCTGACTCCCAGTTGAACGCCAGCGGGAGGCCGAGTGCGTTGTAAGGGTTCCACAGCGGAAGATGACCGCTGTGCACCTGGGTCCACGCCAGGTTCGTCAGTGGCATGAAGAGCGTGAGCTGATCACTCGCCTGGGTGTAGTGCACCTTGGCACCGCTCGAGGCAAGGCCGCCGTAGATCGTCTGTACGGCGTAGTTCCCGAGCGACCAACCGTGGGCCAGGGCCGGGGTCAGGCCTGCACCGGCCGCCAACAGCACCCAAAGGACACCCAGAGTGTCCGGGAGCCATCGCCGCCGGCCGGAAGGTCGGACCTCCCGAGTCGACGCCTCGTCATCTCGGGAGGTTCTCTTGCGGCGACGGTGTTTCGGCGAGCGGGACCGGGTTTCAGGGGGCCGCTCAGCAGTCGTCGCCGACTCGCCGGACTCCCCTTCCATGGTTCTCCTTGTGTCTTGAACCGAGTGCCTTCCGGTGCACCTGAGCAGTTCAGAGTATGGCATCGGGGCATTGCGGTGATGTGCTCAGGTGCTCTTCGAGCACGCCGCGAGTTCGTCTCTTGGCTCCGACGCGTTGATTTCCGTCTGCAAGACCCGGGCAGACTCCGATGTGAGGGACGATGGCAGGGGATTTGTCCGAAGCGGACACGCGGTCACGGGACGAGCGGTTCCTGGCGTCAGGTGACGAGGCGGGCACCGCCCCCGAGGACCGTCGCTTCCGACCCGACGTCGAAGGCCTGCGGGCGGTGGCCGTCATCCTGGTGGTGCTGACGACGTTCAGGTGTGTGCTCGCTCGCCGCGGTCCGCCCTGACTCGTTACAACAGCGCTGAAAGGCGAGCGGCCCTGGCCGGCGGAGCCAGATACATCAACGTCACGCCGTGGTTCTGTGCCGAGACGTGCAGTGCCATCGTCGGTCAATACGACGTCTATCTCCTCGGAGACCATGTCACGCTCGGCTACTCCCTCTCTATCCGAGGCATGTTGGTGGAGTCCTTGGGTCCTTCGACGGCCTCGTAGCGATGATCTCCCGAGCACGCACGTCCGAGCACGCCTCGCGGCGTCGAATCGTCTTTGAGCACAGGTAGCCTTTCCCGGTGTCCAGGCCGCTCGAGTCGAACACCACGGCTCCAAGTGCGCAGGTCGATTCCGGACAAGCACCCCGAGCCGTGTCGGGGCGCCACCTGCCCGCCCTCGACGGCGTGCGAGCCCTGGCGATCCTGGGTGTCATCGCCTATCACCTCGACCTCGGTTGGGCCTCGGGCGGATACCTGGGGGTGGACCTCTTCTTCGTGTTGTCGGGCTTTCTCATCACGAGCCTGTTGCTCGAGGAGAAGAGCACCCGAGGTCGCATCGGGCTCGGGGCGTTCTGGGGACGCCGGGCCCGGCGGCTGTTGCCCGCCCTGTTCCTCGTGCTCGGGGCGGTGTCTGTCTATGCGGTGATCAACGGGCGCTTCAGCTCCCCCACGAGCGGGGGGGCGGCCATCGATCTGAGTGGTCTGCGCGGCGATGCCGTGGCGACGCTGCTCTATGTCGCCAATTGGCACGCCATCTTCTCGCACCAGTCGTACTTCACCCAGTTCTCCACCCCCTCGCCGCTCACCCACACCTGGTCACTGGCCATCGAGGAGCAGTTCTATTTGCTGTGGCCGGTGCTGATCGTGGCCCTCGTGACCTGGAGCACCAAGTACTGGCGGCGCCTCGGCCTCGGGTTGTGCGTGGCGGGGGCGGGGGCCTCGATGCTCGCCATGGCGATCCTCTATCACCCCGGGGTCGATCCCTCTCGCATCTACTACGGCACCGACACCCGGGCCTTTGACCTGTTGGTCGGAGCCGCCGTGGCCTTCCTGGCCGCAGCCCGACCCCAACCCGGGCCCCGGGCCCGGCACGCCCTGCACCGGGCCGCGCCGGTGGCAGTGGTGGTCCTCGGGGTGTTCTGGGCCCGGGCGGGAACGTCGACGGGCCTCCCCCGGCCCGTGATGTTCGAAGGGGCGGTCCTGCTGTGTGCGGCGTTGGCCGGGCTCGTCATCGCCGATGTGCGCCAGTTCGACCAGGGGCCCTTGGCCAAGGTGCTGTCGATCTCGCCCCTGCGATGGGTGGGGACCATCTCCTATGGCCTGTACCTGTGGCACTGGCCGGT
>JADGOL010000270.1 GCA_017882995.1 Acidimicrobiales bacterium | reverse complement strand
TGTATCGGCATTTCGACGAGGTGGCGGCCAAGGTGGCGCCGGGGTCACACGGGGCCATGTTCACACCGTGGCTCAACGGTGAGCGCTCGCCGGTGGACGACCACACCATCCGGGGGGGCTTCCACAATCTCTCGCTGTCGACGTCTCGTGACGATCTCGTGCGTGCCGTGTACGAAGGGGTGGCGCTCAACAGCCGATGGTTGCTCGGGGCGGTCGAACGCTTCGTGGGTCGGAGATTCGAGACCCTGGCATTCATCGGCGGCGGGGCCAACTCCGATGTCTGGTCCCAGATCCACGCCGATGCCATGGGAAGGCGTATCCGCCAAGTTGTCGATCCCGTACTCGCCAATGTCCGAGGTGCAGGGCTCCTGACACTGTTGGCGCTCGGTCGTATCCGCGTCGAGGAGATTCCCGGCATGGTCGAGGTGGGTCGAACCTTCGATCCCGACCCCGTCGCCGGCAAGGTCTACGGAGAGCTCTACGACGAATTCGTGAATCTCTACAAACAGACCAAGGACATCCATCGCCGACTGAATCGCCATTGACGACGCGCCACCCCTGACCGCATCACGGGCACCGATCAGATGCGCTCGAAGTTCCGCCGCAACTCCCAGTCGGTGACCACCTGGTTCGCTCGGACCCACTCCTGACGGGCGGTGTTGAGAAGGTGGTGATGGACGTCCTCGCCGAATGCATGTCGGGCGATCGGCGACGCCTCGAGCTCCTCGATGGCTTCGACCAGAGTCGTCGGCACGCGCGGCACGTCGGTGGCGTTGTAGGCGTTGCCCTCGAAGGGGGCGCCGAGCTCGAGACCGTGCTCGACACCCCACAGACCCGCGGCGACGATGCCCGCCAGCGCCACGTAGGGGTTGACGTCGGCACCGGGGATCCGGCATTCGACCCGGCGGCCCTCACCGTGACCGACGAGGCGGAATCCACAGGTGCGGTTGTCGACACCCCATACCGCCGCGGTCGGTGCCCACGATCCGGGCACAAAGCGCTTGTACGAGTTGACGTACGGCGCCCACAGCCAGGTGAGCTGACGGGCACCGAGGAGCAGGCCGGCCAGGAACCGACGGCCCACCTCCGAGAGGTTCGAGGGCCCGTCGTCGCCCCACATGAGCGGAGCACCGGACGCGGCGTCCCAGAGGCTGGCGTGGATGTGGCACGACGAGCCCACCTCGGCCATCGACCACTTGGCCATGAACGATGCCGATCGGCCGCACTGGTCGGCGATCTCCTTGACGCCGTTCTTGAAGACGAGGTGTCGGTCGGCGACCTCGAGGGCCCGCCCGTAGGTCACGTTGACCTCGTGCTGGCCGCGCCCAGCCTCACCCTTCGAGAACTCGACGGGGATGTCGGCCGCCACCATCTCGTTGCGGATCCGTCGCAGGACGTATTCCTCGCGCGACGTCTGGAGGAGCTGGTAGTCCTCGATGGTCGAGACATGGGGGTGCAGTTCACGCCACCCCTGCGCCGACGCCTCTTCGAAGGTCTCGCGGAACAAGTAGAACTCGAGCTCGGTGGCGCACCGGATGTCGAGGCCGAGCTCTCGCGCCCGTTCCACCTGTCGGCCCAGGATCCGTCTTGGCGACACTTCGACAGGATCACCCTTCGTGTCCACCACATCGCATACCACCATCGCCGAGCCCTCGAGCCACGGGAGGAGCCGCAAGGTGGCGAGGTCGGGCAGTGCCACGACGTCGCCGTACCCGATCTCCCAATTGGCGAACCGGTATCCGGGGAGTGGTTCCATCTCCACGTCGACGGCGAGGAGGTAGTCGCAGGCCTCGATGCCGTGCTCGAGCACGTGGTCGAGAAAGAACCTCCCGGTGACGCGTTTGCCGACCGGGCGTCCCTGCATGTCGGGGAACGCCACGACCACCGTGTCGATCGCTCCCTCGGTGATGCGCTTGGTCAGCTCGCTTCGGTCCAGCATGCCCGCACCATGGCACGGAGGAAGGTCCGCGTCCAGCAGCCCGATCCGGCCGGTGGGCCCCGCCTATTCCGGGGTGACGTATGCCGCGGTGATCCCGCCGTCGACGACCAGAGCCGAGCCCGTCATGAACGAGGACTCGTCGGAAGCCAAGAAGAGCGCGGCCCGGGCCACTTCCTCGGGTCGTCCCAGGCGGCCCATGGGGATGTGCACGAGCCGTCGGTTGCGGCGATCGGGGTCGGCGAGGAGCTCCTCCAGAAGCGGGGTCTGGATGGGTCCGGGGCACAGTGCATTGGCCCGGATTCCCTTGCGGGCGTACTCCACGGCCAGCTCACGGGTGAAGGCGAGCACCCCGCCCTTCGACGCCGTGTAGGCGACCTGCGCGGTCGCCGCACCCACGAGCGCCACGAACGAAGCCACGTTCACGATCGATCCCCCGCCGGAATCGACCATGGCGGGGATGCCGGCGCGACAGCACAGCCACACCCCCTTGAGGTTCACATTCATGACGTGATCCCAGGTCGACGGGGGAGTGTCGAGAACCCCACCGTCGTCCCCGGGGAAGATCCCGGCGTTGTTGAACAGCACATGCAGTCCGCCGAGCTGCTGGGTGGCCGCGGTCATGACATCGGCCGCTTGGGACTCGTCGGAGATGTCGGCGGCGACGGCGACGGCGCGCCCACCGGCGTCGACAATCTGCTCGACGGTGTCGCGAGCGGCCTGGGCCACCACGTCGGCGGCGACCACGGCGGCGCCTTCCGAGGCGAACAGCGTGGCGGCGACCCGCCCGATCCCGCTCCCGGCCCCGGTGATCACCGCTACCTTCCCCGCCAGTCGCGCCGTCACGGCACGACCATACCTGGCACGGCCCGTGAGCTCCGGGGTCCGAGCATCGGTTGCCGCCTGCACCCGACCGGGGCCGACGACCGTGGCGCCGGTGTGATACTGGTCGCATGGCCAAGCGCGCCGCGCCCATCGTCGGGGTCACGACGTATCACCAGCAGGCCTCGTGGGGCCCGTGGGACCGCCTTGCCGCGGTCCTGCCCGCCTCGTACGTCGACACCGTGGCGGCCGCCGGCGGCTGTCCGGTATTGCTGTCTCCATCACAGAGCGGGATCGGCACCGACGAAGTCGCCTCCAGCGTGGTCGGGGCCATCGACGCACTCGTGCTCGTGGGCGGTGGGGACGTCGACCCCGCCCGGTACGGACAGTCGCCGGACCCCGCGACGTCGGGGGTCGATCCCGGGCGCGACGCCAGCGAGCTTGCCCTGCTGCGCGCCGCCTTGGCGGTGGACCTCCCGGTGCTGGCTGTCTGCCGGGGGATGCAATTGCTCGACGTCGAGCTCGGGGGAACCCTCTTCCAACACGTGCCCGATGTCGTGGGTCACGACGGGCACCAGCCGGCCCGAGGCTGTTTCGCGGACGTCGAAGTCACGACCGAGGCAGGCTCAACGGTGGCGAAGATCCTGGGGGAGAAGGCGACGGTGGCCTGTTCACACCACCAGGCCATCGACCGGTTGGGGGATGGGCTGGTGGTCACGGCGAGGTCGGCTGACGGCATCGCCGAGGCCGTCGAACTGCCCGGGGCGCGTTTCGTGGTGGGCGTGCAGTGGCATCCCGAGGAGCACGAGGATCAGCGTCTGTTCCGGGCCCTGGTCGAGGCAGTCCGGTGAGCTCGGTCCGCGCCGGTTCGTCATCGCCCGAGGGCGTTGTTCGAGTGGTGAATCCGGCGACCGAGCTGACCGTGGCAGAGATCGACCGGCAGGGCAAGGCGGCGGCCGACGCGGCGGTCGAGCGGGCGGCACGGGCGTTTCCCGCTTGGCGCGACGTGGCGCCGGCGGATCGGACTCGGCTGTTGCGGCGGTTCGCCGAGCAGGTCGAGGCGCATGCAGAAGAGCTCGCCCTGCTGGAGACGCGCAACGTGGGCAAGCCCATCACCGACAGCCGGGGTGAGGTGTCCATGGTGGCGGATGTCCTCCATTTCTATTCCGGGGCCGTCGACAAGCACCGTGGCGCCACCATCCCGGTGGCAGGAGGTGTCGACCTCACCTGGCCCGAGCCTTTGGGCGTGGTGGCGGCGATCGTGCCGTGGAACTTCCCGATCGCCATCACCTCGTGGAAGATCGCACCGGCCCTGGCCTGTGGCAACACCGTGGTCGTGAAGCCTGCCGAGCTCACGCCCCTCACCGCGCTCCGGTTGGCCGAGCTCGCCCTCGATGCCGGCATCCCCGAAGGCGTGTTCGAGGTCGTGGTCGGACGGGGCACCACCGTGGGGACCGTCCTGGTCGAGCATCCCGACGTCGCCAAGGTGGCCTTCACGGGCTCGACCGAGGCGGGACGAGACGTGATGGCCCGAGCGTCGGGAACGATCAAACGCGTCACCCTGGAGCTCGGGGGCAAGTCCGCCAACGTGGTCTTTGCCGACGCCGATCTCGAACGCGCCGCCGCCAGCGCGCCCTTCGCGGTGTTCGGCAACGCGGGCCAGGATTGCTGCGCCCGCAGCCGCATCCTGGTGGAGCGCGGTGCGTTCGGCCGCTTCGTGGAGCTCCTCGTGGCGGCCACAGAGGCACTTGTGGTGGGCGATCCAGAAGACCCTGGCACCCAGATGGGGCCGCTCGTGTCCGACGATCACCGCGCCCGGGTCAACGGGTACGTCGACACGGGCGACTCCGGACTCGAGGTGGCCGGAACCAGTCGGGTGCCCGAGGGGCCCGGGTGGTGGTTTCCGGCCACCGTCCTGGCGCCGGTGGATCCTCGAGATCGGGTCTGGCGCGAGGAGATCTTCGGCCCGGTCGTGGCGGTGACGCCGTTCGATGACGAGGCCCACGCCGTCGCTCTGGCCAACGACACCCCCTATGGACTGTCGGGATCGATCTGGACCCGTGACTCGAGTCGTGCCCTGCGCATGGCGAAAGCCGTCCAGGCGGGCGTGCTCTCGGTGAACTCCAACACCTCGGTGCGCGTGAACGCACCCTTCGGCGGGATGAAGCAGTCGGGGTTCGGACGCGAGCTGGGAATGGAGGCGATGGCGTCGTTCTCCGACGTCAAGAACGTCTTTCTCTCCACCGAAGGCTGAACACGTCGCGACCGCACCGTGGTCGAAGGGCAATCACATGCCGGACGAGCTGTCCACCGTGTTACACAGGCGAACGGGGATGGAAGCCTTGACGACGGCGGTCCGGTAGGCACCGGCCGGCACGTTCAACCACGAGTCTCCCGGCGGAATGGGTATGACCACGATCGTGCTCGGTGCGCCCGGGACGCCGGGGAACGACACGGTCACATTGGGGACGCTCCCTGGGCGGTTCTCCAACCGCAACGAGCCCGGACCCGGCAACACGACCGCGGCGGACTTCGAAGCACTGATCTTGGCGCAGGTCGACGCGTCTACCCCGGTGATCGAGAGATCACCGGGGTAGCCAGGTGTCGGCGACTGGAACACCCCCACGATGGCTCGTTCGGCCCGCAACTCCGCAGGGGCCACCTGGGCGGGGACGGGGTACTGGCCATCTCGCACCATCCCGGTCAATGCCGTCACGCCCGGCATGTTCGGGGGTCCGATGGCGTCGCTGGTCGTCCGCTGGCCGGCAATGCCTTCTCCGCTGTGGATCAGGTATGCCGCGGCCTGGATCTGTTGGGTCTCCTCGCTTCTCGACGCGGCGGTGAGGTTCGCTTGTGAATCAAGGACAACGGCGTTGGCACCCACGAGCACCATCAGTCCCGATATGACGATTGGTCGAGCAACGCGGTAACGCATCAGCGTCGTGACGAGTTGCCCGATCAATGGCAGGCACAGCGCAAGAGCAATATACGAATAGCGCGACGCGGCTGCCTGGCCGGTGCCGTATTGCAGTCTCCCGAAGCCCACGAAGACGTAGAACACGACTGTCGTGAGGGCCAGAGCGCCGGGCACGTTTCGGCGCAACGCGGCGGCGACGGCGAGCGCGACCACGAACACGGCCCCGAGCACGTGCACGAGCACCGCGCTGGCGTCTGGTGAGCCGTCAACCAGGCCGCTCATGCTGGTCGTCAGGCCGGTCCAGACGTACGCAGCGAGTCCGTTGAAGCTCAGGCTCGCGATGTCCGTGGCGGCGTAGGTGCCGACGTGACCGATGAGCACGTACCAGATGACAAAGGTCACGGCGGGGGGGAGTACCGCCATCGCGGCTCCGGCGAATCGTCGTCGCACGAGAGCAACGAGCGCACACCCGAAGACCATTGGCAAGCCGATGTTGGAGCACATGAGCGCGGCGATGCCCCACAGGGACGCGAGCCAGAACCGGTCATGCTCGATCGCCTCGATGGCGAGGAAGCCGAAGGCGACCGAGCCGACGAAAGCGATCTGGAATGCGCTCGTGATGTTTCCCGAGCCCGCACCGAGCACGGCGAATGCCGCGACCAGCAAGGTCGCCGTCCAGGGTTCGACCTCGTGACGCAGCATCAGTCGCCACAACAGGGACACGACCGCAAGGTGGGCGACGATCATCGGAAGCGCGTAGAGCCAGTAGTGGCGGACTCCGACCAGGTTGAACAGCCCTCGCCAGATGAGGATCGGGATCGTGGTCCAATGCTCGTTGTGAGGGACGAAGAGCCCTTCACTCCCTGCAAAGTGAATACCGCGGTAGGCAAGAAAGTCCCACTCGTCAAGGAAGAACGACTGCTTCGTGGCCAAGTAGACGAGGTAGATCCCAGCCCCGGCCAGGGTCAGGAGGTGGACCTTGCGCACCCCTCGTGGCAGAGACGGCCGAGCCGTCGTGGTGATCTTGCGGTCGGGGACAGGTGGAATCTCACTGTGGACGATGCCGCCCCGGTCATTCATCGGTGTCGTAGGTTATTGGAGGCTCGTCCCGTCGCACGACCTCGACCATTTCCGAGCGACGTCCCATCGGCACGTCTGGGTCTGCCCGTCACCAGCGTCGGCCCGGGGTGGATCGAGCCGTCGTCCGAGTGGTGCGCCCGGCCGGTAACGTTGCGGCCGTGAGCAGCGGCCGGAAGTTCGTCAAGCCTTTGGTGGCGGCGTTGGGACTCGCCGGCACCATCGCCAGTGTCTGGTGGTTCGCCTTGAAGCCCCGACGCAAACGCGCCGGCATTCGATCCTCGGAGCCACCTGCAGCTGAGTGAGCTGCCGCCCGCCCCCGCGCAGGGGCGGGCTCGATCAGTTCCCCACGAGCGGAACCGGGCGCTGCAATACCCAGCCGAGCGTGTCGAGAGCGGTCGTCGGGTTCCATCCCGGTGTGAGGGGATGCGTGAGGTGATCACGACCCTCCGCGGTGAGGAACCGGTGCAGGGTCGGGTTCAATGTCCCGTGGAAGTCCGGTGCCGCCCCCGTCGAGAACCGCTCGGTTCCGTGGGTGTCGATGATCACGAACCCGTCCGAGTGGTTGACGTCATAGGTGAGCGGCTTCCCCGTCCACCAGTCCACCGACGGTGGTGAGTCCTCGGGGACGCGCTGGACGTCCCAGCCGAAGAAGTGCTCGACCTGGGTGGCCTGTGCAGGGGTCTCGGTCAGCAACTCCCAGGATGCACCCGTGAGGTGTGCGTAGGCGGCCAGGCGAGCGGGAGTGTCACGAGCGGGGTCCACGCTCAACTCGACCAGTTGCACCTGCGAGGCGCTCCCGTCGCGTACGAGGGAACGCTCGACCTGCAGCAGGTTCCCGGTATCGAGGGGACAGATGTCGGTGCAGAGGGTGAGGAAGGGCACCACCAACACCGTCTTGCCCCGGAACGAGGCCAGCTCGACGATTCGACCGCGCTGATCCGTGAAGGCCAGATGGCTGATCGACTCCGGGACGAGCCGGCTCTGGACGACGCCGACGTTCGCCCCCGGGGCCCCGGGTACGCCCGAGCCGCACGCCGAGACAGCCAGCGCCAGGGCGCTCAGAGCGAACCCGCATCGCCGGCCGAGGCGGGATCGGTTTCGGCGAGGCCCTCGGCTGGTCACGGGATGCGAGTCTCCCTTCGGGTTTCCACCGTCGCCAGTCGGCCGGGACCCAGCCAAGACGCTTCGGAAGGCGCCGGGGAAAGCGCCCAGTCGTTTCGAGCCCCGATGGACTACCGTTTGCGACGTGAAACGTCGACGGATCTCCATCTCCCCCACCGCTCGTGTTCTCTTTGTCTCTGCAACTATTGCCATGGGACTCGCCGCATGTGGCTCGAGCCCCGGCCATGTCGCCAAAGCGGCCACCACGGCGAGTGCATCGAGCCCTCCGGTGAAGATGATCTCCCTGCAGTCACCGAACCCCTAC
>JADGOL010000269.1 GCA_017882995.1 Acidimicrobiales bacterium | reverse complement strand
TCTTTGGTGTTCGGCGTGCTGAGCGGCCTCGCGCTCTATCACGCCTTCCCGCAGACGCCCAAGGTGATCCTCGGCACCGGCTTCTGCGGCTCGTATACGACGTTCTCCACGTTCAGCTTCGAGACCGTGCGCCTGGTCGAGGAAGGTGCGCTGGGCCAGGCGTTCCGCAATGCCTTCGGAACGCTCGTCGTCTGTGCCGGCGCGGCCGCGCTCGGCCTGGCGCTGGCCGCTCTATGAGCGCGGTCCTCTGGGTGCCTGCCGTCTGATCACGGGTGGGCGAACACCTAGGAGGGAGGCGACGACGTCGGGTCGCGCCATGCACCGCTCTGGTAGCGGTCGAGCCCTTCGACGAGCTGGCCGGTCTGCAACGTCGCCATACCGTGGTCGAACTCGTTGCTGATGGCGTCGGGCAATGGCATCGACCATTGCTCGTAGGAGGACATCCGGTCATTGCGCAACGCCGCCTGGGGTCGGCTCGCGATCTCCAGCGCCAGGCGCATGGCGTGTTCGAGGGCGTGACCCTTCGGAACGATGCGGTTGGCGAGTCCCATCCGCAACGCCTCGTCTCCGGATACGCCCCGTCCCGTCAGGATGAGGTCCAGGGCGTGGCTGTGGCCGAGGAGTCGGGTCAGTCGGATGGTGCCGCCGTCCATGAGCGGGATCCCCCATCGTCGGCAGTAGACACCGAAGACCGCATCTTCGGCGGCCACGCGCAGGTCGCACCAGGCGGCCAGCTCCAGGCCCCCCGCCACGGCGTGGCCCTCCACCGCGGCGATGACCGGCTTGTCGAGCAGCATCCGGGTCGGTCCCACCGGCCCGTCGCCGTCGGGCTCGACGCGGCTCACCCGGGCCAGGCCCGGTTCGCTCATCGCCTTGAGGTCCGCGCCCGCACAGAAGGTGCCACCCGCGCCGGTGAGCACGGCCACGTCCTGGGTGGCATCGGCGTCGAAGGCCCGGAAGGCGTCGGCGAGCTCGGTGGCGGTCGGGCGGTCGATGGCGTTGGCGACCTCGGGACGATCGAGTGTGATGATCGTGACGGGCCCGTCGGTCTCCACGTGGACGGTCACGGCGCGTCGGCCGCGTTCACAGCGAGGAGCTTGCGGGGATGGCGGCCGTCGACGTAGCCGATGAACGGTGGATAGATGTTGTAGCCGAGCAGCTCCTGCAAACGCGTGGGCAGGGCCCTCGCCATGTCGGGCGGGACCGCCAGGACGTGGTTCTCGACCGGTCGGAGCCACGCCGACGCGTAGTGCAGGACGACGCCCAACCGGGCCCGGTCGGTGTGGTTGGCCCCGCCGCCGTGCCAGACGCTCCCCAGGTAGACGAGCGCGGTACGGGCCGGCATCTCCACCATCGTCGTCGGGGTGGTGTCGTCGGGACGCTCGTCGGTCCAGCGGTGGCTCCCCGCCACGATCCGGGTGGCGCCGTTGGCCTCGGTGAACTCCTCCAGCGGCCACATCACGTTGACGACGAGCTCCTGATGAGGACGGGGCATTGGGTAGATGGCGTCATCGGGATGCAGCGGTTGGGCCACCTCGCCCGGACCGATCGAGATGGCCGCCGGAGCGCTCAATTGGTAATCACCCAGGACCCGGTCGAGCACCCCCAGCACGACCGGGTGCGTGGCCATGACGTCGAGGGCGCGGGTCTTGGCGAACAGTGCGTAGACCCGTCGGGTGTTGCGCCCTTCGAAGTCGTCGCGTCCGGACGGCGTGTGATCGAGGATGTCCGCGAGGTCCCGCCTCGCCGACTCGACCTGCTCGGCGGTGATGGCGTCGGGGATGGTGGCGTAGCCGTCGCTCTCCAGCGCCGCCATGACCTCGTCCACCGTGTCGTCCACCGTGTCGTCCACCGTGTCGTCCACCGTGGGACCCTCCCTAAGGGAATATGCTGGTCATGGTCCACCTTCCAGAAGGGAATGTCAAGATGCCGGGTGAGAAGTCGCCGGGTGAATTGAACGCCACCCAGGGATCGCTGCTCGGTTTCCTCTTCGACGGGCCGAAGACCGGGTGGGATCTGCTCCACGAGATCGAGGGTGGGCTGTCACGTTTTTGGAACGTGACCCCCAGCCACGTCTACCGCGAGCTCCGCACCCTCCAGGATCGCAGGCTCGTCACCGCCGGGCGGACCGGAGTGCGCGACCGTCGGCCCTTCACCATCACCGCGGCGGGCAAGAAGGCGTTCAAGCAGTGGATCGCGCAGGAACCGGGGCCCGAACAGATCCGCAACCCGCTGCTCATCACCTTGTGGTTCGGACGCCACCTCGATGAGGGCACGCTGGCGAAGTTCCTCGACTCCAACCGGAAGGTGCATGCGGAACGGCTCCGTCACTACACCGGCATCACCGCCGGCGACGAGCACACCGGGGCCGTCCTCGCCTTCGGCATCGCCTACGAGAAGGCCGTCATCGCGTGGATCGACGACCTCACGAGCTCACCGCGGACCGCGCCGGTGGGAGCGGGAACGAGGCACGGATAGTCCCATCGCCCGGGTGCGAACATGGTGAGGTGGTGGCCCTCCGGTATGCGACGCTCGATGACCTCCCGGCCGTGGTCGAGCTCTGGAATGCCGAAGCGGGGCCGACGCGCCACGCCGGCCAGCTCCCCGAGGCGACGGTCCTCGTGGAACGCGATCCGCACGGCCTCGTCATCGCCGAGCTCGATGGCAGAGTTGTCGGCGCCTTGATCGCCGGTTGGGACGGCTGGCGGTTTCACATCTACCGGCTGGCGGTGGCGTCCGCGCACCGCCGCGCCGGTGTGGCCTCGGCGCTCATCGCCTCGGCCGTCGAGCGCGCCCGCGCTCTGGGGGCGGTGCGTGTCGACGCCATGGTCAACGCCGAGAACGTCGATGCGCAAGGCTTCTGGCGCAGCGCCGGATTCGATCGCGACAGCGCCGATCAACGGTGGTCACTACCGCTGCGTTGACGGTTGACTCCCCACACCCACGGCCGTGAGCAGCGCCCGCGTGAAGGTGCTCATCTCGCCGTAGGGCAGGCCATCGGGATCCCACCACTCGACGGCGGAAGTCTCGTCGCCGTCGGGTCTCGGCGAACCCCCGATGACGGTGGCCGCGAACACCGTCGAGACATAGGACGTCTCGTC
>JADGOL010000268.1 GCA_017882995.1 Acidimicrobiales bacterium | reverse complement strand
GTCGATGTCGCTCGCCATCTTGGTGAGGAACACATGGACATCGTTGAAGGAGACCGTCTTGGCGGCAACCTTCGGGATCATGGCTTGGAGCTCGGCCACATCGGCGCGCAGGATCGGTGTGGATGAGAACGTCGGGAAGTCGGCGATCGTGGCGGTTCCCTGAGCCAGTTGCTTGCTGAAGGGGACCGCCGAGTGCAGCAGCGTGTCGAGAACGGGCTCGCTGATCCCGAGCTGTGCCGCGTACGACACCGCCGAAAGGGGGACCTCCAACGAGTTCATCTGGGCCCGGGCGTTGGCGATGACCTGAAGTTCGGTGGCGTCTTTGGCTACGACCTGCGCGCTCTGGCGGAACCTCCACGCCGAGTTGGCCGACGACAGGATCAAGATCCCGGTGGCCAGCATGGGCAACAGGACCACGAGCGTCAGGAGCAGCCGGACCCCAGGATGGCGGCGAGTCTTCGCTCTGGCGGCGCGCTCTTCTCCGTCGAGCTCCGTACCGGATCTCGGGTGGTCTTCGGCTGACTGGGCTCCGTCGCCGCGCTGGTTTCTGAGTGCGTTCGCCATGGGCTCCAGAGAGGTTTCGACAAGGGAGGCCCAGTCCTTGACCCGTCTCACAGAGGTGCAGGTCAGAGCGTTGATTCGACCCTCAACCCGGGCAATTCCAAAGCAGGGGTCAAAAAGTAGGGGAAAACCCTGGTCGGCAAGGTCTGGAACCGCCCTATGGGCCCGGCGACCCAATCTTGGACGAGCCCCGCCGTCGGCGAGTCCGACACGAGGGCGCCCGGACCCTCGGAAAAGACGCCGATGAGACGTCGAGACGGCGTCTGTGTTCAGGTGGTCACTGCGTCGAATTCAGCGCCGATGGCGGCGATGATCTCGGCGGCGGGCCGGTCCCGCGCCAGCGCGAAGCCCTGACCCGCCCAGAGGTTGGTGGCATGCGGGTCGCGCCGGGCCAGGGCGGCCTGGCGCATGGCCCGCGTGGCGTTGTTGATGTGGGGGTAGGCCGACGGTGCATCGGGATGGGCTCGCATGAAGTCGTTCACCAGCCCGCGCGCCCGTCGCCCACTGAAGGCCCGCGTCGTCGAGGTCCACGTGAAGCGGGGGTCCGCCAACGCGGCTTTGTACATCTCGGAGGCCCCGCTCTCGGGACACCGCAGCAGGGCGGTCCCCAACTGGGCCGCCACCGCGCCGGCGCGGACGACGGCGGCCACTGCCGCTCCGGTCATCACACCACCGGCCGCGATCACCGGAAGGTGTGTCTCGTGGCGGATCGCGGTCACGAGCGCGAGGAGACCCCAGCCCGCGTCCGGAGCCGTGTCGTCGACGAAGTTGGCTTGATGGCCTCCGGCTTCGATTCCCTGGGCGCACACGGCATCAGCTCCGACCTGTGTGGCCATCGAGGCTTCGGCCGGAGTCGTGACCGTGATCACGACTCGCGTGCCGGCGTCCTGAAGGCGCGCCACGACGTCGGAGGGGGGACAGCCGAATGTGAAGCTCACCATCGACGGGGGGTGACCGATGAGGAGCTCGAGCTTCTCCGAGAAGTGATCGTCGTCCCACTTGGGAGTCACCTCGACGCCGAACCTCTCGGCCTCGGGGCGCAAACTGTCGAGATAGGTGTCGAGCGCGCCCTCGTCGACTTCGGGATTTCCGGGAACGAAGAGGTTCACGCCGAACGACGACACACCCAATGTCTCGACCTCTGCGATCTGTTGTGCCAACGCCTCGGCGGTGAGGTAGCCGCCGGCGAGAAATCCCAGACCGCCGGCCCGGCTCACCGCTGCGGTGAGCGTCGGGGTGGATGGCCCTCCGGCCATGGGCGCACCCACGATCGGCCAACGCACGGAAATTCCCAGCAGGTCCATCGACGTCGCGCTCGTCCTCGACGGTGTCGGTCGACCCACGATTGTCGACCCACCATGTCGACCAACAATTATGGCAGGGCTTCAACCGCGTTTCTGCGTTGCCGCCCGGGAGGCGGTCGGCGTGCGCCGGTCGGGGGGTGTTTCCTAGAGTTGGCGACGACGGTCCCAGTCCCCGTACCGACCAGGAGTTGCCATGACAACCACACCAGGTGCCCCTCGTCCCGACGTCTCCGACATGATCGCCGTGCACCAGGCGCTGCGGGACTCACTCGGTGCTGCACCCGAATTGGTCCGAGGCGTCGACGCGTCCGACAACGGGCGCGTCGAGATGATCACCAACCTGTTCGACAACATCCTCGCCTTTCTCCACGTGCATCATGATGGTGAGGAGAAGCTGGTGTTCCCGCTGTTGCGCGACAGGTGCCCCGACCAGACCGAAATGCTCGACCAGATGGCGGCGCAACACGCCGATGTCGTCGGGCTCATCGAGGAGTCGGGAAGCGCGCTCTCCGCCTGGGGCGGCGGGAAGGCAGCGGCACAAGAGCAGTCCGCTGCCGCGCTGGGTGAGCTGGCAGCCCGGCTCGAGCAGCATCTCGGCGACGAGGAGCGCTTGGTGCTCCCCCTGTGCGCGGAGAACCTTTCTCTCGAGGAATGGGGGGCGATCCCGGGTCACGCCCTGGGTAGCTTCACCGGCGACAAGGTCTGGCTCATCCTCGGGCTCATCCGCGCGCACATGTCGCAAGCCCAACGCGACGAGATGCTCGCCCACATGCCGCCACCGGCGGTCGACATGTGGACCTCGATGGGGGAGCAGGCGTACAAGAACCTCGTCGCCGACGTGGGGCCTCCCCTCGGGTAGCGCTGTCGTCGGGTGCCCGGCGTCGCGCTCGGCTCTGCGAGCCGGCGCTGACGTGCCGGCCCGGCGCGCCTTAGCCAGCGCGGGCAGTATCGGCGAAGAATCCCAAGACGATGCTCGACACCGTCTCGGCGTGGGTGAACACCCCGAGATGGCTGGCGCCGGGCACTTCGACGAAACGGGCACCGGGGATGTGGCCGGCGGCTTCGCGTGCCCGGGCCGGAGGGGAGTCGACGTCGTGCTCGAACGCGAGCACCAGGCACGGTCGCGCCAGTTCCGGCCAGCGTCGGGTCCGTTCGACGTCGAGAGACCAGGCCAGGGCGGCCTCGAATTGCCCCAGTCGACCGGGGTTCGACCAGGGCTCGAGGTCGCCGATGAGCGCAAGCCACTGGTCGACGACGTCGTCCTGTTGCAATTCATAGTTGGGGAGGTAGCGCATGGTCTCGACGGCGTTGAACCACCGGGGAAGTTCGTGGTCGAGCAGGGCCAGGTCGCGCTCCACCGTGGTGACGGCCTTCTCCCAGGACGTCCCGACGTTGCAACTCCCGATGAAGACGGCGGAGCGGACCCGCTCGGGACGTCGGTGGGTGAGGGTCTCAGCGATCCACCCGCCCATGGAGTACCCGGCGACATGGACTGCGTCGAGGCCGAGATGATCGAGCAGGCCGAGGGTGTCATCGACCATCTCGTCGATCGTGTACGGAGCGGGGGGAGCCGACGACGGTGCCACCCCCCGATTGTCGAAGGTCACGACCCGGTAGCCGGCCCCGGTCAGTGCCGGGACCATGGCAAAATGCCAACCCACGGCGGGTTGGCTGAGCCCGCACACGAGCACGACGGGCTCCCCGGAGTCGGGGCCGAACACGTCATAGGCGATGGTCACACCGCGAAGATTCGCTTCTGGCATCGACGCATCTTCGCTCACCCGACCGTGTCGTGCCGAGCCGAGCCCGGTGGAGCTGATCGGTCAGCCGGTGAGCGGTGGTCGGAGCCCGTCGCACACGATCTTCACCATGCGCTGCACGGTGGCATCGTCGTACCTCGAGTGGCCTCCGCCCTGGCAGACCCCGACGACGAGGCCGATCATCTCGTCGGTCGAGATGTCGTCACGAACCGATTGCTTCGCCACGGCCCGTTGCCGGAGGAGGTCGATGCTCCGCTTCATCTCGTCGACCGTCCCCGCGCAGCTCGACTTGATGTCGATGCCGGCTGAACTGAGGGCGTCGAACAGGTCGTGCTTGGCCGATGCCTGTTGGGCGAACTCACCGAGGAACGAAAACAGGGCATCTCC
>JADGOL010000267.1 GCA_017882995.1 Acidimicrobiales bacterium | reverse complement strand
GGGGGAGCCGCTGACACGTACGGCCAGTGCCGTCGCTCGGTTGGTACGCGACTTCCCCGATCTTCACGTCCTGCTGCCGGCCCACCGCAACCCGATCGTCCGGGATGCGCTGCTGCCGACGCTCGAAGGGCTCGACCGGGTCCACGTGACCGAGCCGCTGGACTACCCCGACTTCTGCCGCGCGCTCCAGCTCGCGACCATCGTTCTGACGGATTCCGGCGGTGTCCAGGAAGAGGCTCCCGCCCTGGGGAAACCCGTGCTCGTCCTGCGGGAGACGACCGAGCGTCCCGAGGCAGTCCACACAGGCGCCGCCCGTCTCGTGGGCACCGATCCGGAGGCGATCGTCACCGAGACCACCCGACTGCTCACCGACGCCGCCCACTTTCAGTCGATGATCCAGGCAGGCAACCCGTACGGGGACGGACGGGCGGCCCACCGCGCGGTGGGCGCCATGGCCCATCTGCTAGGCCTCGGCGACGCACCGGACGAGTTCCGCGCCTGACCTGCTTTCAGCGCCAGATCCCGCGCGTGTCGTGCACCACCTTGCCCTCGAGGAGTTTGCGCGGGAGCGTCCGGAACTGGTTGTGGTCGACCAGCAGCACGACGATGTCCGCCGCCGCGACCGCGTCCTGCGTCTTGACGAGGTGCAGGTTCTCGAAGGAGGTCAACGCGGAGGGAAGCCGGGTCAGCATCGGGTCGCTGACCATGATCGTGGTCGAAGGCTCTTGCTCGGCCAGGGCTGCGACGATCTCCACCGCCGGCGACTCTCGCACGTCGTCCACGTTCGCCTTGTAGGACAGCCCGAGACAGGCGATCACCGGGTCCCTGAACCGACGGGCCGACTTGAGGACCTGCTTGACCACGTGGTGCGCCTTGCCGTCGTTGACCATGCGCGCGGTGCGGATCAACACCGCCTCCTCCGGTGCGGCCCCCACGAGGAACCAGGGGTCCACGGCGATGCAGTGCCCACCGACGCCGGGACCGGGTTGGAGGATGTTCACGCGCGGGTGGTGGTTGGCCATCTTGACGATCTCCCACACGTCGAGGCCGAGCTTGTCGCAGATCATCGAGAGCTCGTTGGCGAAGGCGATGTTGACATCCCGGTAGGAGTTCTCCGCGAGCTTCGCCATCTCGGCGCTGGTCGCATCCGACAGCTGGATCTCGCCCCGACAGAAGACTCTGTAGATCTCGGCGGCCCGCTCGGCGCACTCCGGCGTGAGCCCACCGATGACCCGGTTGTTCTCCACCATCTCCACCATGAGGCGCCCTGGCAGAACCCGTTCCGGACAGTGCGCGATATAGATGTCGGGACTGTCGTTGACGTCATTCGGGAACGTGAGGTCAGGGCGTGCGGCCGCCAGGGTCCGGCTCAGCTCCTCTGTGGTACCGGGCGGCGACGTCGACTCGAGCACCACGATGGCACCCGGCCGCAGCTGCGGGGCGAGAGCCGCCGCGGCGGCGAACACGTGACTCATGTCCGCCTGCTCGTCCGGGGTGATCGGTGTCGGGACAGCGATGATGTACGCATCCGCGACCGGCGTCTCCATGGTCGCGCTGATGTTGCCCAGCGCCACCGCGCCGCTGAGGCTGGTGGCCAGATCCGGTTCGAAGAACGGTATTTCGCCCCGTCCCACGCGCTCCACGGTGACGGGGGTCAGGTCGACCCCGATCACTCGAACTCCTCGTGATGCGAGCACCACGGCGGTCGGCAGCCCGATGTAGCCGAGCCCGATGACCGCGACGGTCCCGCTGTAGAAGGGATTGGCCATCACGCCACCTCACTTGTCGCTGCTCGCCCCAGAGTCAGCCGTTGACTGACGAGGGCCCGTACGATCATGAGGCTGAACAGGACGTTCGTCCTCAGGTACCGCTTCCACATCCGCCCTGGCTCCTGCACGAGACGGTAGGCCCACTCCATGCCCATCCTCTGCCAGGCCTCGGGCGCTCGCTTGGTGACCCCGGCGAGGATGTCGAAGGAGCCCCCGACGCCATGGGTGACGGGCACGTTCATGACCGACTGGTACCGCTCGAGGAACATCTCCTTCTTAGGAGAGGTCATGCCGAGGAACAGCATGTCGGGGTGACTGGACGCGATCTCCTGCGCCACCGCCTCCTCGTCCGTGAAGTAGCCGTCCCGATGGCCCACGAGACGGGCGCCCGGGTATCTGGTCTCGACAACCCTGACGACCTGCTCGATGACGTCCGGCGCGGCCCCGAGCAGGAACACCGACCGGTGCTGGGCGTCAGCGAGCTCCAGGAGGTGGATGAACAGGTCGATGCCCGCCACACGCTCGGGCAGCGGCTGGCCCAACATCCGGCTGGCCCACACGACCGACTGACCGTCGGCCAGGATCACGTCACACGACAGGATCGCCTCGCGGAGATTCGTGTCGCGCGCGGCATTCACCACCTTCGCCGCGTTCATCACTCCGATCTGTATCCGCCGACCGCCGACAATGGCCCTTTCGCACAGGTCGACGACCTCGCCCATCGTGGCGGCCAACATCGGATACCCAAGAACTTCCCGGACCTCGCTCATGCTCTGCTCCCCTCTTGCATGGCACTCCCTGACGCATACAGCAGCCAGCCCAACTCGTACGGTCGGCATTCGTAGTCGACGCGCCCAGCCGGCCAGATGCGATCGACGAAGGGCACCTGCGCCCCCGGGCGCACTCGGCTGGTTATCGCACCGGCGGCGCGCGCGGCCTTGAACGGCTCCCGGCGACCGACCTTCCGCCACACCACCCCCAGGGTGGGCGCGACCAGAGGCTCCACGCACTCGGGGTGCGTCCAGAGCCAGCTGAACCCGCGCTGTACGGCCTCCCGGTGGTCGGTCCCTCCCGCTTCGGCCAGCTCGGTCAGGACCATCGGCGCCATGCCGTGCTGGTGGACCGAGTACACCGGGTACCG
>JADGOL010000266.1 GCA_017882995.1 Acidimicrobiales bacterium | reverse complement strand
CTTCGGTTCCGATCCTCGAGAACGATCAGGTCAGGACATAGGGCATGGCGCGGTGAGGTTTGCCGAAACGCATATGCAAGGCGATGACACCGCTCGTGACTGCGGCCCAGCCGCACCACACCGACGCGAACCCGTCCACGGTCAACTTGGCGATCACGACCACCGCCAGGAGGTTGAAGGCACCGAAGAGCACGACACGGTGGTACCCGGAGAACAGAAGCGTCCCGCAGCAAGCGACCACATAGAGCGTGATGACGATCAGGCCGTGCCCCGGCTTGATGGTGTAGGCCAGATGGTACGGGTGGACCGCGACATTGACAGGCCCGCGCACCATCGCCGCGAACAACCATGCGGCCACTCCGACTCCGATCGCGATGAACGGAACCATCAGAAGTCTCCGTCTCTTGCTCGTTTCGAGCGCGCACACCGCGACGGGGACGAAGATGGGCAGGAGCACGAACGCGATCAGCAGATAGATCCACAGAGCGACACGACCGACCGCGGAGGGCACGTGACCCTCTTGGCCCCACCAGACGAACGCCTCATCGAGCTGATGGGCGCCCAGAACGAGTGGGAGGGCGGCCAGGGCCATCTGATCCCGACGTCGGTGCACATGGCGGACGACGTCGACACCGATGGCGCTGATGACCAGACCGCCGACGAGGTCGGCTTGGGGCGAGAAGCACAACTCCTGATCTACTCCGGTGCGCCAACTCGAGCGTGGACACCAGGAGCCCGGCGAATGTTCTTCACGGCGCCTTTCGTGTTCCGGTGGCGGCCCGGCCGAGAGGGGGAGCCGAGCGAAGCGTGGCCGAACCGAGGGATCGATCGATGACGGCTCGAGCAACGTCGCTCAGCGGGGTGCGACTGCTGCGGGAGTATCCCCGGAGCAGTGCGAAGGCGTTCTCCATGCTCACCTTCTGCTGTTCGGCGACGACGCCTTTCGCTTGTTCGATGACGATCCGGGAGTTGAGCGCTCCTTGCAGTTGACCCGCCACATCGACCTGCTCCCGGACGCTGCGTTCCTGGAGGATCCCGATCGTTGCCGCGTCGGCCAATGCCTGGCTGATGTTCACCTGTGAGGACGTCATCTCCTTCAACTCGGTGTCGAAGATGTTCATGGCGCCGATCACGTCCCGGCGGAGTCGAAGCGGCAGGGCGTGCACCATCCGGAAGCCGGCATTCCTTGCCATGGGACCGAAGCGCGGCCACCGATCCGCGGTCGAGTCGAGAGCTTCGTTGATGACCTGTTGACCGCCCCGTTGGCAATCGAAACAGGGGCCCTCCTCGTTCTGCACCTCGAACAATTCGGCCACCCGCATCCGCTCGGTGGACGATGCCATCACCTGCAGTCGACCTTGACCGTCGACGAGCACAAGACCGACTTCGACCGTCTGGAGCAGTTCCACACATCGCTCCGACAACGTGGAGAGGAAATCGACGACGTCGTAGTCGGCGACAAGGGTGTCGGCCAATTCGACGAATGTTCGCGCCAGCCATTCATCGCGCCGTTCCATCTTCAAGTCATCTCCTCCCTCCAGAGATTCCCGGGTCGTCTGGTCGAGCTCCCACCGCTGCCGGCACGTCGGCGGGCACCTATCTTGGCATCGAGTTCGAGAATCGGGGACGACTCGTGGGTCGCAGGAAGAGCGGTCACCGGTCGTCGAACCGTATCCGGCCGGTGACCACGTCGCCTGCCACATCTCGAATGGGCCGGTCGGTCGCGAAGGAGTGGGCCCGCAGACGCACCAGCGCTTCGTCGACGTCGGCATCGATCTGTACGGCGATCATTCCTGTGGCCTGGTGGACCACGGCACGGTGGTCCGAGGCGTCGAGTGCCCAGGCCACGGACTCGGTGACCACTTCGGATTGCATCACGAGCACGAGCTGGGTGACCAGATCGGCGACCTCGAGCGCATCGGCGAGCTCGCTCTCGGTGAAGGCCCCGGCTACGTCTCGGTACAGGACCAGGACCCCGATCTTGGTCTCGATGGTCTGCAGGGGCAGTGCGAACACGGCCCGGACGCCCATGGCGGCGGCGGCGGTGCTGAACTGCGGCCACCGGCGACCCAAGCTCCGAACGTCGTCCACCAGGACGGGCCTGCCCTCGGCGTGACAGTCGATGGCCGGTCCCTCCCCGAGGGTGAACTCGAGGTCCTGGATGGCACGCGCCGTTCCGTCAAAGGCACTGGCGACACTCTGTGATTGGGCCGGCGCCATCAGCGAGATCGCAGCACCACTCACGGGCAGCAGCGCGACACATCCCCGGCACAACGTCGCCAGCGAAGGTGGTTCGAGTTCACCGGCTCCCGACAGCACCGCCCAGAAGAGTTTCGAGTCGTCAGGGCTCACCGGGAGCGCCCGTCGCAAACGGGCAGATGCCGAGTCGGCTCGGGGTCGGTCGATGCCGTCACGAGTCGGAGCTGCGTCGTGGACACGCGCCACGATGGGCCTCGACGGCACGGCGGGCACAACCACCGGACCGCGGATTCGTCGACGGAGGTGGACGGGTGCCGGGCGAAGGTCCGCCGACACCGTCCGCACGTCCTCGCGGCGCGAGGACGCTCCTCGGGTCCGGGATCGGTTCCAGGAACGGGCACCACCAAGTGGAGCCGAGCGGACGGGACGACAGGCATGACGGTCCTTAGTCGATGCTCGGAAGAGGCGTCGAGCCTGCGAAAGGCGACAACCCCGCTGCGGTCGTCCGGCCCAAACAAGGCGTCACTCCCAAGGGCGAGCCCTTCAGACGCTACACCGGGAGCCTTCGGGAGCTGACCCTCGGGGCCCGGTGTGCCGGACTTCTCCCGTGAGGAGCAGAATGGGCCTCATGGCCGCCGCCTCGCACTCAGCCGACAGCTTCTCCACCCGCGCCACGATCGCCGTCGGCGACCGCAGCTTCGAGGTGCACCGACTCGACGCCCTGGCCGGCCGGTTCGACGTCGCCCGCCTGCCGTATGCCATGAAGGTCCTCCTCGAGAACCTCCTCCGTCACGAGGACGGACGTCAGGTCCACGCCGCCGACATCGAAGCGGTGGCCGGATGGGCCGGTCGCCAGCAGGCCGGGGTGCCGTCGACAACGGAAATCGCCTTCACCCCCGAGCGAGTCCTCATGCAGGACTTCACCGGTGTCCCGGGCGTGGTCGACCTGGCCGCCATGCGAGACGCGCTGGCGGAATTGGGCGGCGACCCCAACGCCATCAATCCTCTCGTCCCTGTCGAGCTCGTCATCGACCATTCCGTCATCGCCGAGTCCTCGGGTCTCGCCTCGTCCTTCGCCACCAACGTCGACATCGAGTACGGGCGGAACATCGAGCGGTACCAGCTCCTGCGATGGGCACAACAGGCATTCGACGGCTTCCGGGTCGTACCGCCGGGGACCGGCATCTGCCACCAGGTCAACTTGGAGTACCTGGCCCGTGTCGTGTTCGCCACCGACGATGGCCAGGCGTTCCCCGACACTCTGGTGGGGACCGACTCCCACACCACCATGGTGAACGGGCTGGGCGTGCTCGGATGGGGCGTCGGAGGCATCGAGGCCGAGGCCGCGATGCTCGGCCAGCCACTCACGATGCTGGTGCCACCGGTCGTCGGTCTCCGGCTCACCGGGGAACTGCCCGAGGGGACGACTGCCACCGACCTGGTGCTCACGATCGCGCAGTTGCTCCGCCAGCACGGCGTGGTGGGAAAGTTCGTCGAGGTACACGGCCCGGGCCTCGCTCAACTCCCCCTCGAGAACCGGGCCACCATCGGCAACATGGCGCCCGAGTACGGGGCCACGTGCGTGATCTTCCCGATCGACGACGTGACCTTGCGCTACCTCCGCTTCACCGGGCGCGACGAGGCACACGTGGCCCTGGTCGAGGCGTACGCCAAGGAGCAGGGTCTGTTCCACCACGCCGAAGACCCCGAGCCGGTGTTCTCCGAATTGGCGACGCTCGACCTCTCCACCGTGGTGCCGAGCCTGGCGGGGCCGTCTCGACCCCAGGACCGTGTGGCGCTGACCGACACGAAGTCGGGATTCCGAGACTCTCTGACCTCACCCGGACAGGGCGAGGGCGCGGGCACAACGCTCCGAGTCGCCGTGGCCCACGTCGATGGTGACGCGCCGGTCGAGGTCGCCGACGGCCACGTGGTGATCGCTGCCATCACGAGTTGCACCAACACGTCCAACCCACAGGTGATGCTGGCGGCAGGGCTGCTCGCCCAAAAGGCCGTCGCCCGCGGGCTCCGCTCCAAGCCGTGGGTGAAGACCTCACTGGCTCCCGGATCGCGCGTCGTCATGGACTACTACGACCGGGCTGGCCTGCGCGAGCCGCTCGAAGCGCTCGGGTTTCAGCTCGTCGGCTTCGGGTGCACGACGTGCATCGGCAACTCGGGCCCCCTGTTGCCCGGCGTCTCCGAGGCGGTGCGCGACGGCGACCTGTCGGTGGCGGCGGTGCTGTCGGGGAACCGTAACTTCGAGGGCCGCATCCACCCCGATGTCCGACTGAACTACCTGGCGTCTCCCCCGCTGGTGGTCGCATACGCCTTGGCGGGCACGATGGACCTCGATCTCACCACCGAGCCCCTCGGCACCGACAGCACGGGGCAACCGGTGTACCTGCGCGACCTGTGGCCCTCACCGACCGAGGTGTCGGCCGCCATCGAACAGGCTGTGACGTCTGAGATGTTCCGATCTCGTTACGGGTCTGTCTTCGAGGGCGACGACCGGTGGAAGGACATCGACACCAGCCGCGGTGACACGTTCAGTTGGGATGGACATTCCACCTACGTCTTGAAGCCTCCCTTCTTCGATCGTTTCAGTGCCGAGCCGCCCCCGGTGACCGACATCGTGGGTGCGCGGGTGCTGGCGATACTCGGCGACAGTGTCACCACCGACCACATCTCCCCCGCCGGGTCGATCCGGGCCAGCTCACCGGCCGGGGTCTATCTCACCGAGTACGGTGTGGAGCCGTCGGAGTTCAACTCCTACGGAGCCCGTCGGGGCAATCACGAGGTCATGATGCGCGGGACGTTCGCCAACGTCCGTCTTCGCAACCTGCTCGCTCCCGGCACCGAAGGCGGCGTCACCCGGCTGCTGCCCAGCGGCGAGCAGATGAGCATCTACGACGCCGCCATGCGCTATCGCGCCGAGAGCACCCCACTGGTCGTGCTCGCCGGCAGAGAATACGGGTCCGGCTCGTCACGCGACTGGGCCGCCAAAGGGCCGGCCCTTCTCGGCGTGCGGGCCGTCATCGCCGAGAGCTTCGAGCGGATCCACCGCTCGAACCTGTTGGGGATGGGAATCCTTCCCCTGCAGTTCACCGACGGGACGTCGATGGCCAGCCTCGGCCTGAGCGGGGAAGAGACGTTCGACATCGGTGGCCTCGACGCCTTGGGCGTCGGGGACGTGCCCAAGGAGATCGCGGTGCGCGCCGGAGCACTCGAGTTCAACGCGCGCCTTCGGATCGACACGCCGATGGAAGCTGAGTATTTCCGTCACGGGGGCATCCTGGCCTACGTCTTGCGCCAGCTGGCTCGCTGAGCCCGCTCGATCCTCCTCCGCCGCACCTCCGTCACACCCTCGAACCCGCGCAGAGTCTCGGACCCCCGACCGTCGGACCGTCGTACTAATGGCCTCGAGGAACACGACGAACAGGTCGGATCGCGCCCGGCTCCCGGTCACCGCGCTCGGCGGTGTCGTCGTCGTCTTGATGGGGGTGGCCGGGGTACTGACACTCGGGGTGCGACCCGCTGAGGCTCGGGTGCTTCCCCGAACCTCTCCCGGCGTCATCACCCCCGTCTACGACGCCGATGCGCCGGACCCCGACGTGATCCGGGTGGGATCGACGTACTACGCGTACACGACCGGGAGCGCCCTCAAGAACATCCCCGTGCTCATGTCGACCGATCTCCAAACCTGGAGTCCGGTCGGTGACTCGTTGCCGACGTTGCCTTTGTGGTCGGAATGGGGGCGCACGTGGTCACCGGGGGTCGTCTCTCTCAACGGCCAGTACGTCATGTTCTACGCGACCGAGGTGGCCGGCACGGGTCAGCAGTGCATCTCGACGGCGACGTCGAGCATCCCCACCGGTCCCTTCATCGACAGCTCCCTCGCGCCGCTGATCTGCCAGACGAGCATGGGCGGGTCCATCGACCCCCAACCCTTCGTCGACGTGAACGGCACTTTGTACCTGTACTGGAAGTCGAACGCGGGCCTGTCGAGCGCACCGGCGTCGATCTGGGCGGCGTTGCTGTCACCCGACGGTTTGTCATTGGCTTCGTCGCCTCGTTCCGTGCTCTCCCAGGATCAGCCCTGGGAGTCCACCGTGGAGGGGCCCGACATGATCGACGCTTCGGGCTCCTACGTCTTGTTCTACTCCGGGGGAGCGTGGAACAGCCCCGGCTACGGCGTGGGGTACGCGGTGTGTGCCGGCCCGTTCGGACCGTGCACCAAGCCCAAGGGCGCCCCGATCCTCCACTCCGACACGGCGCGACTGGGCCCGGGGGGCCAGTCGCTCTTCCAGGACCCGTCGGGGAACTGGTGGATGGCGTACCACGCCTGGGACGGCCCGGTCAGTGACTACTCCTACAGCGGTGGCGCGTTCCGCAGCCTCTGGATCGCGCCCGTGACGTTCTCGGGCGCCACACCGACGGTGGAGGCCGGCCAGTCCCCCGAGGGCTATCACCTGTTCGCCACGGACGGCGGGGTGTTCACCTTCGGCGCGGCTCGCTTCGCGGGGTCGATGGGTGCGACGGCACTGCGTGCTCCGGTGGTGGGAGGTGTGTCTGACCCAGCCACGGGCGGGTACTGGGAGGTGGGCGGCGACGGTGGCGTCTTCGCCTTCGACGCGCCGTTCGAAGGTTCGATGGGTGGCCGTGCCCTCGACGCGCCCGTCGTCGGGATGGCACCGACATCCGACGGCCGCGGCTATTGGCTGGTCGGCGCTGACGGCGGGATCTTCGCCTTCGGCGACGCCGGGTACTTCGGGTCCATGGGCGCCCGGCACCTCGATGCGCCCGTCGTCGGGATGGCACCGACATCCGACGGCCACGGCTATTGGCTCGTGGGCGCCGACGGAGGGATCTTCGCCTTCGGCGACGCGCCGTTCGAAGGTTCGATGGGTGGCCGTGCCCTCGACGCGCCCGTCGGCGGGATGGCGGCCATGCCCCAAGGCGGCGGGTACTGGCTCGTGGGCGCTGACGGCGGGATCTTCGCCTTCGGCGACGCGCCGTTCTACGGCTCGATGGGTGGACACCGGATCAGCCGGCCCGTGGTCGGGATGGTGGCCGGTCCGGGAAGCGGGGGGTACTGGCTCATCGCGTCCGACGGAGGCGTCTTCTCCTACGGAGACGCCGCCTATCTGGGCTCGATGGGGGCGATCCGCCTGGCCGCACCGGTCGTGGGAGGCTCCACCCCCTGACCTGGACCACCGGCGCGCACCATCTCGTGCGGACCGTGCCGGCCTCGTTCCGACCGTGCCGCCCTCGTTCCTGGCGCGTCAGCGGCCGGCCAGGATCACCACCGGCTCCTCGGTGACGACGAACGCCAGGCGCTCGACGTCGAGGAATTTGGGCAGGTCCGCCCACACCTCGGCGAAGTCCTTCTCCGCGATGTGGGCCTGGTACTCCTCCATCGACTCGAACCACTGCTCGGTCACTCCGTCGTACTGGCCGTCGTCGTGGGGCTCGTAGTCGCTCAGCGAACGGTGATGCTGCTCGTAGCGCTGGACGTGGCTCCCGCTGCGGGTGGACAGCACGAGCGGTCCGTGGTGGTCTCGCCAGTACGAGTGGAACTCCTCGGGAGACATCCCCTCTTTGCGGCGAACGAGGCAGGTGAGCTTGACCATGGCGGGGTCCTCCGTCGGGGCTGAGTCGGCTCTTCCCCGGGACGAGACAGCCTCCCGGGGAAGAGCAGGTTGCCACGCCCACGGTGACCCGGCGAACCCGACGGTGCGGTCAGTCGACGGTCTCGGCGAGGTCGACGGCCAGCGTCACCTCGTCCGCACCGCGTACCACGAGCACCTCGACCGACGCATCGGGGGCCGAGCCCTCGAGCGCAGCCGCGAGCTCGTCGACCGTGGTGACCGTCGTCCCGGCGACGCGCACCACGAGGTCGCCCTGGCGGATCCCGGCCCGATCGGCGGCTCCGCCTTCTTCGACGGCGTGGACGAGCAGTCCGTCACGCTCGGGGAGACCCACCGATTGCCGGAGACGTCGTGCCACGCGCGGGGGTGCGATCGCGATCCCCAGTCGAGGGCGGCGGGGCACTTCACCGCGCGAGAGGGCATCGACTCGGGCTTTGAGGTCTTCATCGGCGGGGAGGGCCAGATAGAAGCCGTCACCGACGCGATGGGTGTCGATCCCGACCAGGTTGCCGAGGACGTCGACCACGGGCCCACCCGAGGATCCACGCGCCAGCGGCGCGGTGTGTTCGATGGCTCCGCGCACGCGCCGGCCACCGGGGCCCCGGAAGGCCACGTCGAGCGCGGAGACGAAACCGACGCTTACCCGGACGGCGCGCCCGCCGGGATTGGCCAGGGCCAGGACGACGTCGCCCATGCGGACCGTGGCGCCGGCGACCGACAGCGCCAGGGCGTCGTCAGTCTCGACCGCCACCACCGCCAGGTCGCCGTCGACGTCGACGCCCGCGGGGCGACCCTCGGCTCGCCGACCGTCGGCGAAGGTGACGACGACCTCGTCGCGACGGACGTTGTGGGCGTTGGTCACCACGAGCCCCGGTCCCACGACCACACCACTCCCACCCGCGCCGACGCCCACCACCGAGGGGGCCACCCGGGCCGCCACGTCTGCCGTCGCCTTCGAAAGCTCCTCTGCCACCGTTGCCATCTCTTCCCTCCAGATCTGCTTCTGACCTGCACTTCCCGTGCTCGGTCTTGTGGGACTAGTCACTTGCAACTTGCAAGTTACCATGGTGGGCAATGGAGCGGACACGGGCCGGCCCGACCCCACATGGGAGGATCACCGACGTGACCTCGGGACTCGACGCCGCCATGGCCGCCGTCGGGGACCGCTGGACCCTGCTCGTCGTCGATGCCCTCCTCGACGGACCGCGGCGGTTCTCCGAGCTCCAAGAGGCCATTCCCAAGGTGGCCCCCAACGTGCTCACGGCCCGCCTGCGCCGTCTGGAGGACCAGGGTTTGGTGGTGGGAACGCGCTACTCGGACCGGCCGCCGCGCGTCGAGTACCGGGTCACCGAAGCCGGTCGGGACCTCGCCGGGGCACTACGACTGCTCAGCCGATGGGGGGCGCGCGACGCCGGCGGCGACGTGGAGGGCCCGCACCATCGCTCGTGCGGTACCTCACTCGAAGCGCGCTGGTACTGCCCGACCTGCGCGCGCGTCACCGAGCAGGCCGACGACGATCTCCGCTGGGTCTGACTCCCGCTCACACACTCAGGCGCGCAGCGCCAAGTCCACGAATCGTCCGAGCACGCGACGCCCCACCGCCTCGACGGCGCGTCGTTCCTGGGTACCGAGGCTGACTCCCGGGGGGAGCTCGGGTGCCCACGCCTCGGCCATGGCGTCGTCGACCTCGATGTGGAATTGCAACCCGTACACGAGTGGGCCGTGGCGGAACGCCTGGTTCGAGTAGCGGTCACCCGAGGCCAGGTGGACGGCACCGGCGGGGATCTCGAAGGTGTCGCCGTGCCAGTGGATGACCCGCACTCGGTCTCCCTCGGGCCCGAGGACGGGATCGGCTCGACCCTCGGCCGTGAGCTCGACCTCACCCACACCGATCTCTGGTGCGGGCCCCGTCGTCACCGACGCACCCAGGGCCGCCGCCAGCTGTTGCGCGCCGAGGCACACACCGAGGACCGGCACGTCGGACCGGACCGCCTCGGCGATCCACCGGCGCTCGGTTTCGAGCCACGGGAACTCGTCACCGTCGTGGACCCCCATGGCGCCGCCCATGACCACGAGGCCACCGAGACCGCCCGGCGCGGGAAGGTCGTCGCCGCGATCGAGGCGCAGCACCCGGGTGTCCACTCCGGCGCCGGCGAGCACATCGGCGAGAAGCCCCGGGCCTTCGTGGGGCGCGTGCTGAGCGACGACCCAGGGATGACCCGGGCGCGACGGTGGCGACCCGTGACGGTCCGACGGCACGGCGATGTCAGGGGGTGACGACGACCTTGAACAGCTCGGCCAGGCGACCTTCTCCCAGACCCGCGGCGCGCCCCCCGGCTTCGACCCACGTCCGGATGCGCGCATCGAGCCACTCACCCTCGCCCACCTGGCTCCGGTGTCGACGCAGCGCGGCGATCTTGAGGTCGAACGTGTCGGTGATCTCGACGGCTCGATCGGGATTCGGGGCCGCCGTCAACCACATCTCGGTGACGGCATGGGGCTCGAGGCCCTCTTCGAGGAGCTCGGGATGTGCGAAGGGGTTGCGCGCATCGGGATAGACCGAGCACACCGATGCCTCGCCTACCGCCAGGTGGTCAGGATGACTGGCGCCGATGCGGTCCCAGAACCGCTCGGGTGACGGGCAGACCAGTCGCTGCGGGCGTTTGACACGGATCTGCCTGCTGATGTCACGCCGCAGCTCGATGCTCGGCGTGAGCCGCCCGTCGGGGTAGCCGAGGAACGTGACGTCGTGCACGCCCACCTCGGCCGCGGCCGCCCGCTGTTCCTCGCGTCGCAGCACAGCCATGTCGGCACGAGAGATGGAGCGATCCGATCCACCCGCATCCCCATCGGTCACGATGCAGTAGGCGACGTCGATCCCCGCCTTCACCCAGACCGCCACCGATCCCGCCACGCCGAAGTCGACGTCGTCGGGATGCGCGCACACCACCAGGATCTTCTCGACGCCTTCGACGCCTTCGACGCCTTCGAGGTCGTCGAGTGCGATCGGAGTGGGGTCGGGTCCGTCGGTCGCCATCTCCGCGATCCTAACCGGGCCCCTCCGGGGCACGGTCAGGCCATGACTCCGATGCCCGCGCCCGACAGGGTGTCGAGCGCACCCCGGACGCGGCGCTCGGCCTCCGACGCGAACGATTGCCACCGGGCCGGGCCGGCGCCGAGGGGCACGAGGGCGTCGGCTTCGTCCCAGAGCTCCGTTTCCACCGGGTCCAGGACGCCTCGCACGGACTCCAGCGATGCCACGTCGGACTCGGCCGCGCGCGACAACGCCGCGAAGCGGTGTGCCCATACCTCATCTGCAAGAGCGGCCGGCACCGACCCGCGCGGCGTCAAGGGTGACGGCGCCACGACGGGAACGAACACCGACGCGCACGGGTTGCCGAGGGCCACCCAGGCGCGGCAGGGAACGCCGCTGACGGCGTCGACAGCAAGGTCGGCCACCATCGACGACGTGGTCGCCTCGAAATCGCGGATGTGCATGCACACCGTCACCCCGGTGCCGTCGGCGCTGATCTCGGTAGGTGCAGGGACGACCGGCCCTGGACTCCCGGGCGCGCCCCACGGCCCCGTGCCGTGGTCACGCAGATGCGCCACCACGGCGCGCGCCGCCGCCGAGGTGCCGCCCGAGGCCGGCGTGTCGAGACGGCGCTGCACGAAGGCCCGGCTGGCAGCCAGACGTCCGTCGGCGAATCCGGTCGGCGTGGCCCGGTCGCGCCAGCTGTCGAGATCGGTTCCGGGGACGACGTCGGGTGAGGCGCGGGTCCAGTCGCGCCGCAGCGTGAGCCGATTGGAGATGGCATCGCCCCTCTCGACCGGCCGCGCCGCCCACGACTTCCCCGACGTCTCGAGAACCCACGCCGAGGCGCGATCCGCGATGAGGAACGAGGACCAGTAGGCGACGTCGTTCACCGCGTCGCCGACACCTCCCTGGCCGTGTCGTTCGAGGAGCCCGGTCATGACGTCGAGCGCGTCATCGGCGGTGGTGGCGCGTTCGAGGCCGAGGCGGACGAGGTCCATGCCGAGGAGGGCCGGTGGGGCCAGACGGGGGTCGTCGACGGTGTTGACCATCTCGTTGCCGATGGCCACGCCGTGCTCGTTGATCCCGTGCTCCGCGCCCCACAGCCAGGCCGGGCGCGACAACACAGTGGCAGCCGCGCCGCTGTCGGGCATCTCCAGGTATTGCGTGTGCAACCGGCCCCCGGCCGCCCGGCGGTCGTGGACCTCGACCACCTGCGCCTCGCTGATGGGACGGTCCGAATTCTTGGCGAACAGCGTGCCCTTGTCGCCCAGGACGCACAGGGTGTCGCACACGGGAGGCCGTGCCGTCTCGGGCTACACGGTCCCCGGTGACCGGTCGCTCAGGCCGCGCCCTTGTCGGGCTGCCACGCGGCCAGATCGTCGAGACGAGGGTCGTTGGAGAAGATCTCGACGATCGGGGCCCGAAGGCTCAGGCGCTTCTGGATCCGCTCGACGTCGAGGATCTCGTTCCACAACACCAGGGTGGCGACCACGCCGGAGCCCCCGGCCCGAGCAGTGCGACCCGAGCGGTGCAGGTAGGCCTTGTGGTCCTCGGGCGGGTCGTAGTGCACGACGACGTCGACATCGTCGATGTCGAGTCCTCGGGCGGCGACGTCGGTGGCCACGAGCACGTGCAGACGCCCTGCGGTGAAGTCCTCGAGCGCCTTCTCACGGCTCGACTGGCGGAGGTCTCCGTGGATGGCCGCGGCGCGCACCTGTTCGCGTCCCAGTTGCTCGACGAGACGGTCCGCACCCCGCTTGGTGCGGACGAAGACGAGTGCCTTGGAGGCGCCCCGACAGATCGACGCCACCACCTTCACCTTGTCCATCTGATGGACCTGGAGGAACCGGTGCTCCATCGACTCGACCGTCGCGGTGACCGACGCCACCTCGTGACGGACCGGGTCATGGAGGTGACGTTTCACGACCCGGTCGACGTCACCGTCGAGCGTGGCCGAGAAGAGCATGGTCTGGTGACGACCTTCGATCTTGCGCAACACCCACTCGACCTGGGGCAAGAAGCCCATGTCGGCCATCCGGTCGGCTTCGTCGAGCACGACGACTTCGATTTTGGCGAGTGACACGGCGCGTCGCTCGGTCAGGTCGATCAGCCGGCCCGGTGTGGCGATGACGACGTCGACGCCCTTGTGGAGCTTCTTGATCTGACGCTCGATGTCGGCGCCGCCGTAGACGACGACGACGCGCCTCCCCGTCGACTTGCCGAGAGGCTCGAGCACGTCGGCCACCTGGACGGCGAGCTCACGCGTGGGCACGAGGACCAGAGCACGCGGGCTGTCGGGGGCGCCGGTGCCGGCCCGCATCAGAAGCGGCAGGCCGAAGGCGAGGGTCTTGCCCGAGCCGGTCTTGGCCTTGCCGCACACGTCGCGACCGGCGATGCCGTCGGGGATGGTGAGCGCCTGGACCGGGAAGGGCGCGGTGATGCCCTGCGATTGCAGGACCGCCACCAGCTCGGGGGCCACTCCCAACTGTTCGAAGGTCGTGGCAGCAATAGGTTGAGGCGCGTCGAGCTCGGGATCGGAGCTCTCCAGCTCCGCCGGGCCCCTGGAGGTCATTGTCATCGGTTGTGTCGCTCGCTTGTCTTCGCTGACGGCCGCCCATCGGCCGCGGGGCGGGCCCGCCTCGATGACTCCGCCCCGGCCG
>JADGOL010000037.1 GCA_017882995.1 Acidimicrobiales bacterium | reverse complement strand
GATTGCGCAACGCTACGGGATGGGCGTGCTGGTGTGGGGTCCGCTCGGGCAGGGAATGCTCACCGGACGCGCCCGCAAAGGCCAGCAGACGGACCTCGTCCGCGCAACGTTGGGCATGAAGGCCATCAGTGACGAGCGTCGACTCGACGCCGTCGAACAGCTCATCCCGCTCGCCGAACAAGCAGGTATGCCGATGACCCACCTCTCAATGGCGTTCGCCATTTCTCATCCGGGTGTAACCAGCGCTCTCCTCGGGGCGCACACGACGGAGCAACTCGATGACATACTCGCCGGCCTCGACGTCACGCTCACCGACGAAATCCTCGACCGGATCGACGAGATCGTCTCGCCCGGCACCGATGTCGGCACGCTCGACCAGGCCTACCTGCCCCCAGCCCTCCGGCGCTCGGACCTTCGCCGCCGACCCGTCGGTGAGCGGGCCGGCGCCTGATGACTCCTTGCTGCATTCTCGGAGAAGCGCCGTGGGACCACATTCCCGGAACAGGGGTTGCGCGAAAGAGCCCCAAGCACCGCTCCAGGGTTATCCACACGCCCGAACGTGCCGTTCGTTGGCGCCCGCGATCAGAAGTCGACGTCACCGATAATTGTTGATATCGGCCGCGACGTGTATCCAAATGGCGCGAGTGAGAAGTGCCGTTTCGTGCGCCCCTGGGCGAACCGGCCACCTGACCGGGATCACCCGGTGCTGAGCGATCCCGAGGCGGGGCCGTGCGAAAATGCCGGTCATGTCAAAGAATGAAGTTGACGACTACCTCGCATCGCTGGACGAGCCGAAACGCACAACACTCGAAGCGCTGCGTCAAACAATCCTCGACATCGTCCCTGATGCAGAACAGGGCATCTCCTACGGTGTGCCCGCCTTCAGGATTCAGGGGAAGGTGATCGCAGGGTTCGCAGCTTTCAAGAACCACCTTAGCTACCTGCCCCACAGTGGCTCGGTATTCCCCGAGCTTGCGAGTGAACTCGCGCAATACAAGACATCTTCGGGAGCCCTTCAGTTTCCAATCGACCGGCCGCTCCCAACGTCGCTCGTCAAGAAGCTCATTACGGCAAGAAGGAGGCAAGCCTTCGGTCCGTAATCGAGGAGCCGATGCTGCCCGGGGGACCAGCAACGAGGACCTTCGAGCACCGGGACGTTACGTGAGCAGGGCCCGCCATGCACGTACCGATTGGTGCGATGTCGCCACCCCGGATTCGGTGATGTGCCATCAAACTTGTAGGGCAAGTTCTCAGTCCAAGACCAAACAAATCGCCCGTGTGTGCAAGCAAATCGCCCGTGGCCTGGTGGGCGCTGAGGGACTCGAACCCCCGACCTGCTGGTTGTAAGCCAGCTGCTCTAACCAGCTGAGCTAAGCGCCCGGTGCCAACAATCTATCGGCCGCCGGCATCGACCTTTGGCCCGATCGTCATTGGTAGCCCTCGAAGACCCAACGAGTGGGAGTGCCCGTGAAGTCGGCCTCGTCCAGGCTGAAGATCCGGTGCGGTTCGAGTCGGAACAAGGCGTTCTCCGAGAAGAACTCCACAGTGAGGTCAGTCCGGTACTTGGCGTTGACCCATCCGGTGAAGTGCTCGATCGTCGAACCATGGGTGATCCGTTCGACAACTCCCTCGACCACCACCGGCTGCAAGGGGTTGTCGGTCGTGATGACCGCACGTGGCTCGGCTGCGATGTTCCTGGTCTTGCGCGACTGAGGGCTCGAGCTGAACCAGGCGGCGCCCTGCTCCCACACTCCCCACACGGGCATGACGTGCGGGGAGCCCGACGGATGGACCGTGGCCAACCAGTAGTCGTGGGAGCTCACCAGTCGTTCCGTCGCCCACGTCCAGGGCAAGAGGCCACGCCCGTCGAAGGGACCGACAACGCCATAGCCGGGCATGTGCGGGCGACTCGCCTCGGGATCTGCCATGCCAGTTCCTTCCTTGGGCCGGTCACGATTCGGACGTCTACCCTATGGCGTCGTTGTCACACTCCGAATGACTGACCGACGGCGCGTCGGCACGGCAACGGTGTCGATCCACGCGAGACTCGCGACGTGGGGGTCGACTTCGGGAAGACGGCGAAGGACTATGCCGCGCACCGGGCCGGCTTTCCCGCCGAGCTCTTCGTCCGACTGGCGACAATGGGCATCGGCCGCTCGGGACAACGCCTGCTCGACCTGGGCACCGGCACGGGCACGCTGGCTCGTGGGTTCGCACGCCGAGGAGCCTCGGTCGTGGGGGTCGACCCCGCCGAGCCCCTTCTCATCGAAGCTCGACGCCTCGCCGCGCGCGACGGGGTCCAGGTCGACTTTCGGGTGGGTCGGGCCGAAGACATCGACTCGCCCGACGCTGCCTTCGATGTCGTCACCGCCGGTCAGTGTTGGCACTGGTTCGATCGTCCGGCGGCCGCCGCTGAGTGCCTGCGGGTATTGGTACCCGATGGTGCGCTCGTCATCTGCTATTTCGACTGGCTCCCATTGCCCGGGAACGTCGTGGCCGCCACGGAAGCGCTCATCCTCGAACACAATCCCGAGTGGCCTCTTGCCGGAGGATTGGGCATGTACCCGTTGTGGACCCTCGACGTCGCCGAAGCCGGGTTCAGAAGGCTCGAGACGTTCTCCTTCGACGTGGACGTCTCCTACAGCCACGAGGCGTGGCGGGGTCGCATCCGCGCCAGCGCCGGCGTGGCCGCCTCCCTGCCTCCCGACGCCGTCGCCGACTTCGACGGTGAACTCGCCGCCCTCCTCGACGAGGACTTCCCGGGCGAGCCGCTGGCCGTCCCCCATCGCGTGTGGGCCCTCGTGACGCGCGCACCGACGGCCACGGCGTAGCCGATGAGGCTCACCGCTCGGGGCTGTTACCCAGGTGCCACCCACCACAGATGTCACAGGCATACACGGCCAGGTCGACGCCGTGGTCGAGGCGGTTGCTGAATGCGGCCCGATTGGCATCCTGCTCGGACGCGAAGCGGGTCTTGGGCTTCCCGTCGGCCCGGTAGTGCGGCAAGCGGACGGGGCGTGGCGAACCCTGGCGGCGGATTCGGCGTCGGCTGGCCATCACGGGGCCGAGGTTGGCACACCTGACGAGGCGGCACGCTCGAGCTGGCCGAGCAGCGTCGACGTCGACGCCGCCACGACCGCCCGGCGCGCCCCGTGGTCACGGGTCACGAGCTCGCGGCCTTGGAGCTCGCCGATGACCGCCCCGGATTCCCGGCACACGAGCATCGCCCCCAGGTAGTCCCACGGAGCCAGCGCGGCGTGGGTCCCCACCACAAAGGCGTCGAGCGTGCCGTCGGCCACCGCACACAGCTCCAGCGCGGCCGCCCCGAAGGCCCGGAACTGGGCCCAGCCGAGATGGCGGTTGGGCATCCCTGAGATCGCCACGACCGCGTCGCGCAGCGCCTCACAGCCCGAGGGCTCGATCCGAGTCGTCCCCCGCCACGCACCGCCACCACGCACGGCGTGGTACCGCGCCCCGTTGGCGAGGTTCGCCACGACCGCCACCCGGGGGCCATCGGCGTCGAGCACGCAGATGCTCGACGCGTACCAGGGGATTCCTCGGGACGCGTTGGTGGACCCGTCGACAGGATCGATGACGGCCACCAGCGGTGAATCCGGGCGGTGCACGCCGCTCTCCTCGGAGACCACGCCGATCCCCGCCTCCTCGAGTACCTCGAGGACGGCCCGGTCGGCGGTCAGGTCGATGGCGTACTGCCCGGGCCGCTCGCCGCGCGGCCGCCAGTCCTCGATAGGCGCGAGAGCCACCGGCACGGCGTCGACCGCCCGGTGGCACAGCGCCAGGAGCTGGTCGTCGTCCACCTCCGGGACCCTACCGGCACCCGGCCGACCCGACCGGGCGCCGCGGCGGAGCCGGTAGGCTCTCGTCACTGTGGCCGTCATCGACGTCGCGGGCTATGTCGCCGATCTGAAGGACCATTCGGATCACCACGGCTTCCACGTGCACGACGAGCGCCATTTCGTCGAGACGTACTCGTTGCGCCAGACCTGGGAGGTCGACCTGCACCCCGAAGAGGGATGCGGCGGGCCCCTTGACCTCCACCTGGCCCTCGAGGTGGACCCCCGGACGTTGCTGTCGTTCGAGGACGCCGTCGTCGACCTCCCCGAGGACGCCGAGCCACCCGACGAGTACCACTTCCCTTTGACCTTCACGTGGGGGCTCCCGCCGCTCCCCCACGGCCCCGACCTCCTGCGCCTGGCCATCGACCTGGCCGGGGTGGGTGGGATCGACCTCCCCCTCGAGGTGTCGGCCATCGACTCCTTCGCTTCTGCGACCGACGCCCCCGAACGCCGCCTGTCGATCGTGGCCCGCTACCCGGTGTCGCTCGCCCGGGTCCTCGGCGGCGAGGAGCTCTTGTGCGAAGTGTTCGACCGCTGCCTGGCCGTCAGCCGGTACCTGCTCGATGCCGCCCCGGGGTGGCTCGACGGATGACCTGTCGCCGCTCCACGCGGCGGGGCCTTCGCCGCAGGGACCGGCACGGACTTGCCCGCGCCGGGCGCGCCTCGTTGGCGTTGTGCACGATGACCGTGATCGCCGGCGGTCTCGCCGGCTGCGCCGGCCACAACGGGACGGATCTCGCCCGTCAGGCCTGCCGGCACGTGGAGCGGTCCATCACCTTGTACCGAGCGTCGCTGCACGCCCCCACCCCGCAGAAGGCGGCGGCCCAGCAATCTCAGGCGGTGACCGAGCTACGTGAGGCCCTCCCCATCGCCTCGACCGCGGCGGGAGAGGCGGGGCAGTACCAGGCCCTGATGGCCACCCTCGCCGAGAGCGATCACCTCCCGGAGTCCCTCCTCGTCCACTCGCTCGGCGAGCAGTGCGCGGCGGCGGACTCTTCGAACGGCGTCACTCTCACGCCACCGCCCACCGCCGGGACACCGGCCACGCGCCCACCCCCCACCGGGCTCTGATCGACCGTGCCCGATCCCGTCGTGGAGCGGCAATTCGTGGCGGTGGACTCCCCCACCGGTCATGTCAACGGGGCGGGCTTCCATCCCTGCCAGGGCGTCTGGTACACGCCCGGGGGGCGGTCGCCGAAGACCGCGGTCATCGCCGCGCACTACAGCGTCGACTTCTCCGAGCACTACCTGGCCCCCCTCCTGGCCACCCGGGGCATGGGCTTTCTCGGGTGGAACACGCGCTATCGCAACAACGAGAGCTGGTTCCTCCTCGAACACGCCCTCGTCGACCTGGGTGCGGGCGTCCGCTGGCTGCGCGAGGAGGTGGGGGTCGACACCGTGGTGCTTCTCGGCAACTGCGGTGGCGGGTCGCTGATGGCGGCATACCAGTCCCAAGCCTCGGACCCGACGCTCGAGCCGCCGGGCGCGGGACGGAGACTGCGTGGCGCCCTCGAAGCGCTCGAGCCCGGCGACCTGTACGTGTCGCTTCAAGCCCATCCGGGGCGTCCCGAGGTCCTCACCACCTGGCTCGACCCGTCGGTGACCGACGAGGCCGATCCGCTGTCGCGCGACCCTTCGCTCGACATGTACGACCCCGACAACGCGCCGCCCTACCGCGAGGAGTTCGTGGCGCGCTACCGCCATGCCCAGGTGGAGCGCAACGACCGCATCACGCACTGGGTGCGCGCCGAGCTCGACCGACTCGAACGAGCCGGCGCCTATGACCGCAACTTCAACGTCCACCGCACGTGGGCGGACCTGCGTTTCATGGACCCCGCCATCGACCCCTCGGAGCGACCCCCGGCGCGTTGTCTCGCCGGAGACCCGGCCTGGGCCAACACGAGCCCGTTCGGCATCGCGGCGAGCAGCTCGTTGCGCACCTGGTTGTCGATGTGGAGCCTCCGCGACTCACAATGCCGGGGGGCGCGGCACCTCCCCCACATCACGGTCCCTGCCCTCGTGATGCAGAGCACCGCCGACGTGAGCGTGTTCCCTTCGGACGCGCGGGCCATCTTCGACACGCTGGGCTCGAAGGACAAAGAGCTCGTCTGGGTCGACGGCGACCACTACCTCGAGTCGCCCGACGACGCACGCGAGCGTGTGGCGGCGCGCATCGCCGATTGGGTCACGGCCCGCCAAAGCTGACCCATGGCGTCGAGGCGGTGGAGGTGAGCGCTTCGCCCCGTAGAGGCGACGGTGTGGACGGGGCCCCTCGGACGCGGCACCGGGGCCCGAAGGCCCCGGCACACGAACACGACTTCTCTGTCCTGACGATCACGCTGTCCTGACGATCACGCCAGGCGGGTGAACCGCCCCGAGTGCTCGCTCAGACCGAAGGGCTGAAGCCCGCCGGCAGGTTGATGGACTTCTTCTCGAGGAACAGCTCGAGTCCGTCGGGACCGAACTCGCGGCCCATGCCTGAATCCTTGTAGCCGCCGAACGGCGTCGAGAAGTCGATGGGGATGGGGCTGTTGAGCATGTACGTCCCGGTCCGCACACCGCGAGCCACCTTCAGACCACGCTCGGGGTCGTTGGTCCACACCGACCCGCACAGTCCGTAGCTCGAGTCGTTGGCGATAGACACGGCCTCGGCATCACCGTCGTAGGGGATGACCGCCAGCACCGGGCCGAAGATCTCCTCCTGGGCGATACGCATGGAGTTGTCGACGTTCACGAAGACGGTGGGCTCGACGAACCAGCCCTTGTCCATCCCCGCCGGACGGCCTCCGCCCAGAGCCACTTTGGCGCCTTCCTCCTGGCCGAGCTTGATGTAGCCCTCGACCCTGTCGCGCTGGCGTTCGGCGACGAGCGGGCCCACCTCTACGGCGGGGTCGAGCGGGTCGCCCACCTTCATGGCCGACACCGACTCGACCAGCGCGTCGACGACCTCCTGGTAGCGGTCGCGCGGGGCCAGGATCCGAGTCTGAGCGATGCAGGCCTCACCGTTGTTCATGATGGCGTTGGGGAGCAGCATCGGCAGTGCCTCGGCGAGGTTGACGTCGTCGAGGAGCACCGCCGCCGACTTCCCACCGAGCTCGAGGCTGAAGCGCTTGAGCTGCTCGCCACAGATGCCACCGATCTTCTTGCCGGCGACCGTCGACCCGGTGAACGAGACCTTGTTGATCCCGGGGTGACGTACCAGGTGCTCCCCGACCTCGCGGCCGGCGGGGAGGACGCTCAAGACACCCTTGGGCAGGCCGACCGCCTCGAACACCTCGGCGAGACGGAAGGCGTCGAGCGGCGTCTCGGGCGCGGGCTTGAACACGACCGTGCACCCCGCCACGAGCGCGGGAGCGAGCTTGGCCGCGGCGATGAACATGGGCACGTTCCAGGGGCTGATCGCCCCCACCACACCGACGGGCTCCTTGGCGACGAGTACCTCGCCCATGAGGCCCTGGCGCACCTCGTCGAACTGGAACGTCGACGCCAGCCCCGCGTAGTAGTCGAGGATCATCGTGGGTGCGAAGACCTGGGCCATGGTGCCCCACGCCACGGGCGATCCCATCTCCATGGTGATGAGCTCGGCGAAGCCCTGCATGTCGGCCTGAATGGCCTGTGACACCTTGGTGAGGATCTCCGCCCGCTCGGTGGGGGTCATGCGCGGCCAGGGGCCGTTGTCGAACGCGTCGCGTGCCAGGGCCACAGCCTTGTCGACGTCCGCCTCGGTGGAGTCCGGAACGCGGCCGACGACCTCCTCGGTCGTCGGGTTGATCACGTCGATGGTGCCGGTCCCCGCGGGGGCCACCCATTCACCACCGATGAACAGCCGGTCGTAGGCCTTCACGTCCCCTCCTCAAAGTGAAACCTGTTTCCCCGATGCTATCCACCCGCCCCGGGGTCCGACAGCCCAGGCCCCCGTCCGGGCGACCCCTCTCCCCGGCTCCCCAGACTCACCCCGGGGCGGTCTCGGCGCAGCCTGGGGCGGGCTCAGTGCGGCGTCGGGCCGCTCGCCGGGGGCGTCGCCAATGCCGAGGACCGGGGCGCGGACACCGGGGGCGCCGAGCCGATGGCGGAGAAGACCAGGTCCACCTCGAGGCGCTGGTTGGCGACCACGGCGGTGATCGTCTCCCGGGTGAGCGTCCCACCGCGCACGACGGCCGTCAGGTGCGGCGACGACAACCGAGTCGGGTCGACAGCAAGAACGGTGGTCAGGAGCTTGTCCAGATCCTGGGGCACGAAGGTATAGCGATCCCCCCGGCGGGTGACATGGGTGGCGTTCACGGCCCCTTGCAACGGGGCCGTGATCGTGGTCACGGCCCGGGCACCGAGACCCGCACTGGGGGGCAGCTCGATCCACGACGACCCGGACTTCCGGAAGCGCCGGTCACCGATCAGGATGACCGAGACGGTGGCCCCGTTCGGCTCCACCTCGGTCTCCTGAACCGACGCCGGGGCCTGGTACAACACCAGGAAGACCACGGTTCCGACCGATTGCTTGGTTTGCGACTGACGCAGAACCGTGACCGAGTTGGTGTCTTTGAGGGCGAAGCCCGACGCGGTGAGAGTGGCGTGCGCCGCGTCGCGGAGCTGCTGCTCGACGAAGGGCGGGGCGCTCGACAACGACAGCGCGATACCTCCGAGGAGCAGCACGGCGAAGGCCCCGACGAGAATGAACGGCAACGCCCGCGTAGAGCTGTTCATGAGTCCGTGGCTCGCGTTCAGCTCGCCGGAGGTGCCTTGGGCACCGCCTGGTCGCGCAGACGGGTCGCCAACCACGCCAAGCTCTCGGTGCCCCCCATGGCGTCCTGCCACCCCGCCAGCACTTCCTCCATTCGGTCGCGCGTGGGAATCCACCCCACCACCGCGACGGTCACGGCGTCGATAGAGAGCGAGCCCTGAAATGCGTCTCCGAAGGGATCCTCGCTGATACGTGCCGCGGGCTCACGCATGACATAGAGCTCGCCGGTGTCGACGACCCACGACACCTCGTGACGTACACCGTCGAGGTCGTGCCACTCCGTGCCGAGCTCGATCTCCTCGGAGCGACGCCGACGCTCGTCGGCCTCGTAGAACTCTTCGATGTTCATGACCCTCCTGTC